>NZ_CP017561.2:2848500-3165000 GCF_001865575.2 Paraburkholderia sprentiae WSM5005
GCCGGTGCTCGAATCGTCGATCACGCTGGTCGCGGACGGCCGGCTGCTGTATCGCGGGCACGATGCGATCGAACTCGCGCGCAGTGCGTCACTCGAAGACGTCGCGGCGCTGCTGTGGGAATGCAGCACGCGGCGCATCGCCGATGCGCCCGCCGTTCCGCTCGCTCGCGCACAATGGGCCGCGTGGCTCAAGCTATGGAGCGACAGCACGCCGCTCGATCGCACGCTCGTGCTGATGCCGGCCGCCGCGGCGCAAATGCCGCGCGTGTGGGCGCTCGGCCGCGATGCGCAACTCGACACCGCGTGCGCCGTGATGCGGCTGCTTGCCGCCGCGATGCTGTCGGCGGCGCCGTCGAACGAACCGCTGCATCGGCAGATCGCAACGGCCTGGCGGGTGCGCAGCCGGCAGCAAAGCGGGCTGCTGCGCGCGGCGCTGATCGCCTGCGCCGATCACGAGTTGAACGCGTCGACGTTCACGGTCCGCTGCATCACATCGACGGGCACGCATCTGTTCGGCGCCGTCGCGGGCGGACTCGCGGCGCTCTCCGGGCCGCGTCACGGCGGCGAAACCGTGCGCATCGCCGCGCTGCTCGATGAGGCGTCGCGCTCGCCCGAGCTGGACCGCTATCTGGCGAACCGCCTCGCGCACCACGAGCACGGCGCGCAAGGCGCGGCGCTGCCGGGTTTCGGTCATCCGCTTTATCCGGACGGCGACCCGCGCGCGCGGCTGTTGCTGACGATGCTCGCCGACTGCGCACCGGCCCGCTCACCGCTCAACGAGGTGCTGCATTTCGCACGAGCCGTGCGCGAGACGACGGGCGCGGAGCCGACGGTGGATTTCGCGCTTGCGGCGGTCGAGCGCGTGCTCGGCTTGCCGACCGGTGCCGCGTTCACGCTATTCGCGCTCGGGAGGGTGGTCGGCTGGATCGCGCACGCGATAGAACAGACGCGCGACGGCCGGTTGATCCGGCCGCGCGCGCGGTATATCGGAGAATACGAGGCGGGAGGGGCTGCGTCCGGGCCGTAACCGAGCCGTTATCGAGCCGTAAGCTGGCTGCAAAGCGGCGGCTCGCCGCTCGTCCGGCTTCAGACCGCCTGTGGCCGGCGCGCCAGCCAACCCGGCATTGGCCAGCCGAATAGCAAGGCCGGCAACTTCCGTTGCGAGCCGCTCGCCAGCGCAAAACGCGCCCCGGCCTGCCCCGTGCTGATCCATGCCACCGACCCACGCGCCAACTCGATCGACTCTCCCGCCGCCAACCAGTGATCCTCATGCTCGCCCTCGACGGTCAGCCAGACATTGCCGCTGATCACCTTGAAAATCGACGGACGCGCGACCCGCCAGGCCGAGACGGGCTCGCCATGTTCCAACTCGAAAACTCGGACTTCTCGCATCGCCGTTCTCCTCGAAGAACTTTCTGTTGTACCGATTATTGATGTGCGATGATCGAATACCCATGCACAGTTCCGAACACTTTCATCTGAACTGTTCAGTCAAAAAACCGAACAGTTGGCATGGCCTGCGCGGTGCAAAACCACTCGCGTTCGCCGGCCGGCACAAGAAGGCGAGCGTATGAAACTTGAAATCGAGCTCGATCGGGACAACGGCGTGCCGCTGACCGAGCAGATCGTCGCGGGCGTCTCGGCGTGGATCCGCTCGCGCAATGCGCATCCTGGCTCGAAACTACCGTCGATCCGCCAGTTCGCCGCAGACTTCGGCGTGAGCCGCTTTCCGGTGATCGAGGCGTACGACCGGCTGGTGTCGCTCGGTTATGTCGACTCCCGCCACGGCTCAGGCTTCTACATCGCCGATCGTCAGCCGACCGAGATGCGCTGCCAAGGCACCTCCGACCCGCGCCGCGCCGACGTCGAGTCGGACCATTTGCTGGAGCAATTCAACTTTCCGGGCGAGACGCTGAAGCTCAGCTCAGGCTTCATTCCCGAAAGCTGGCGCGACATCGATGGCATAGCGCAGGCGATCCGCCACGTGTCACGAACCGATCCGTCGAGCATGGTCGAGTACGCGACGCCGCTTGGCAACCCGGTCTTGCGGGAGCAGTTGCGCGGCCGCATTGGTCAGCTGGGCATTCAGGCAGACGCGTCGCAGATTCTCATCACCAATGGCGCGAGCCAGGCGTTCGATCTGCTGGTGCGCTACATGCTCAAGCCAGGCGACACGATCTTTGTCGAGGACCCGGGCTATTACAACCTGTACGGCCTGCTCCGACTGCACGGCATGAAGCTGATCGGCATTCCACGCACGGGCCATGGTCCGGACCTCGACGCGATGCAGGCGCAATTGAAGCTGCACCGGCCCAGATTGCTGCTCATCAACTCCGTGTTCCACAATCCGACCGGCACCACGGTCGCACCGCAGGTCGCGTTCCGTTTGCTGCAAATGGCGCGCGAACATGGCTTCCAGATTATCGAAGACGACATCTACGCGGATTTCCAGACCGATATCACCGATCGCCTTGCCACCCTCGACCAGCTCGAACAGGTGATCTACATCGGCGGGTTGTCCAAGACGCTGTCGTCGTCGCTACGGATCGGCTGCGTGGTAGCGAATCACGCGATCATCAAGGACCTGGTCGACATCAAGATGCTGACGAGCATCGGCTGCTCGCGTTTTGCCGAAGCGGTAGCGGTGTCGATGCTGGAGCGCGGCGCATATCGCAAATATCTGGAGCGACTGCGCCGGCAGATGCGCGGCGCGCTCGGCTCGACCGTCCAGACACTCGAGGATGCCGGCTGGGAGATTTTCGAAGAGCCGGCAGGCGGCAAGTTCGTGTGGGCGCGCGTGCCTCACGTCGCGGACGCCGAGCGGTTGGTGGAATGCGGCGTGCCGCTCGGTGTAACGGTGCTACCTGGACAACACTTCAGGCCGAATCGGGAGGCGAGCCCGTGGATCAGGATTCACGTCGCCTTTGGTAACGAGCCGCGCGCGCAGGCGTTTTTTCACGCGGCGGCGCAGTTGCCGCCTGATGCGTGAACACGGCGCAGAGCTTGGCCGTGACGCAGCACCGGCGCCCACGAACAGCACTGCCGACCCGCAACAGGGCGCGTGCCGCACCAGCGAAGTGCGTGTCGCCGCCGTCGTGCCGCGGCGGCCGCACAAGGGCTTCCCCGGCGCATGGCTGGCGGGCACTCGAGCCATGTTCGTACATGCGCATATTTCTTGCTCGTCTATCCTGTAAACTCTTCGTCTGCGCCTGCGAACTCCCGCGGTGCCTTGCAAGCGCCGCCATTTCCACACGACTGAATGATGAGCATGATCGAACTCGATCCTCCCGGCTTCCAGCCACCACGCCCGATGGCCGGCGACGAAGGCTCCCGGCGTACCGTTCTGTATGGTGGCTACACCGTTTTCAGCGTGTTTCAGCCGGTCTTCTCGGTATCGCACCGGCGAGCGATCGGATATCACGCATCGCTGCGCGTTCATGACGAGCATGACAAACAGGTGCCCTCGCACGAAGTCTTTACGCAGGCCGCGCGACGCGGCGATCTGCTCGAACTCGGCCGGCTGGCCGAATCGCTGCACCTCGGCAACTTCAACGCGTTTGACAGCCACGACGAATGGCTCTTCCTCAGCCTGCATCCCGCCGCACTGATGGACACCAGTTACGGTGACGCGCTGCTTGCCGGCTTGAAGACGCTTGGCCTGCCGCCGCAACGCGTGGTGCTCGAAGTATCCGAACAGGCCGGCGGCGAGACCACGCGCTTTGCCGAAGTCGTCGATTCGCTGCGCAAGTCCGGTTTCCTGATCGCGCTCGACGGCTTTGGCGCCAAGCATTCGAACATCGACCGAGTGTGGAATCTGCGGCCGGACATCGTCACGCTGGACCGCTGCATCCTCGCGCAAGCGAGTGAACACTCGCACATCGAGCGCGTTTTGCCGGGCCTCGTCTCTCTGCTGCACGAGTCCGGGCAACTGGTGCTGATGGGCGGTCTGAGCACCGAGCGCGACGCGCTGATCGCGCTCGAATGCAACGTCGACTTCGTCCAGGGCGCCTTTTTCGCGGGCCCGAGCGTTGACCCCGTCAAGCCGCAAGTCGCAGCACGTCTGATGGATTCGCTCTCCGCCTCGCTGCGCGAACGCGTCGCCGCTCGAGAGAAAGCGCAGTCCGCGCGGCTCGCACCGTATGTCACGGCGCTCGAGGCCGCCGCCGCGCAGTTGATCGCCGGGGAACCGATCGCGCAGGCGAGCGCGCCTTTGCTCGCGCTGGGAGAAACGGCGCGCTGCTTTCTCCTGGATGGTTCGGGCCGGCAGATCGGCGACAACGTGCTGCCGCCGGGCCGCACCTCGCAACGCGCAAAGCGCTTCAGCCCCCTGCTGCATTCCGAAGGCGCGAGTTGGGAACGCCGCCCGTACTTCATTCAGGCGATGCGTCAACCGGGGCGTGTTCATCTGACGCCGCCGTATCTGTCGATCAACGAAGCGCACCTGTGCGTCACTGCCTCGATTGCCGCGCATACGTCGCATGGTACGCAGGTGCTATGCGTCGACATCAACTGGGAAGTCGCGGCTCACCGTAACTGATGCCCCCGGATGGTCCTTGATCCGGGCAAGCAGTTCCTTCACCGCGTCGCGGCCAAGCATCCGGTTGGCCGCGTGCAAATGCGCGGCGCTGGTCAGGATGCGCAGCGAGACGATTCTCGCCGAAAGGTCCGTGGCGCCATCCGTCACCACGTCGATTAACCCGACGATGTCGCCGTCGCAGAACAGCGCGATACACACGGCACCCGCCATCGACACCACCTCGGCATGGCTCGCCTGCTGCGCGAGCGATATGATCACGCCCATCCACTTCGGACCTGAAACCGGTTCACGGGCGCGCTGCGATTCGGTCCTGGGCGTTGGCCCGTGTGCACCAAGGGCCGGGTCGACCGCGGGGAACGCAGTGGGCTGAGCGTACAAAGGTACGTCGCTGACAAGTTGCGGCGCCTCGCTGAAAAGCTGTAGCAGGCCCGCCCGGTCTTGCGCTTCGAGCGCCGCGCGCAAACGCTCGACGATTCGCCCATGCACCGCTGGATCGGGCCGCTCCAACGGCGCACCCGCACGTCTCAGACGCTCCTTGGCGCGATGAACCATTTGCCGGCAAGCGGCCGGGTTGCGCTCGAGAATCAAGGCAATTTCTGCATAACCGCACTCGAACGCTTCATGGAGGACGAACGCCGCACGTTCGTCTGGCTTCAAATGTTCGAGCAGCAGCATCACCCCATAGGACATATCCGCGGCGCGCAGTGCCAACTCCTCCGCAGAGGGCGCGACCTCGTCGAGCCACGGCTCGGGCAGCCAACCGCTAGCCTGCGACGCACGCTCGCGCTGCGCATGCCGCAGGCGGTCGATCGCCGTGCGCGTCGTGAGCGTGGTGAGCCATGCGACCGGTGTTTGTACCGCCTGCGTATCGGCCAGATGCCATTTGAGCCAGACGTCCTGAACCGCGTCTTCGGCTTCCGCGCGACTGCCGAGCATCCGATATGCGAGTGCCAGCAGACGGGCGCGCGCGGCCTCGAAACTGGATGCCTTGTCGATTCCGTGCTCCGTCATGCGTCGACCTCCCGATGGTGCGTAGTGAAAAAGCGGCTGTGTTGTCATGTCCGGTATTCGTAAGCTTGACGCATGGGCAACTGGCTGTGTGACAGCGCGGCGCAAAAAATTTCTGTCACACCGCCGGCCGCTGCTTCGTCAAATGAGCAAAACCGGCACATGTCACAAGGCTTCTGGCTCGCACGGCCGCCTGCACATCCCGGAATGCCCGTACCGTCCATCCTGAACGAGGAATACATGCCTTCCAGTTACCCATCTGTCTCCGGCCTGGGCCTTGTGCCCACGGTGATCGAACAATCCGGCCGGGGCGAGCGCGCCTATGACATCTACTCCCGCCTCCTTCGCGAGCGCATCGTGTTTCTTGTCGGGCCTGTGAACGAGCAGTCGGCCAGCCTGATCGTCGCGCAATTGTTGTTTCTCGAATCAGAGAACCCCGACAAGGATATTTCCTTTTACATCAACTCGCCCGGCGGTTCGGTGTACGACGGCCTTGCGATTTACGACACCATGCAGTTCATCAAGCCGGAGGTGTCGACCTTGTGCACGGGCTTTGCCGCGAGCATGGGCACCTTCCTGCTCACCGCGGGTCAACGCGGCAAACGGTATGCGCTACCCAATGCGCGCATCATGATTCACCAGCCGTCCGGCGGCGGTCAGGGCACCGCGGCGGACATCGAAATCCAGGCGAAGGAGGTGCTGTATGTGCGAGCGCGTCTCAATGCGATGATGGCCGAGCGCACCGGACGCAGCATCGAAGAGATCGCGCGCGACACCGACCGCGACAACTTCATGTCGGCGCTCGAAGCGAGGGAATATGGATTGATCGATGACGTGCTGGAAGCTCGCGCGACGTGGAACAACGAAGGTCGCCGCGACACCGTGTAACGAGACTGACATGGAGCCGCTTGCCGGACCGCCGGTTGAACCGCTTGCTGCCAATTCCCTCTTGCCGAGCGGTGCGCGCGCACCACAAAAGCTGCTCACCTTCGCTGGAATCGCTATCATGTCGCGATTCGTCGAGTTCGACGATCGCTTCAATGGAGATAGATATGGCGTCATCCAACGAAAACGTCAGCATGGCGCTGTTTTGCGACTTCGAAAATGTCGCGCTTGGCGTGCGCGACGCGAAATACGACAAGTTCGACATCAAGTTAGTGCTCGAACGGCTGCTGCTGAAGGGCAGCATCGTCGTCAAGAAAGCGTATTGCGACTGGGATCGCTACAAGAGTTTCAAAGGCGCAATGCACGAAGCCAATTTCGAGTTGATCGAAATTCCGCACGTGCGCCAATCGGGCAAGAATTCCGCCGACATTCGGCTCGTCGTCGATGCGCTCGATCTCTGTTACACGAAATCGCACGTCAACACGTTCGTCATCATCAGTGGTGATTCCGACTTCTCGCCGCTCGTGTCAAAGCTGCGCGAAAACGCCAAACAGGTAATCGGCGTGGGTGTACAACAGTCCACCTCCGATCTGCTGATTGCGAATTGCGACGAATTCTTCTTTTACGACGATCTGGTACGCGAAAGTCAGCGCGCAGTCGTGAGGCGCGAATCGTCGCGCCAGCAGCAAGGCGCCCAACAGGCCGCCAAACGTACGTCTGACGAAGAGAAGGCCCCGCCCAAAGAGGATCTGGAAAAGCGCCGCACCAAGGCCGTTGAAATTGCGGTGCAAACCTTCGACGCGCTCGCTTCCGAACGTGGCGACAGCGGCAAGATCTGGGCGTCCGTGCTGAAAAATGCGATTAAACGGCGCAAACCGGATTTCAACGAGACGTACTACGGTTTTCGCGCTTTCGGCAATCTGCTGGAAGAAGCGCAAGCGCGCGGGCTGCTCGAATTCGGCCGCGACGAGAAGTCAGGCGCGTACGTTTATCGAAGCGCAGCTGTGAACGTCGCCGGTGAAACCGAAAGTGAAAGCGAAACCATCGGTGAAACAGTGACGGGGTCGGCGGAAACCGGGTCGGCCGAAGCAGTATCCGCTGAACCGCCAGCCGAACATTCGTATGAAGCGCAGGCTGCGCAAGCGGCCGCTTCGGAGTCGGGTGGCAAGCACAAGTCGCGGCGCAAGGACCGCAACAATCCTAAGGCGCGCCGGGGTCAGCAGGAGGCCGCGCATGCCCAGCGCAGTCACCACGAAGCGGCTGATGAAGCCCCCGCGGCTACCGCACCGGCTCGCACCGAACACGCGGAACACGCCGAACCGGCACACCGGCAGGACCCTCATGTACATGCGCCGCTCGCGCACGAGTTCGTCGCTGAACAGGTAGCTCAGGAGCCCGAAGGTCACTCTGTGACAGCGCAAGCGGATACAGCCGCTGAACAAGTCGTGTTCGGCCACGAAACCCACTCAACCATCGACAGCGACCATCCCGCGCAGCGTCAAAGCCCCAAAAAGCGCGCATCGCGCAAAACGGCCGCAAGGAAAGTCAAGAAAAGCACGCCGCGCACGATCGATGAAGCACCTGAGATTGCCGCGCCGGCCGAAGCCGCTGCGCCGGCAGTCAGCCCGGAAGAAGTGCCCGAGGCCACCAGGCAAGCCGCCCGTAAAACGGCGTCGTCTCGCGGGCGTCGTCCGCGTAAAGCGGCGTCAACGGACAACACCGAGTGAGCAGCGGTACAGGTTTGACGAGCGTTGCTAAAAGTTGCGGCGCAGCCGTACCACGCATTTCACCCGCGATACGAGCCGGCAATGCCGGACAAGCAAGCCGGCTTGGCCCCACAATCACCGCTCAGTAAGCCGGATAAGGCGCATACATGACCGGCGGAGGCGGCGCGTAATAAGGAGGGGGTGCGACATAGACCGGCTGCGTCGAATAGTAAGGCTGCGGCTGAACGATCGTCTCGCCTTTCGAAGTCATACACTGGGCGTAGGCGGTGTCGTAGCGGGCCTGCATGCCGGCGGCCGAATACTGGGCGCCATTCGCGCCGTTCGCGCCTCCGATGAGCAGGCCGCTGCCCGCGCCGATCGCCGCGCCCGCGCCGGCGTTGCCCGCCGCCGCACCGAGCAGTGCGCCGACCGCTGCGCCGCCGAGCGTGCCGAGCGCCGCGCTGTTCACGCTATTCGTGGTGGCGGCCTGCGCTGCGCCGGACGGATTCGTCGATTGATTCGCGTAGTCGCGGCATGCGTAGTCGTTTTGCTGGAACTGGCTGAGAGGCTCGCCGCTATGCGGCATGGCGACCACGCTCGGGCCGCTCGGCGGCGCGACTGCACAACCGCCTAACGCAAGTGCAATGACGGCGGCGGGAATCGCCAGGCTGATCGTTTTATTGCTGGGAATCATGGTAGTGCACTTCGGGAGATTGGAATTCAAACGTTAGGCTAACCGCACAATTCCGTGGTTACGGCTTCGTTACAGAAAGTTTGTTGCGCAGCCGGCTTGCCCGTTGCCGGCTGTGTGTCGACGCGGTGACCGGGTACGTTAGGTCAGGTCATGCTTGTAAATCAGTGTAATCAAATGACGAGAAGCGCCACTGCCAGCCCGGGAAGTCGACAGGCGATGGCCGGGGCCATCTCCATCGACACATGCCGACGAGTTCTGACTCGGACGGTTAGCCGCAGCTCACGCTGCCACGCGCCGGTTGCAGAGCGGTTACCAACTGTGACAATCTTCTTTCAGAAGCGCGCCAAGAACGACACCCGCCCGTAGTTTGCGCGAGCGGCACCGATTCCTCGCCTTGCAATCGCGTCAAAAAACAGAAAGCCCTCGCAATGGAGGGCTTTCGTCTTTCGCTTCCCGCTTCGATCGCGACCGCAGGGATCACAACCTCAGTCGGCAAGCGGCAACCGGCAATCTCAAGCGAAGTTCTTCGCTGCAAAATCCCAGTTGACGATGTTCCAGTACGCCTCGACGAACTTCGGGCGCGCATTGCGATAGTCGATGTAGTAAGCGTGCTCCCATACGTCGATCGTCAGCAGTGCCTTGGCGTCGGTGGTGAGCGGCGTGGCAGCGTTGCTGGTCGACACGAGGTCGAGCGAACCATCAGCTTTCTTCACGAGCCATGCCCAGCCGGAGCCGAACGTGCCGACTGCCGTCTTCGCAAACTCTTCCTTGAACTTGTCGAACGAACCCCACTTCGCGTTGATCGCGTCAGCCAGCGCGCCGGTCGGTGCGCCGCCACCTTGCGGCGACAGGCTGTTCCAGAAGAACGTGTGGTTCCACACCTGAGCCGAGTTGTTGAAGATGCCGCCCGAGGACTTCTTGACGATTTCTTCCAGCGACAGGCTCTCGAATTCCGTGCCCTTGATCAGATTGTTCAGATTGGTCACATAGGTCTGGTGATGCTTGCCATAGTGAAACTCGAGCGTCTCTTCCGACATGTGCGGAGCGAGCGCATTTTTCGCAAACGGCAGGGGCGGGAGCGTATGTTCCATGGTGCTTTCCTTCTCTGTATCTGTTGTGGGGAGTCTGCGGATGACGCTATCGAGCACTCGATTGTAGGCGAGTTGGAATAACCCCGCAAACCAACGGCCTTTGTGTCCGGCATGGCAAACATGCGGTGCGCAAGACCCTCGGGACGTGCCTGCATTGGCCGTGCCCGGTCGTCGGAACTCAGGGAGCGGGCGCCCGCGGGCACCCGCGAGACCTCACAAACCGTCGGTCAGACGCGCCTGCACGTCGGCGAGCGCGACGTCGGCCGAGCCTTCGGCGAGATGCATCGTCAAACGACGTCCGGGTTTCAGCGACGAAGGCGTGCGGATCGCCCGACCGCTTTGCGCATCGAGCACGGCCGCATAGCCGCGCTCGAGCGTGCGCTGAGGGCTCAGCACGGCGAGTCGCGCGCTCAGCATGTCGATGCGCGCGACCTGACGTTCATGCTGGCGCGATAGCGCCGCATTCAGGCGCTGCGTCAGCGCATTGACACGGGCGCGCTCGGCCGCGAGATCCGGACGCCAGCGTTGCCAGCGCATCTGCAGCAGCGAGAATCGCGCACGCGCGTCGCGCACCGGCCGCGCGCCCGCCGACGCGAGCCGCACGCGCAACTGCTGCAGATGCGTGCGCTGCCGCGCGAGCCGCTCTCCCGGCGACACGAGCCGGCGTGCGAGCCAGTCGAGCTGCTGCGCGCGCCGCTCCATCATGCGGCCGAACGCGCGCGCGAGTGTCGCGTGCCGATGATCGAGTTCGCGCAGCAGCATGACGCGCTGCGGACTCACGAGCTCCGCGGCACCGGTCGGGGTCGGCGCGCGTACGTCGGCGGCGAAATCGGCAATCGTAAAATCGGTCTCGTGACCGACGCCGCTCACCACGGGGATGACGCTTTCCGCAATCGCGCGCGCGAGCACTTCTTCGTTAAACGCCCAGAGGTCTTCGATCGAGCCGCCGCCGCGACATAAGATCAGCACGTCGACCTCGCGGCGCGCGCCGGCCGCCTCGACCATCGCCGCGAGCTTCGCGCTGACGCCCGCGCCCTGCACCGGTGCCGGATAAACGATCACCGGAATGTGCGGCGCACGGCGCGACAGCGTCGTCAGCACGTCGCGCAATGCGGCGGCTTGCAACGACGTGACGATGCCGATCGCGCGCGGATGGGTCGGCAGCGCGCGCTTGCGCTCCGCGGCGAACAGCCCCTCGGCCTCGAGTTGCGCCTTCAACCGCAAAAACGCTTCGTACAGACGCCCCTGTCCAGTGCGGCGCACCGCTTCGACATTCAGCTGCAGTTCGCCGCGCGGTTCGTACATCGTGACGAGCGCGCGCACCTCGATGCGATCGCCTTCGCGTGGCATGAATTCGGCGTACTGCGCGCGACCGCGGAACATCACGCAGCGCATCTGCGCCTGCGCGTCCTTGATGGAAAAATACCAGTGGCCGCTCGCCGCGCGGGTGAAGTTCGACACCTCACCCGCGACCCAGACGAGCGGAAACGAGCGTTCGAGCATCGTGCCGATCGCACGGTTGAGCGCGGAGACGGGAACGACGACCTCACCGCCTGGGGAGGCCGCCGAAGCAAAAGGATTTTCGGGATTCATGCGAGGAATAAGTAGCGCTGGCCGGACAGACGATAGACCGAGCGACGAGCCGCGTCCAGCCGGAATCGCAGCATTGTTAAAAGTGTCCACATGGCGGGAACCGCCTGACGAATTCCGCCAGACGCCCGCCAAGGAAAATAAATCCCAGGCAGGCCGTTGATTTATATGGAATTTACTTTTCAACAGCGAGCGAGCACTGCGGGCCGAAGCACATGGAATGGCCGTTTCGGGTCATCGCATGGCAGGTTCTCCACAAAGTTATCCACAGACTGTGGGCAACCCCACATAAGGTGCGGCCGCCTGTGTGACGCCCCGCGCGACTTGCGGGGCGGGACGCCCGCGCGATAGAGTGGCGGGTTCGACGGCATGCCGATCGCACAGTGCAGCGAACAGCTTGCCGGCCCAGGACCATCACGCGCGAGCCCTTTCGCCACGTCGCTCGCACCTCATTTTTCGACCGTATTCGCATTCGATTGCCCGGAGAACCGCGTTCATGTCGATCCCGCGTAGTGCGTACGGCGCGCAGTCCGTGCGCGCAAACCGCCCATGAGCGAACTCAACCACCGACTCGAAGCGCGCCTCGCGCGCGAATGGCAGCAACGCGGCCCGTTCGCCTGGGCGCTGACGCCGCTCGCCTGCGTGTTCGGCGCAATCGCGGCCGCGCGCCGCGCCGCCTTTTCTCTCGGCTGGCTCAAGTCGGTGCGCATCGGCGTGCCGGTGGTGGTCGTCGGCAACGTGACGGTCGGCGGCACCGGCAAGACGCCGACCGTCATCGCGCTCGTCGAAGCGTTGCGCGCCGCGGGCTTCACGCCTGGCATCGTGTCGCGGGGCTACGGCGCGCGCGTGGGCACGCCGACCCAGGTCACGCCCGGTTCGTCGGCGGGCGTCGGCGGGGACGAGCCGCTGCTGATCGCGCGCCGCACCGGCGCACCGGTGTGGGTCTGTCCGGATCGCGTCGCGGCCGCCCAGGCGCTGTGCGCCGCGCGCGGCGACGTCGACGTGATCGTCAGCGACGACGGCCTGCAGCACTATCGGCTGGCGCGCGACGTCGAACTGGTCGTGTTCGATCACCGGCTCGGCGGCAACGGCTTCCTGCTGCCGGCCGGACCGCTGCGCGAGCCGCTGTCGCGCCGCCGCGACGCGACACTGATCAACGATCCGTACGCGCGCACGCTGCCCGCGTGGCCGAACACGTTCGCACTGCAGCTCGCTCCCGCCGACGCGTGGCATCTCGACCATCCCGCGCTGCGCCGCCCGCTCGCGCAGTTCGCCGGTCAACGCGTGCTGGCCGCCGCCGGCATCGGCGCGCCGGAACGCTTTTTCGCGACACTGCGTGCGGCCGGCCTCGCGCCCACGACGCGCGCGCTGCCCGATCACTACGCGTTCGAGCGCAATCCTTTCACCGATGTCGACGCCGATGCGATCCTGATCACCGAAAAGGATGCGGTAAAATTGGGGGCCTGGCACGACGCGCGCATCTGGGTAGTCCCGGTCGAAGCCGCGCTTGATCATCGCCTCACTGCATTAGTTGTGGAGAAAGTCCGTGGACGCTCGCCTGCTTGAAATCCTCGTATGCCCGATCTGCAAGGGCCCGCTCAGCTACGACCGCGCCGCGCAGGAGCTGATCTGCAACGCGGACAAGCTCGCCTATCCGATCCGCGACGGCATTCCCGTCATGCTCGTCGACGAAGCACGGCAGACCGTCGAAGGCACCCCCGTCGATCTGAATCCCGGCTCGGTCGCCTGACCCGCAGCGGCGCTGCAGCGTGAGGCGCCGCGTCGTCTGGCTCATGCGAGAACCACGGCGAGCTCCGATGTGAATGCCCGCCGCGCACGGACTGCGCAATCGATCCGCCGCCGTTTTCGCCGCTTCCGCTTATGTCCGACTCTGCGTGCGCGCCGCGCGCGCAGCCTCTTCCCCCGCCTTGATCGCCGCTCGTCCTTGATCCGATGACCCACACCGCCGCTCATCCGTTTATCGCCGTCGTACCCGCCCGCCTCGCGTCGACGCGTCTGCCCAGCAAGCCGCTCGCGGACATCGGCGGCAAGCCGATGGTCGTGCGCGTTGCGGAGCGCGCGCGCGAATCAGGCGCGCAGCAGGTGCTGGTTGCGTCGGACGCGCAAGAAGTGCTCGACGCGGCGCACGAGCACGGCTTCGAAGCAGTGCTCACGCGCGCCAATCATCCGTCTGGCACGGACCGTCTCGCGGAGGTGGCAACGCGCTTTGGCTGGAGCGACGACACGATCGTCGTCAACGTGCAGGGCGACGAGCCGCTGATCGACCCAGCGCTCGTGCGCGGCGTCGCCGCGCATCTGGCGACGACGATCGACTGCGCGATCGCGACGGCCGCGCATCCGATCACCGATCCCGCCGACATATTCAATCCGAACGTCGTCAAGGTCGTGCCCGACGCGCGAGGCGTCGCGCTGTATTTCTCGCGCGCGCCGATCCCGTGGGCGCGCGACGCGTGGCAGCCGCATTGGCCCAACGTCGCGTCCATGCCCACGCCGCCCGCGCCTGCCGTGGTGTACCGGCACATCGGCCTGTACGCGTATCGCGCGAAATTCCTGCGCACGTACCCGACTCTCGCGATCTCGCCGATCGAGCAAGTGGAAGCGCTCGAACAGCTGCGCGCGATGTGGCATGGCGAGCGCATCGCCGTACTCGTCACACATGACGTGCCGTTGCCCGGCGTCGATACCCCTGCCGATCTCGCCCGCGTACGGGCTTTATTCGGGTCTTGAGCGCAGGAAGCCGTGGCATAATCGAACGGTTATGCGCGCTTCCCCAGCGCAAGCGACACCCGGGTTGTCCCGGTCGCGCCGTTCATGTCTTGCAGCGCCGTCGTATTCGACGTGCAGCGCGAGCTAGCCAACGGTAGCCGATGCGGAACCTGCGAGAATCGCCGGGAAGCATGCCGCGTCAACGAAGAATTCACACAGATCTGGAGATATCCATGCGTTTGATCCTGTTGGGTGCGCCGGGTGCTGGCAAAGGCACTCAGGCCAACTTCATCAAGGAAAAGTTCGGCATCCCGCAAATTTCGACCGGCGACATGCTGCGCGCGGCCGTCAAGGCTGGCACGCCGCTCGGCCTCGAAGCAAAGCGCTTCATGGACGCCGGCGAGCTCGTCACCGATGAGTTGATCATCAACCTCGTGAAGGAACGTCTGCAGCAGCCGGACTGCGCGAACGGCTATCTGTTCGACGGCTTCCCGCGCACGATTCCGCAAGCCGAAGCAATGAAGCAGGCTGGCGTCGCGATCGACTACGTGCTCGAAATCGACGTGCCGTTCGACGAGATCATCGTTCGTATGAGCGGCCGCCGCTCGCACCCCGCGTCGGGCCGCACGTATCACGTGACGTTCAATCCGCCGAAGGTCGAGGGCATCGACGACGTAACCGGCGAGCCGCTGATCCAGCGCGACGACGACAGGGAAGAAACCGTCAAGAAGCGGCTGCAAGTATACGAATCGCAAACCAAGCCGTTGATCGAGTACTACAACAGCTGGGCGAAGAACGGCGATGCATCGGGCTCAATGAAGGCGCCGCAATATCGGCGCATTTCGGGTCTCGGCACCGTCGACGAAATTCGCGCACGCGCATTCGACGCGCTGAAGTGAGCCGGATCGCTCTGAACGTCAGCGCTGGTTGCTTTTGACGAAAACCCGCCCAGTCGGCGGGTTTTTTTTTGGCGGCGAGCAAGTCGAAGCGGCAACTGTGCAGATCGCTCGGAACGATGCGTTATTTTTTCCATAGCGCTGGCACGCCGCCGCCCTGCTTCGCTTTCCGCATCGCAGCACAGCCGCTACAATCAATCGTCGAAAAATGCTTCGATCGAGCCAGCACTGAACCACCGCAGCAAAGGAGAAGACATGGAGATTCGTGACAACGTGTTCCTGATCACCGGCGGTGCATCGGGCCTCGGCGCTGCCACTGCGCGCCTGCTCGCCGACAACGGCGGCAAGGTCGTGCTCGCCGACTTGAATCTGGACGCGGGCGAGGCGCTCGCGAAGGAACTCGGCGGCGTGTCCATCAAATGCGATGTGAGCCGCGAAGAGGACGCGCAACAGGCCGTCGAAGCGGCGACGAAGCTCGGCACGCTGCGCGGTCTCGTCAACTGCGCGGGCGTCGCGCCAGCCGCGAAGACCGTCGGCAAGGATGGTCCTCATTCGCTCGATCTGTTCACGCGCACGATCTCGATCAACCTGATCGGCACGTTCAACATGATCCGGCTCGCCGCAGCGCAGATGGCGAAGAACGCGCCGAACGCCAATGGCGAGCGTGGCGTCGTCATCAACACGGCATCGGTGGCGGCGTTCGACGGCCAGATCGGCCAGGCGGCCTACTCGGCGTCGAAGGGCGGCGTGGTCGGCATGACGCTGCCGATCGCGCGCGACCTCTCGCGCAACGCGATCCGAGTGATGACGATCGCCCCCGGCATCTTCGAAACGCCGATGCTGCTCGGCATGCCGCAGGAAGTGCAGGATGCGCTCGGCGCGATGGTGCCGTTCCCGCCGCGCCTGGGCAAACCGGCCGAATACGCGATGCTCGCCAAGCAGATCTTCGACAATCCGATGCTGAACGGCGAGGTGATCCGGCTGGACGGCGGAATCCGTATGCAGCCGAAGTGAGGATCGCATCCGGTAAAAAAAACGCCTGCACATGTGTGTCATGTGCAGGCGTTTGCGTTTTATACAGCGTGTCAATGCGCGTCGCTACTCGCCGCTATCGTGCCGCGTGCGCTGCCGCAATTCATGCAGCTGCGACTCGACCACGGTGGCGTCTTCCGCATCAGGGCGATCGCCGAGATAATTTTCCAGATCCTCGAGCGCGGGCCGCAGATAATCGAGCCGCGCATAGGCGAAGCCGCGATCGCGCACTTCCTCGATATTGTCCGGCAGCAAAATGACGAGCCGTTGCTGCACAGCCAAGAGACGCTGCCAGCGCTCAGTCTGCAGATAGATCGCCTTCAGGTTGCGCAACATCCGCGCGACGATCTCGCGACGCGTGGCCGGTTGCAACAGCATGCGCAGCGCGCGCCCGACCGAATCCCCAGCGGACGCGACGTACGGCTCGAGCATCTCGACCATTTGTGCTTCGGACAGCGAATGACCGGTGGTTGGATCGAGCATCACGTCACCGTCGGGGGTCGTCACGCGCAGCAGGAAGTGGCCAGGAAACGACACCCCGCGCACCGGAACGCCGAATTGCTCAGCAATCTCCAGATAGAGCACCGCGAGCGAAATTGGAATACCGCGGCGGCGTTTGAGTACGACGTTCAGATGACTGTTGTCGGGGTCGTAGTAATCGTTCAGATTGCTCGCGAAACCGAGCTCGCGGAAAAAGAAACGATTCAGGATGCCGACCTTCTGACGGATGTCGGCATCGTCGGGCATGCGGCGCCGCAGCCGCAGTACCAACTCGTCGATTTCGGCGAGCACCGACTGCAGATCGAGGTCGGGATAAGCGTCCTGCGCGATCGAGAGCGCCGTCTCGGTCAGCGGCAGACTCTCGTCTTCGGCGACGAGCGTACTGAAATAATCGAGAACCCGCGACATGGTGATCACTTCACTCGCCTTCTGAAATACGCGTACTTGAAGCCCATCAGCCAAAGCATACCGAAATATAGCGCGGCGAACAGAACGAGGCACGCAGCAAGCAATACGATGCGGCTGACCGGCTGGCTATGCATGCCGATCCAGTCGAAGCTGATCGCGAGCCAACGCATCACGCCGGCGAGCACGAGGCACGCGCCGAGCAACTGCACGAAAAACTTGACCCAGCCGTGCGACGGCATATAGATGCCGCGTTTGCGCAGACCAATGAATAGCAGCAACGCGTTGACGCAAGCGCCGAGCCCGACGCTCAGCGTTAGACCCGCATGCGCGAACACCGGCACGAACGCGAAGTTGCTGAGCTGAGTGACGACCAGCACGCCGATGCCGATCTTCACCGGCGTCTTGATGTCCTGCTTCGCATAGAAGCCCGGCGCGAGAATTTTGATCAGGATCAGGCCGATCAGGCCGACGCCGTAGGCGGCGAGCGCGCGGCTCACCATCACGACCGACATGCCGTCGAATTTGCCGTAGTTGAACAGCACAGCCGTCAACGGCTGCGCGAAAAAGAACAGTGCGATCGCGCTTGGCGCGGCGAGCAGGAATGTGACACGCAGCCCCCAGTCGAGCAGCGACGAATACTCGTGAGAATCGGCATCGACGTGCGCCTTCGACAGGCTCGGCAGCAAGATCGTGCCGAGCGCGACGCCGAGCAGCGCGGTCGGAAATTCCATCAACCGGTCGGCGTAGTTGATCCACGACACCGCGCCAGGGCCGATGTGCGATGCGATGTTGGTGTTGATGATCAGGCTGATCTGCGCGACCGATACCGCGAACATTGCGGGCACCATCTTCGCGAGCACCCGCTTTACGCCGCGATGCGCCAGCGCGCGCAGCGGGTTCAGGCCGATGCGCGGCACCATGTCGATCTTTTTGAGGCCCGGCAACTGCACGATGAATTGCAGCACGCCACCGACGATCACCGCCCAGGCGAGTGCATAGACCGGCGTTTGCAGGCGCGGCGCGAGAAATACTGCCGAGACGATGAACGCGACGTTCAGCAGCACCGGCGCGAACGCGGGCAGAGAAAAGTTCTTGTACGTATTCAGCACACCCGACGCCAGCGACGTCAGCGAGATGAAAATGATGTACGGGAACATGATGCGTGTCATCGCGACCGCGAGCTGGTACGCGTGCCCTTCGTGCGCGAGGCCCGACGCGACGACGAACACGACGCCCGACGCCCCCATCACACCGATCAGCGACAGCACGGCGAGCGCCCACGCAAGCACGGTCGAGGTCGCGTCGACGAGCGCCTTGGTGGCGTCGTGGCCTTGCTGGTTCTTGAACTCGGCGAGAATCGGAACGAAGGCTTGCGAGAACGCGCCCTCGGCGGAAATGCGGCGCAGCAGGTTCGGAATGCGAAAGGCGACGTAAAAAGCGTCGGTGTATTGACTGGCGCCGAACGCACGGGCGATCAACGTTTCACGGGCCAGTCCGGTCACGCGCGACAGCAGCGTGAAGCCGCTGACCGTCAGCAGGGCTCGGAAGAGATTCATGGGGCGCTTATTATAAGGGTCCCGCTAATGCGGGCGACGAGCCGGAACGCGATTCCGACCGATTTGCCACCCGGACGTTCGCCCCGATCGGCTGGAAAGCACGATTATTTATGATTTTTTCGACGTTCGACGTTCCAGGCACCGCTCGTACCTGCGAACGGCGCCTTGCGCGAGAACTAGCGCATAGCGCGACCGTGACGCCAGACCGGTCACTGTGGCGCCTTCGCGCGTTTTTCGTTGTCACGTGTCTGATTTTGTTGCTATAATCGTCGGTTTCGAAGCTTGCTCAGTTTTCGAACGGTCTTCGGATGGGATTCTCGGGTTGGCGCAGCGCCGCCCGTCAATGTATCCGGATGCCATGAAAACATGGGCCCGCCTTCGCGTAGTCCGATCGATTTTTTCGACACATTTACGCCCTTGGGCAATCGCTTCCAAGGGTTCGGATCGAGAAGCAGCGCCTCGCCTCATCATTGAAGGCCGGGTACTGGAAACAGGAACAGGATAAGGAACCGTCATGGCTAACTCCGCACAAGCACGCAAGCGCGCCCGCCAGGCCGCGAAGGCAAACTCGCACAACTCGGCACTGCGCTCGAAGTTCCGCACGGCTATCAAGGCTGTCCGCAAGGCAATCGACGCAGGCGACCACGCTAAGGCCGCCGAAATCTTCAAGGCATCGTCGAAGACCATCGACATCATCGCCGACAAGAACATCGTTCACAAGAACAAGGCCGCTCGCAACAAGAGCCGCCTCGCTGCAGCCGTCAAGGGTCTGCAAGCGCCCGCAGCGCAGTAATTCCGGTCGGCCCGTTTCGGCGGGCTACCTCCTGTTTCCGCTGCACGAGAAGCCCGCTTTGGCGGGCTTTTTTGTTTGCGCCGGAGTTTCTGCCGGATCGTTTCTGCCGGATTGCCTGCCACAAAAAAACCCGCAGCTTGCGGGTTTTTGTTTTTTTGGATTTGCCGATCCGGTCGGCTTGCGTCAGATCACGTGCCGTTTGGCTTGGGGCGCAGGCGCCTGCTCGAGTTCCAGCTCGCACGCCTCGGTGACGAGGAGGTCGTTGTCTTTCGCGAAGTTCATCACGAAATCGAAGGCCATGGGCTCGATGTCACGCAGCCGCGAATCGAGAATCACGCATTTGAGGTCGCCGATCATGGTCGGCCGTACGTACAGCGAGTACTGCATGTAGGCGTTCGGCCCCTTCCTCACGCCGGGCCCGAACGACGACATCACGCCCGCGAGCCGCTCCGACCAGTCGCTCGGCCGAAACCTTTTTCCGGTCGACGTAATGCCCTGAATGAAATATTCGATTGGAGCTTCTTCGGCCATGTAGGAATACCTGTGTGACTGCCCAGCGGAATGACGGCCAACCGGCGACGCAAGTTGTACGCGCGAATTCACCGCAAGCGGCATACACGGCAAGCGCTTGCAGCCACCTGCTACGTGCGGGAGACCTGGCGCTAACGCAACACTGACGAACCGCACCACGAAACCGCTGCGGCGAACCGGCTGAACCGCTCTTGCGCCTGTCATGACGGCCACGCTGTGAGGGGCTTTCCGCGCCGCGCGAGCCGGCTTCCTTCATGCGAAACGGTGGCCTGCTGGGGCTTTGGGATAACCCGCAGATTATAGCGCAGCGGACCCTTTTCCGCACTGCACACAAGCGCCCTCCGACGACCGCCAGACGGCCGATGCGACGCTTTCGGACAGCTTGCGCCGCCTTCCGGCCGACTCGTCAAACGGGGCGAAATCCTTTATGCTGCATTGACTTACCACCAAATCGACGGCGGCGCGGTCCGGCAACCCTGCCGGGTGAAACCGCCGTATTTGTTTCATGACCGCCAAGAAAATTCGCCACTACCTGCAGTTCAAGGATTTCTCGCTGGAAGACTACGAGTACGTGCTGGAACGCGCGCGCATCCTGAAACGCAAATTCAAGAACTACGAGACTTACCATCCGCTGCATGACCGCACGCTGGCGATGATCTTCGAAAAAAATTCGACGCGCACGCGCCTGTCGTTCGAAGCCGGCATCTTCCAGCTCGGCGGTCACGCCGTGTTCATGAGCACGCGCGACACGCAGCTCGGCCGCGGGGAGCCGATCGAAGACGCCGCTCAGGTCATCTCGCGCATGGTCGACATCATCATGATCCGCACGTTCGGCCAGGACATCATCCAGCGCTTCGCCGAAAATTCGCGCGTGCCGGTGATCAACGGGCTCACGAACGAATACCACCCGTGTCAGGTGCTCGCGGACATCTTCACCTACTTCGAGCATCGCGGTCCAATCCGCGACAGGACGGTCGCGTGGGTCGGCGACGCCAACAACATGCTGTACACGTGGATCGAAGCCGCGCAGATTCTAGGCTTCAAGCTGCGCCTGTCCACGCCGCCTGGCTACAAGCTCGACCGCGCGCTCGTCGCGGCAGAAAGCGCACCGTTCTATGAGGAATTCGACGACCCGAACGAAGCTTGCGCGGGCGCGGACCTCGTCACCACCGACGTATGGACCAGCATGGGCTTCGAGGCCGAGAACGAAGCGCGCAAGAAGGCTTTCGCGGACTGGTGCGTCGACGCCGACATGATGGCGCGCGCGAATCCCGACGCACTCTTCATGCACTGCCTGCCCGCGCATCGCGGCGAGGAAGTCAGCGCGGAAGTGATCGACGGCCCCCAGAGCGTCGTGTGGGACGAGGCGGAGAACCGTCTGCACGTGCAGAAGGCGTTGATGGAATACCTGCTGCTGGGCAAGCTCAATCACTGAGCGAGCCGCTCGCCCGGACACCCGCGGCAACCGCACTCGAAAAAAGGCGCCGCGAGGAAACTTCCGGCGCCTTTTTGCATTGTGGACGGCGAAGCTTCGCGAGGAGACTCAGCGTGAAAAAAGCAAACGGCCGCTCACAGGCAAACCGGCTCCGCCTCCAATTCCACGCCGAATCGCTCGAACACGTCGCGCTGGATCGCCCGCGCCAGCGCCAACAGGTCCGAGCCGCTCGCGCCACCGCGATTCACCAGCACCAGCGCCTGGCGCTCATGCACAGCCGCCGCGCCCATCGCGCGGCCCTTCCAGCCGCATTGGTCGATCAGCCAGCCGGCCGCCAGCTTCACCCGGCCGTCCGCTTGCGCATACGACACGATATCCGGCTCGCGGCGCTTGAGCGCCTCGAACTGCACGGCGTCGATCACGGGATTCTTGAAGAAGCTTCCGGCGTTGCCCAGTTCGCGCGGATCGGGCAGCTTGGCGCGCCGCACGGCGACGACCGCATCGAAAATGGCCTGCGCGGTCGGCTGCATCGCCGGCTCATCGGCTTCCACGGTGGCGGCCGCATGACCGCGCGCCGCCAGCTCGCGCGCGAGATCGGCGTAGCCCGCGCGCGGCTGCCACGCCTTGGGCAACCGGAACGTCACCGACGTGATCGCGAAGCGCTCGCGCCCTTCCCGCTTGAAAAAGCTGTCGCGATAGCCGAACCGGCACGCAGCGGCGTCGAGCTCGATCACCTTGCCGGTCGCGAGCTCGATCGCCCGCAGCGACGCGAAGCGTTCGCACAATTCGAGCCCGTACGCGCCGATGTTCTGGATCGGCGCCGCACCGACCGTGCCAGGAATCAGCGCGAGATTCTCCAGGCCGGGCATGCGCTGCGCCAACGTCCACGCGACGAACTCGTGCCACGGCTCGCCGCCGGCGGCCTCGACATACCATGCGTGCTGATCCTCGCGCACCACACGGCGGCCGCGCAGCGCCATCAGCAGCATGAGCCCGGCGAAGTCGCCGCTCAGCACGACGTTGCTACCACCGCCGAGCACGAGGCGCGGCAGGCCCGCGACGCGCGGATCGCGCACCGCGGCGAGCACTTGCTCCTCACGCTCGATCAGGCACGCGAACTGCGCGCGCACGTCGAAGCCGAAGGTGTTGTGAGTCTTCAGCGGATAGCCGGCAATGAGGGACGCGACAGTGGAAGCGGCAAGAGCGGATCGGGACATCGGAATGGCAACAGGGCAACGACGCGAAGCGACGAAAAGCAACGAAAACGACCAATGGCGCGTACGGCGACTGCAACGACGCCGCCCGACGCCGGATCGCCCGCCGTCACGACGCAGCGCGGCGGCCTTGGGCAAAAGAGAGCGGCGTCGGTAAAATGACGTCCGGTCCGTGATTATAGCGAGTGCCTCGCGCGCAGCCGACCGGCCGCGTCGCGCACTGCCGCACTATTGGGAGAATGCAATGCCATCGTTTGACGTCGTCTGCGAAGCGAACATGATCGAAGTGAAGAACGCGATCGAACAGTCCAACAAGGAAATTTCCACGCGTTTCGACTTCAAGGGGTCCGACGCGCGCGTCGAACACAAGGAAAACGACATCACCGCATACGCCGACGACGACTTCAAGCTCGGTCAGGTGAAGGACGTGCTGCTGTCGAAAATGGCCAAGCGCAACGTCGATGTGCGCTTCCTCGACTACGGCAAGATCGAGAAGATCGGCGGCGACAAGGTCAAGCAGGTCATCAAGATCAAGAAGGGCGTGTCGGGCGATCTGTCGAAGAAAATCGTGCGTCTCGTGAAGGACAGCAAGATCAAGGTACAGGCGAGCATTCAGGGCGATGCGGTGCGCATCACCGGTGGCAAGCGGGACGATCTGCAAAGCGTGATCGCTATGCTGCGCAAGGACGTGACCGACACGCCGCTCGACTTCAACAACTTCCGCGACTAAGCGGCACGGCGCGCGAAACTTGCAACGAACCTCGCGCAAAACCGGAAGCGCTTCGCCTCAGCGGGTAATGCGGCCCAGCCCACTTCAAAGATCGTTGCCCGCCGCCGGACTTGCGACCTTCTTCTTGTCGCCGATACGGCTCTCCTGCCCCCGCATGAGCTTCGCGATATTGCCGCGATGCCGCCACACCAGCAGCAGGCTCATCACCAGAATCGCGAGCGCCACGATGCGCGGACCGAACAGAAAGACGTAGAAGAGCGGCGCGAACAGCGCCGAGCACAGCGCCGCCAGCGACGAGTAGCGGGTGAAGAACGCGACGATCAGCCAGGTCAGCAAGGTCGCGACGCCGAGCGTCGGGTTGATCCCGAGCAAAACGCCCGCGGCGGTCGCAACGCCCTTGCCGCCCTTGAAGCGGAAGAAAACCGGATACAGATGGCCGAGAAACACCGCGAGCGACGCAATCGCGATCGAGCGCTCGTCGAGCCCGTAACGCGCGCCGACATGCACGACCAGCCACACCGGCAGCCAGCCCTTGAACGCGTCGCCGATCAGCGTCAGAATCGCGGCCTTCTTGCTGCCGCTGCGCAGCACGTTGGTGGCGCCCGGGTTGCCCGAGCCGTACGAGCGCGGGTCGTCGAGACCCATCGCGGCGCTCACGATCACGGCAAACGACAACGAACCGATCAGATAGGCAACGACAGCGACGATCAGGTTTTGCATCTGGGACTCTTGTAAGGATCGCGGTCTGACATTCGATACCCCAACCGCAACAGGGCATGCCCGTCGAAACAGGGCGGCGCACATTCTACCCAACGCGTGCGCGCGAAAAACATTCAGGCAAACCTCAACCCACGCATCGGCGTCAGTCCACGCTCGCGCATTGCACCGCTTTCGCGGCGAGCAGATCAGTGAGCACCTTCGGCTCGATGCTGACGAGAAAGCCGCGCCGTCCGCCGTTCAACCAGATCCTGTCCATCTCGAGAATGGTCGACTCCACATACACCGGCATCTGCTTGCGCGTACCGAACGGCGACGTTCCGCCGATCAGATAACCCGAATGCCGGTTCGCCACCTCGGGCTTGCACGGCTCGACACGCTTCGCGCCGATCTGCCGCGCGAGGTTTTTCGTGCTGACGGTGCGATCGCCGTGCATCAGCACGATCAGCGGCTTCGCGTGCTCATCTTCCATCACCAGCGTCTTCACGACGCGATGCTCATCGACGCCGAGCTGACGCGACGATTCCGCGGTGCCGCCATGCTCGACGTAGTCGTAAGGATGCTCGCCGAACGCGACGCCATGACGGCGCAGCAGCTGTGTGGCGGGTGTTTCAGACACGTTTCTGGATTTGCTCATCGGCGCATTGTAATGGCGAGTTTGCGCAACGGCTATTTGGCGAACGGCCAATTGTGCGGGCCGGAGGCTTGTGGCACGATCGTTCGAAAGTATGCCGGCGCAGTGCGGGATACTGCACGCAGCGCAACGAACAGGTAAAGAGGAGACAGTGTTGAATCAGGCTTCATCCATCCGGTCTACGATCGACGTCCCCGCGTTGCTCGCCGCCTTGCCCGCGCGCATCAGCGACATTCCGGCGCTCGCGGCCGCGCGCGATCCGCGGCATGTCGCGCTGATCGAAGATGCGCGCCGCCTGACCAACGCGCAACTGCTCCAGGCCGTCGATGCCAGCGCCGCGCTGCTGCGGGACTGGGACGTGCGCGGCGGCGATCGGGTGATGATCGTCGCGGAGAACAGCATCGCGCAAATCGTACTGCTGTTCGCGACCGCGAAGCTCGATGCGTGGGCGCTCGTGTCGAATGCTCGTCTGTCCGCCACCGAACTCGATTCGATCCGCGCGCATGCGCAACCGCGCGTCGTCGCGTATGCGGTCGAAAGCTCGCCCGACGCGCGCGAGCATGCGCAGCGGCATCGAGCCACGCACGCACCCACGCTGTCGCCAAACATCGGCGCATGGTCGTATGCGCTGGACAGCAGCGTGCAAGCTGAAGCGGTCGAAGCCGCCAGCGAGCGCCAATGCGCGGCGCTGATCTACACGACCGGCACCACCGGCGCGCCGAAAGGCGTGATGCTGTCGCATCGCAATCTGCTGTACATCGCGGCCGTGTCGAGCCGGCTGCGTCAGGTCGGGCCCGACGACGTCGTCTATGCGGTGTTGCCGATCTCGCACGTGTACGGCTTCGCGTCGGTGTGCCTCGGCAGCCTGCATGCGGGCGCGACGCTGCGGCTCGCGCCGCGCTTCGTGCCCGAAGCGGTGCGCCGTGCCCTCGCCGACGAGCGTGTGTCGATCTTCCAGGGCGTGCCGGCGATGCACGCGAAGCTGCTCGAATATCTGCACACGCACGAGCACGCATGGTCCGCGCCACGGCTGCGCTTCGCGTACTCGGGCGGCTCGCCGCTCGACGCCGCGCTGAAGGCGCAGGCCGAAGCCGTATACGGTCTGCCGCTGCACAACGGCTACGGGATGACCGAAAGCAGCCCGACCGTGTCGCAGACGATGGTCGACGCGCCGCGCACCGACTGCTCGGTCGGCGAGGTCATTCCGGGCGTCGAGGTGAAGTTCGTCGGGCTCGACGGCGTCGCAGCCGCGTCTGGCGAGATCGGTGAACTGTGGGTGCGCGGGCCGAACGTGATGCTCGGCTACTACCGCAATCCTGAGCAGACCCGCGCGAGCGTCACCGAGGACGGCTGGCTAAAGACTGGCGACCTCGCGCGGCAGGACGCGGATGGCGCGTTGCACATCGTTGGGCGCAGCAAGGAGCTGATCATCCGCTCGGGCTTCAACGTGTATCCGGCCGAGGTCGAGCACGTGCTGAACGCGCATCCCCAGGTCGTGCAGTCGGCGGTGATCGGGCGCGCGGTCGAGGGCAACGAGGAAGTCGTCGCGTTCGTCGAGCTGATTGCCGGCGCGACGCTCACGCCCGCGGAACTGATCATGTGGTGCGGCGAGCGGCTCGCGCCGTACAAGCGGCCGGCCGAGCTGAAGGTGCTCGCGGCGCTGCCGGCCGCGTCGACCGGCAAGATTCTCAAGCACCGCCTGCGCGAGTTGCTGTAATGCGGGCGGGCGCCCCGCTCGCTTCACGTCGTGCTCACCCGCGCGGATGATGCTGCGCATGCAGCGATTTCAGACGCTCTCGCGCGACGTGCGTATAGATCTGCGTCGTCGAAATATCGGTGTGGCCGAGCAGCAATTGCACGACGCGCAGATCCGCGCCGTGATTAAGCAGGTGCGTCGCGAACGCGTGCCGCAACGTATGCGGCGACAACGGCGCATGGATCCCCGCCGCCTGCGCGTGTCGCTTGATGATGTTCCAGAACTGCTGGCGCGTCATGCCTTCCGCGCGTGCCGTCACGAATAGCGCATCGGCCGCGCGCGGGCCGAGCAGGGCCGGGCGCGCGTCGCACAGATAGCGCTCGATCCACCCGTGCGCTTCTTCGCCGAACGGAACCAGCCGCTCCTTCGAGCCTTTGCCGGTGACGCGCACGACGCCTTCGTTCAAGCCCACTTCGACGGTCTTCAGCGTGACCAGTTCGGTCACCCGCAAACCGCTTGCGTACATCAGTTCGAGCATGGTGCGATCGCGCAAGCCCAGCGGCGTGTCGATGTCAGGCGCGCCGAGCAGCGCTTCGACCTGCGCTTCGCTCAACGTCGACGGAAAGCGCGGCGGCTGCTTCGCCGAGCGGATGCGCAAGGTCGGGTCGGCGGCCGCGCGATGCTCGCGCACCGCCCACGCGTAATAGCGGCGAAACACCGACAGCCGACGGTTCGCCGAAGTCGCCTTGTCCTTTTGCCGCGCCGCGCTGTAGGCGCTCAGGTCGGCTTCGCTGGCGATGTCGAGCGACGCATTGCGGGTGTGCGCGAGCCATTCGCCAAAGAGGCGCAAGTCGCGGCGATACGCGTCGAGCGTGTTGCGCGATAGGCCGTGTTCGAGCCACAGCGCGTCGCAGAACGCGTCGATCGAGGCGGAGGAGGTGATTAGCAGCGGTGAGTCGACGACCGTGTGTTCGACCTGTGCAGCGGTATCGGGTGCGGCGCTCGTGCTCATGCGAAGGGCACGCCTTCATGCGCGAGTAGCCAGCGCTTCACGTTGCGAAAGAAGCCATCGCCGCCATCGTGCGCGAAGCCGCCGATGCCGCTCGCACTCACCACGCGGTGACACGGAATCACGATCGGAAAGAAATTCGCGCCGCACGCCTGGCCGACCGCGCGCGGGACGCTACCGAGCTGCTTCGCGAGTTCTCCGTAGGTCAGCACGACGCCGGGCGGGATCTCGGTGATCGCGCGCCAAACGCGTCGCTGGAACGCGGTGCCGCACTCGGCAAGCGGCAGCTCGAACTTCGCGGACGCGTGTTCGAAGTACCGCTCGATCTGTTCGGCAGCCTCGCGCGCGAGCGGCGTCGTGGGCGCGACGTTGCGCGTCGACTCGGGCAGATAGACGATCTCGCGCATGGCCTCGCCTTCGAGCCGGATGCCGATCTTGCCGAACGGCGCATCGATTACTGCGTTGAACATGATTGCCTGCTCCTCTGGCGTGGCGGATTGCGGGCATCGAATCGCCGTCACGAATGACCACGACTTTACGCCGCTTCGAGCGCCCACTCCACATGCTCGCGCACGAGCCCGGACGGATCGTCGACACGCTGCCTCAACGCCCGCACGATCGCGGCGCGCGCATCGGCGTCAAGACTCGCGGGCGCGGCGCGCAACGCGTTGCCCATGCCGACCGCGAGATTGCGCAGCCAGCTCTCGTAACCGATGCGGCGAATCGCGCTGCCCTGCATGCGCGTATCGAAGTCTTCTGCGCTCCACCCGAACAGCTCGACCAGCGACGCGCGATCGAGCCCATGCCGCACGTCGAAGTCGGCGACCGGCGCGGCTTGCGCGAACTTGTTCCATGGACACACGAGCTGACAGTCATCGCAGCCATACACCCGATTGCCGATCAGCGGGCGCATGTCGAGCGGAATACTGCCCTTCAGCTCGATCGTCAGATACGAGATGCAGCGCCGCGCGTCGACCTTGTACGGTGCAACGATCGCACCGGTCGGACAGGCGCCGATGCAGCGCGCGCAACTGCCGCAATGCGAGCCCGGCGTCTCGGGCGCGAGCTCGGGCGAGGTGTCGGCGTCGGTTGGCAACGGCACGTCGACATAGATCTCGCCGAGGAAAAACAGCGAGCCGGCGTCGCGCTGCAGCAGCAACGTGTGCTTGCCGCGCCAGCCGATGCCGGCTTTCTGCGCGAGTTCGACTTCGAGCACCGGCGCCGAATCGGTGAACACGCGATAGCCGAACGGCCCGATCGCCGCCTCGATCCGGTCGGCCAGTTGTTGCAGGCGCTGACGCATCACCTTGTGATAGTCGCGGCCGCGCGCATAAATCGACACGACCGCCGTCGACGGGTCCGCGAGCCGCGCGTACTCGGCCGCGCGCCAATCGCGCGCGCGGGGGGTCGGCCGTGACGCGGATTGCGCCACGTCTTGCGACAGGCTTTCAGGCGAGCCTGGAGCGGCGCCTTCAGGCGCCCGTTCCGACGCATCTGCACCCAGCGTCAGCGCAGGCAAATAGGCGATGCGCGCGGTGATCACGCGTCGCGTGCCGGCCACAAGCTCGGCCGGCCGCGCGCGTTTCATGCCATGTTTGGCCATATAATCCATCTCGCCGTGGCATCCCGCTTCGAGCCACGCTGCAAGCGGCGCTTCGGCGGCCGACAGATCGGTGTCGCTGATGCCGATCGCTCCGAAACCGAGTTCACGGCCCCACGTCTTGATGTCGAGCGCGAGCGCACGAAGCGCCGCTTCATCGAGACGGGACGTTGCACCAGAAGCTCGCGCGGCATCGTCGGCCGACGCGGGCGTGCAGGAAACAGGGGACTTCGGACTTCGGTTCATCACGCCATTTTACGAGAATGCCTGTCAATCCCGATCACGCGACGCTACCGTCCGCTCCCGTCCTGTTCGAACGCGCTTTCGCGTTCGCTGACGAAGCCGCCACGCAGGCGTTCGGCGCGCGCTTCGCACAGGCGATCGAAAGCGTGCGCGCAGCCTCGCAGCCAGGACGGCAGGCCAAGCCTCGCACCGCAAGCGGCCTCGTGTTCCACGGCCTGCAAGTGCAACTCATCGGCGATCTCGGCGCCGGCAAAACCACGCTCGTGCGCGCGACCTTGCGCGGGCTCGGCCACAGCGGCCGCGTGCGCAGTCCGACCTACACGCTCGTCGAACCGTATGTGCTCGAGCGCCCCGCTGGGGAACTCACGCTCTATCACTTCGATCTGTACAGATTCACCGATCCGGCCGAATGGGCCGACGCGGGCTTTCGCGAGTATTTCGATAGCGGCGCCGTCTGCCTCGTCGAATGGCCGCAACGCGCGGGCCCGCTGCTCGGCGTGCCGGATCTCGTCTTCTCGCTCAGGCTGGCCGGCGGCCCAGACGCAAACGCAGACGCACGCGTACTCGTCGCACGCGCCTACAGCGAATCAGGAAAGGCATGTCTCGAAAGATGTTAATCAAACCGTTCCACTCGATCGAATCGGCAGCGGGCGCAACGCATAACTGGCGGCGTCGGCAGATCCTGCGCGCCGGTGCGTCGACACTCGTGCTTGGCCTCGTCGCGCCGCGTCTCGCATTTGCGAGCTCAGTGCTCGGCGTGCGCGTGTGGCCCGCGCGCGACTACACGCGCGTGACGATCGAATCCGATCAGCCGCTGCAGAACACGCAGCAACTGCTGCAGGGACCTGACCGGCTCGTCGTCGACCTGAACGGCCTCGATCTCGACCAGGCGCTCAAGGACCTGGTGTCGAAGATCACGCCGAACGATCCGCAAATTTCGTCGGTGCGGGTCGGGCAGTATCAGCCGCACGTGGTACGCATGGTGTTCGACCTGAAGGGTTCGGTGAAGCCGCAGGTGTTCGCGCTGCCACCGGTCGGCGCGTACAAGTACCGGCTCGTGTTCGACCTGTATCCGGCCGTCGCGCCCGATCCGCTGATGGACCTGCTCGCGCAGACCGAGCGCAAGCAGCAGGCGCTCGACGAAGAAAACAGCGCGCCGCCCGCGGCGCTCGCCGGCCCCGGCACCGCGCCGCCGGCCGACAACAGCGACGCGTTCTTCGAGCGTTACGCGCAGAACGGCGGTGCGGGCAATGGCACCGCGGGCGTGCCGCATCCGCCCACGCATGGCAGCACGGCGCCGTCCGCGCCGGTCATTGCGGGCAGACAGGCAACGCCCGCCGCGCCATTGTCGCCGCCCACCTCGATCGCCCGCAACAAGGGTGGCAGCGCCAAGGGCAACGGCGCAGCGCAGGGCCCGGACAACGACAACCTCGCCAACGGCGACGGCACCTACGCGTTCACCACGCCGAAGTCGAGCCGCAGCAACACCGTGCGGCTGCTCACCGTCGCGATCGACCCGGGCCATGGCGGCGAGGACCCGGGCGCGATCGGCGGCGGCGGCACTTATGAGAAGCACGTCGCGCTCGACATCGCGAAGAAGCTGCGCGCGAAGATCGACGCGCAGCCGAACATGCGCGCGATGATGACGCGCGACGCCGACTTCTTCGTGCCGTTGAACGTGCGCGTGCAGAAGGCGCGCCGCGTCGGCGCGGACCTGTTCGTGTCGATCCACGCGGACGCGTTCACGACGCCCGAGGCGAAGGGCTCGTCGGTGTTCGCGCTGTCGGAGCACGGCGCGTCGAGCGCGGCCGCGCGCTGGATGGCGAACAAGGAGAACTCGTCGGATGTGATCGGCGGCATCAACATCAAGTCCGACGACGCCACGGTGAACCGCGCGCTGTTCGACATGTCGACCACCGCGCAGATTCGCGACTCGATGCGCTACGGCAACTTCGTGCTCAAAGAAATCGGCGACATCAACAAGCTGCACAAGGGCTCGGTCGAGCAGGCCGGCTTCGCGGTGCTGAAGGCGCCGGACATTCCGTCGATCCTCGTCGAGACCGCGTTCATCAGCAATCCGGACGAAGAGCGCCGCCTGAACGACGACGCGTATCGCGACCGGATGGCCAACGCGATTCTGACCGGCATCAAGCGCTATTTTGCGGCGAATCCGCCGCTCGCGAAGAGCCGAATGACGTGATCACGGCTGCTCAGCGCGCCGGCATCAAGCGCTGCACGAGCCAGCCGCCGAACACGTTGACCGCGAGCCCCGCCAGCACGAGTAACGCGCCCGCCACCTGCGTCGCGGAGAGCTGCTCGCCGAGCAGCAGCGACGCCGACGCGAGTCCGATGATCGGCACCAGCAGCGAGAACGGCGCGACCTGGCTCGCCGGATAGCGCGACAGCAGACGGCTCCATAAGCCATAGCCGATCAACGTCGCGATAAACGCCAGATAGACGATCGCGAATATCGACAGCGCGCTGATGCCGGTCAGCGCGGCGACGATCTCGCGCGGCCCTTCGAACACGAACGATGCCGCGAAAAACGGCAGCGGCGGAATCAGACTGCCCCACACGACGAGTCCAACCAGGTCGATCTTGCCGACCTTCTTCGTGACGATGTTGCCGAGCGCCCACATGCACGCGGCGCACAGGGTCAGCACGAAACCGGCGAGCGACATCGTGTGGCCGCCGCGCAGGCCGATCACCGCCAGCCCCGCCGCGGCGATCAGCAGACCCGCGACGTTCGGCAAGCGCAAGCGCTCGTGCAGAAACAGCGCCGCGAACATCAGCGTAAAAAACGCCTGCGCCTGCAGCACCAGCGACGCGAGCCCCGCCGGCATGCCGACGTACATCGCAGAGAACAGGAACGCGAACTGCCCAAAAGAAATCGTCGCGCCGTAGGCGAACAGCCACCGCCACGCGATCTGCGGCCGCCTGACGAAAAACACCGCCGGCACCGCGGCGAGCGAAAAGCGCAGCGCGCCGAGCAGCATCGGCGGCACGCCATGCAGGCCGACCTTGATCACGACGAAATTAACGCCCCACGCGATCACGACGATCAACGCGAGCAGCAAGTCCCTCGGCGACATCCGGGTCTCCAATGTGATGGTTCATCCGGCAGTGTAGCGGAGGGCGGCAAGGTCGGTTCAGTGCGCCCGCTCACGCCCGCGTGCGCCGTTGCCGTCGGCCGCACGCGACGCGCAGTAGAATCGACCATTCGAGCCTTCTCCCTCCATTTTCCCCGTCGAGCCCGCCCATGACTTCGTCGATCAAAGCCGTCCTCAAACCGCACTTGCGCGACATCGGCAATCTGACCGTGCGGCGCGTGCTGCCGGCGATGGCGGCGCGCCTCGTCGGCCCATTCATCTTCTTCGACCATATGGGCCCCGCGACGCTCGAACCGGGCACCGGCCTCGACGTGCGCCCTCACCCGCACATCGGCCTCGCGACCGTCACCTATCTGTTCGACGGCGCGATCATGCATCGCGACAGCCTCGGCTCCGAGCAAAAGATCGTCCCGGGCGACGTCAACTGGATGACCGCCGGGCGCGGCATCGTCCATTCGGAGCGCACGCCGCCGGAAGATCGCGCGCGCGCGCAGAAGATTCACGGCATCCAGACCTGGGTCGCGCTGCCGCTCGCCGACGAAGATATCGAGCCGTCGTTCGCGCATCATGCGGCGGCAACCTTGCCGGTGGTCGAGCGCAACGGCGTGACGCTGCGCGTGATCGCGGGCACCGCGTTCGGCGCGGTGGCGCCGGTCGCGACTTTTTCGGGCACGCTATACGTCGCCGCCGACTTCACGCCGGGCAGCGCGTTTGCGCTCGAGCCCGAGCACGAGGAGCGCGGCGTGTACCTCGTGGAAGGCGATCTCGAGATCGACGGCACGCCGCTCGAAGCGGGCGCGATGGCCTTGCTTGCACTCGACGAAACCGTCACGCTCGCGAGCACGCACGGCGCGCGCGTGATGTTGCTGGGCGGCGAGAAGCTCGACGGCGAGCGCTTCATCGAATGGAATTTCGTCGCGAGCTCGCGCGAGAAGATCGAAGCCGCGAAGCTCGCGTGGACCAATCAGGAAATGGGCCAGGTGCCCGGCGAAACCGACTGGATTGCGCTGCCGCAGCGCAAGTGACGGCGCCGGTCCCGCGCGAACGTCCGCATTGAATTCGTGCGTTTCGGCACCACCTAGCTACAAACCGTTTCTATCGACGAGGACGCAATGGACACCACTCTGGCCACTTTCGAACAGGACGTCATCAACGCGTCGATGCTGGCCCCCGTGCTGGTCGATTTCTGGGCGCCGTGGTGCGGCCCCTGCAAGAGTCTCGGCCCGATGCTCGAAAAGCTCGAAACCGAAGCCGCCGGCAAATGGAAGCTCGTGAAGGTCAACGTGGACGAGAACCACGAACTGGCCGCGCACTTCCAGGTGCGCAGCATTCCGCACGTGATCGCGTTCGCCGACGGTCAGCCTGTCGATCAGTTCATCGGCGTGCTGCCGGAAGGACAGCTGCGCGAGTTCCTCGACCGGCTCGTGCCGCAGGGTGCGCCGGCCGCGCGCATCGAAGCGCAGACCGCGCTCGCCGAAGGCCGCCGCGACGACGCCTACGACCTGCTGCAAGCGGCGCTCGCATACGACCCGGGCTTCGACGACGCGCGCATGGACCGCATCGAGTTGCTGCTCGAAGACAACCGCATCGACGAGGCCCGCAACGAAGTCGAGCTGCTGTCGCCGAAAACCACGCAAGGCATCGACGCGCGTTTCAACGCAATCAAGACGCGACTCGACGCGGTGGACGCCGCCGCGGATCTGCCGCCCACCGATGCGCTCGAAGCGCGCGTCGCGGGCAATCCCGACGATCTGGAAGCGCGCTTCGATCTCGCGAATGCGTTTATCGCACGACGCAAATACGCGCAGGCGCTCGAACATCTGCTCGCGATCGTGCAGCGCGACCGCGCGTTCCGCGACGATATCGGCCGCAAGACGATGTTGTCGGTGTTCGATCTGGCCGCGCATCAGCCGGAGCTGGTAGCGCAATGGCGACGTAAGCTGAGCGCGTCGTTGTATTGATCGTTTGTCGCATTTCGCCTGACGGCAGTCCCGGATAGCGCGGATAAAACCGCCGTCCAGGCTGCCGCCTAAACCGCCGCCTGCTTCGCCAACTCCCGCAACACGTACGCCGCAGCCGCAAAACCAAAGCTCGCGGTCACGCACACGCTCGACCCAAACCCCGCGCAATTCAGGCCGACCGGCCCCGTGTGCCCCGGTGACGTGCTCACGTGCTCGGCTTCTTCATCGATATCGCACACGGCCGCTTCCGGATAGATCAGCGGCTCGTCGGAATACACGGCGCTCACCCTGAACTTCGCCTTCGGCCCACGCGGAAAGCCATGCTGTTTGCGCAGCTGCCCGCGCACCTTCGAGAGCAGCGGGTCCTGGATCGTCAGCGCGAGATCGTCGATGCGGATACGGGTCGGGTCGAGCTGACCGCCCGCGCCGCCGACCGTGATCAGCGGCTGCTTGCGCTCGACGCACCACGCGATCAGCGCGGTCTTGGTGCGCACGCTGTCGATCGCGTCGATCACATAGTCGAAGCCTGCGCCGAGCGTCGCCGCGAAATTGTCCGGCTCGACGAAGTCTTCGATCAGCCGCACGTCGCAGTGCGGATTGATCGCCGCGATGCGCTCGGCCATCGCTTCGACTTTCGGTTTTCCGTAGTTGCCGTCGAGCGCGTGAATCTGCCGGTTCGTGTTGCTTTCCGCCACGTTGTCGAGATCGATCAGCGTCAGCGTGCCGAGCGCGCTGCGCGCAAGCGCCTCCGCGACCCACGATCCCACCCCGCCGATGCCGATCACCGCGACGTGCGCGCCTTCGAACGCGGCGAGCGCCGGCGCGCCATACAGGCGCGCGATGCCGCCGAAACGGCGCGCGCGGTCGGCCATTTCATTCGCGTCGAGGCTGGTAGTAAGATCGGATTGCGCGGTGGTGCTGGACATGATGACAGGGCTCGAAAACACAGGCTGATTGGCGAATCGCTTTGGCAAACAAGGCGCGCAGCCCGTATTTTGCCTGAACACGTGAAAGCAGCCGCGCAGGACCACGAGCAGCGACGCAACGTTGCAGACGCGCGCTGGCGCGACTTGCGCCGCGCGCTACGTTGATCCGCCCGCGCGCAAAAACCTGCCGCCTTGGCTATACTTGGCCCACTGTAGCGTTCGCATAAGAACATGATCTCACTCGCCGAGCTTCGAAAAAATTACTCGCTGGGCTCACTGGACGTTGCCGACGTCAACCACGATCCGTTCCGTCAATTCGACACGTGGTTCCAGCAGGCAATCGACGCCAAGCTGCCCGAGCCGAATGCGATGACGCTGGCCACGGTCGACGCGCGCGGCCGCCCATCGGCACGCATCGTGCTCATCAAGGGCGTGGACGATCGCGGTTTCGTGTTCTTCACTAATTACGAGAGCCGCAAAGGCCGCGAGCTGAGCGCGAACCCCTACGCGAGCCTGCTGTTTCACTGGATCGAACTCGAGCGCCAGGTACGCATCGAGGGCCGCGTCGTCAAAACGAGCGAGGCAGACAGTGACGCCTATTTCGCGTCGCGTCCGCTCGGCTCGCGCATCGGCGCATGGGCATCGAATCAGAGTCAGGTGATTGAAAGCCGTTCGCAGCTCGAAGTACGCGAACGCGAAATCAGCCTGCAATACGGCGACGATCCTCCGCGTCCGCCGCACTGGGGCGGCTACCGTCTGGTGCCCGACGCGATCGAATTCTGGCAGGGACGGCCGTCGCGGCTGCACGATCGTCTGCTTTACACGCGCACGCAAGAAAGCGCCAACTGGCAGATCGCACGCCTGTCGCCCTGACCGCACGAATGACGCCGGCCGCGCCGCCAACGTAGCGGCGCGGCCGGCCGGATTGCGTTGCGCGGCCCGCGGAATGCGCCGCGCCCTGTCGCGATCCACACAGCTTTGCTTTAAATCAACGAACACGGAGAGATCGCATGTTCTGGGAGAAAAAGCTGGCGCAGTGGGTTGAAGATGTCAAAGCCACCGCTAACCTGCCCGCACGCCTCGTGCTGTGGGACGGTCAGCAACACGACTTCGGGCAGTTCGCCGCGCCCCGGGTCACGCTACACGTGAAGAGTGCAACCGCGCTGCCCTATCTGCTCGAGCCGAGCCTCGACAATCTCGGCGAAGCCTATGTCAAGGGCAAGATCGACATCGAGGGCAAGCTGTCGGACATCATCAATATCGGCTATCAGCTCGCGCGCAGCACGGTGACGAGCGCCGGCAAGCTCGCGCGCGTGCGGCGCTACTTCAATCATTCGAAGACGTCGGACAAAAAGGCCATCCAGTATCACTACGACGTGTCGAACGAGTTCTACAAGCTGTGGCTCGACGAGAACATGGTCTACTCGTGCGCGTACTTCGAGACCGGCACCGAAGACCTCGCGACCGCGCAACTGAAGAAAATCGATCACATTCTGACCAAAATCCAGCTGCAGCCGGGGCAGCGTCTGCTCGACATCGGCTGCGGCTGGGGCGCGCTCGTGCTGCGCGCCGCGCAGAAGTTCGGCGCGAAGTGCGTGGGGGTTACGCTGTCGCAGAATCAGTTCGATCTCGCCACCGCGCGCGTGAAAGCGGCGGGCCTCGAGAACCAGATCGAAATCCGTCTGCAGGACTATCGCGATGTGCAGGGGCAGTTCGACCGCATCACGAGCGTCGGCATGTTCGAGCACGTCGGCCGCAAGAATCTGCCCGGCTATTTCCAGAAGATGCACGATCTGCTCGCCGACGAAGGCATCGCGATGAACCACGGCATCACGTCGAGCGACGCCGATAGCGGCGAAACCGCGCTCGGCGGCGGCGAATTCATCGACCGCTACGTGTTCCCGGACGGCGAACTGCCGCATATCAGCCTCGCGCTGGAATCGATGCAACGCGGTGGGCTCGAACCGGTTGACGTCGAAAGCTTGCGCCGTCACTATGCGCACACGCTCGACATCTGGGCCGAGAATTTCGAAGCGCATGCGGACGAAGCCCGCAGTCTCGTCGACGACGAGAAATTCCGCATCTGGCGCGTGTACCTGGCGGGCTGCGCGTATGCGTTCGAAAACGACGACGTGTCGATTTTCCAGGTGGTGTGCCGCAAAGCCGGCCGCAGCGCGAAAACCCTGCCGTGGTCGCGCCGCTACATGTACGAAAAACCGCTGTGACCCGGCTATGACCGGTTGCGCCGCGGCGGCCTGCATGAGCGCGCGCCGCGGCGCAATTCTGATGAACAGCAGGCCGGACATCGATGGACCACAGCGGGACGAGTGACGTTGACAAGCCGTTGAACGACGAGGACGGCGGCGCGGACGATGCCGCGCATGAGGCCACGCAGCAGTTCGATCTGTTCGGGATGCCGATGCAGTCCGCGGTAGCAACGCCGGCTGTCCCCGCAAGCGAAGCCGATTCGAACCCTAGCGCTGCGGCGCAGCCAGAGCGCACGCGCGCGCCGAAGACCGCACAAGCCAACGCGGCTGCGTCGCTGTTCGAAGACGACGCCACGCCCGAGAACCCCGCCCCCGAAGCAGGTTCCCCCGACTCACAACCCGCGTCCACCGACGCGCCGAAAAAACGCCGCAGCCGCGATGTGCTCGCCGCGCCAACGTCGGCCGAACTGCTCGCGCTCGCGGCGCAATTGCCGCCGCAGATCCGCCTCGGCACGTCGACATGGTCGTTCCCGGGTTGGTCCGGCATCGTCTACGGCGACGACTACAGCAACAGCAAACTGTCGCGCGAGGGCTTGAGCGCGTACGGCGCGCATCCGCTGCTGAAGACCGTCAGCATCGACCGCTCGTTTTACCAGGCGCTGACGGTCACCCAATACCTGCGCTACGCGCAGCAGGTGCCCGAGCACTTCCGCTTCATCGTCAAGGCGCCGATGACGATCACCGACGCCACGGTGCGCGCCGAGCGCGGCGAGCCGGTCTCGCTGAACCCGTGCTTTCTGAACGCGCAGATGGCGATCGACGATTTCGTCACGCCGTGTCTCGAAGGCCTCGGCGCCAAGGCCGGCGCGCTGGTGTTCCAGTTCTCGCCGCTGCCGGATCAGATGCTCGCGCAGCCAGCGGTGTTCATTGAGCGTCTCGGCGAGTTTTTCGACGCGTTGCCGGGGCTACCCGACGGCAGTTGCTATGCGGTCGAGATCCGCGATGCAAGCCTGCTCACGCCGCGCTTCATCCGCATGCTGAAGACGGCGGGGGTGCGCTACTGCGTCGGCATTCATGCGCGGATGCCCGATCCGCTGCGCCAGGCCGCGGCGCTCGCGCTGCTCGACGGCGAGCCGGCCGGCCCGCTGATCGTGCGCTGGAGCCTGCACGGCGGCTTCAAGTACGAACAGGCGAAGGCGAAGTACGAGCCGTTCAATCGGCTCGTCGACGAAGATCCGGCGACGCGCGCGTCGCTCGCCGAGCTGGCCGCGCGTTATGCGCTCGCCGGCCAGCCGGTCGTGATTGCGGTCAACAACAAGGCGGAAGGATCGGCGCCGCTCAGTTGCGTGAAACTGGCTGAAGAGATCGTCCAAGCCTGCGTGCGGATCACACGGGGACGCGAGGATGACCTTGGCGCCGACGACGCGCCGTCGCAAGCACAGGAAACGCACGGATGAACAGCAGCGGGCGGCCTTGCACATCCGTCCGCTGCCGACTCCATTCCGCGCGCTGCACGGTCAACCGGCCTTGATCCGATGCGCGAACTTCTGGCGGAATTTCGCGACCTTCGGTGCGACCACGAACGAGCAGTAGCCCTGATTCGGATGCTGCGCGAAATAGTTCTGGTGGTAGGCCTCGGCGGCCCAGTAGTTGTCGCCGAGCGCCAGCACCTCAGTCACGATTTTGCCGTCGTAGATGCGCTGTTCGCCGATCTCGCGAATCGCCTGCAGCGCGGTTTCACGCTGCCCATCCGAATGCGTGAAGATCACCGAGCGGTATTGCGTGCCGACGTCGTTACCCTGCCGGTTCACCTGGGTCGGATCGTGGATCGCGAAGAAGATGTCGAGAATCTCGCGATAGCTGATCTTCGCCGGATCGAAGTCGACCTTGACCACTTCCGCGTGACCGGTGTCGCCGTCACAGACCTGCTCGTAGCTCGGATGGCGCGCGTGACCGCCCGCATAACCCGACTCCACCGCATTGACGCCCTCGGCGCCCAGATACACCGCTTCGAGGCACCAGAAACATCCACCACCGAGCGTTGCCGTCTCGTTCATGAGCTTCACTCCAGAATCGATTCACACCATGATCGGCAGCTGGGCTGCGTCGCGCCGCCGGGTCTGCCACCGCAACCGAATATATGGCCGAAAACGCGTCCTGAAAGGCGCCGCTCAGGCGCCCGTCGCGCAACGCCGCGAATCCGACCGTGTAGATATCGAGTATAGAAACGCCGGCACGCGACAGGTGAATAACCCTGCATCACGCCGCACCGCACGCATCGCCGCGCGGCGCGCGCCGCGATTGCAGTTAAAATTGGCAGAAATCGACGATTTTCACCATGACTTTCGAAACATCCGCTTCCCGCCGCACCGGTCTACGCTTTAATTCGCGCCTTTATGCGCGCTTTGGCGCGTCTTTCACACGGCGCGCGCCGGGGACCTCGCCCCGATGAAGCGCGCGACCCCACCCAACTTCGACCAGTCCGCCTTCAAACAGGCGCTCGGCCAATTCGCGACCGGCGTCACCGTGATCACGACGCGCGCCGCATCCGGCCAGCTGATCGGTATCACGGCCAGCTCGTTCAACTCCGTGTCGCTGTCTCCGCCGCTGGTGCTGTGGAGTCTGGCGACGCGCTCGGCGTCAATGCCGGTGTTCCGCGCCAACAGTCACTACGTGGTCAATGTGCTGGCCGCGACGCAACTCGATCTGTGCAAGCGCTTCGCGACCGTAAAGGGCGACCGCTTCGAGGGCGTCTCACACGCGGCGGGCGACACCGGCATGCCGGTGCTCGACGGCGCGCTCGCGTGGTTCGAATGTCATAACCGCAGCCGCTACGAGGAAGGCGACCACGTCATTTTTGTCGGCGAAGTGGAGCGCTGCGGCGTGCATGAAAATGCCGCGGCAATGCGGCCGCTCGTATTCCAAAGCGGCCAGTTCCACGGCCTGGAGCCGCTTTGAGCGGCGCGGCGCGGCGCGCCCCCCTCACATCACCTCAACGCTCGCTGTGCGCGGCCCCGTGGCCGCTGTTCTTCGTCACGAGCGATACCGGCACGCCTGAATCTTCCTTCAGCGTTTCAAGCACGATGTTCGAGCGGATGTCCATCACGCCCGGGGCCTTGTACAGGCGATTGAGCACGAAGTCCGAATAGTGTTTGAGGTTGTGCGCGAGCACGCGCAGCAGATAGTGCGTCTCGCCGGTCACGACGAACGCGCCGACCACCTCGGGCCAGTCGCGCAAAGCTTCCGCAAAGCGCTCGTGCCAGTTCTGCTGGTCGTTGCGCATCGATACCTGCACGAACGCTTCCAGTTCGAATCCTAATACTTCGCGGTTCAGGCACGCGCGGTAGTGCTCGATGACGCCCTGCTCCTCCAGCAGACGCAGCCGTCGCAGACAGGCCGACGGCGACAGCGAGATGCGCTCCGCGAGGTCGAGATTGCTGATCCGTCCTTCCTGCTGAAGCACCGTCAAAATACGGCAATCGGTGGCGTCGAGCGAGATCGCGTTCATATTCGGTCTCCCTTTCCTGTTTGAATCAAATTATGTTCCAAGACGCGGCTGGTAAGGAGATTTTTTCGCAATCACATTTTTCGGCTTGACCTCTATTATTCAGAAACAGTCAACTTCCGTCGAAACCGTCATGCGAGCACTTTGGGACATCACTCCCGCCGTCGATACCGCCACGCCCGTCTGGCCTGGCGACACGGCGGTCGGTATCGAGCGCGTCTGGCGCATGGAGGCGGGTTCGCCGGTCAACGTCGCGCGCCTGACGATCTCGCCGCACACCGGCGCGCATACCGATGCGCCCCTGCACTACGACGCCGACGGCGCCGCAATCGGCGACGTGCCGCTCGACGCGTATCTCGGTTTATGCAGAGTGATCCACTGTATCGGCGCGTCGCCTGTGGTGACGCCACAACACCTGGCCGGCTCGCTCGACGATCTGCCGCCGCGAGTCTTACTGCGCACTTACAGAAAAGCGCCGACGCGCGAGTGGGATAGCGCGTTCTGCGCGGTCGCGCCCGAGACCGTCGACCTGCTCGCCGCGCGCGGCGTGAAACTGCTGGGTATCGACACGCCGTCGCTCGATCCGCAGGAATCGAAGACGATGGACGCGCATCACCGCATTCGCGCGCACCGGATGGCGATTCTCGAGGGCGTCGTGCTCGACGCGGTCGAACCGGGCGACTACGAGCTGATTGCGCTGCCGCTGAAACTGACCACGCTCGACGCGAGCCCGGTGCGCGCGGTGCTGCGTGCGCTGCCCGCCCCGCGCTGAGCGACGCCGCCCCGGCGAGCTGCCAACCCGACAACCCAACCGATCGAATCCACCATGAACCATCGTGACGACACCGTGGCGCTCGACAGCGCCGACCCGCTCGCCGCGCTGCGCGACCAGTTCGCGCTGTCGCCGACCACCATCTACCTCGACGGCAACTCGCTCGGCGTGCCGCCGGCCGCCGCCGCGCAGCGCGCGCAGACCGTGATCGCCGCCGAATGGGGCGAAGGGCTGATACGCAGCTGGAACACCGCGGGCTGGTTCGCGCTGCCGCGCCGGCTCGGCAACAAGCTCGCCCCGTTGATCGGCGCGGCCGAGGACGAAGTCGTGATCACCGACACGATCTCGATCAACCTGTTCAAGCTGCTGTCGGCCGCGCTGCGTCTCGCGAATGCGCGCGATGCGAAGCGTCGCGTGATCGTGTCCGAGCGCTCGAATTTTCCGAGCGATCTGTATATCGCGCAGGGCCTGATCGAGCAGCTCGATCGCGGCTATGAGCTGCGCCTCGTCGACGATCCGTCGGAACTGCCCGACGCGATCGGCGAGGACACCGCGATCTCGATGATCACGCACGTGAACTACCGCACCGGCTACATGCACGACATGGCCGCGCTGACGAAGCTGATCCACGACAAGGGCGCGCTCGCGCTTTGGGATCTCGCGCATTCGGCGGGCGCGGTGCCGGTCGATCTGAACGGCGTGAACGCCGACTACGCGGTCGGCTGCACATACAAGTATCTGAACGGCGGTCCCGGCTCTCCCGCGTTCGTATGGGTGCCCAGGCGCCACCAGAACGAATTCGCGCAGCCGCTGTCGGGCTGGTGGGGGCATCGCGCGCCGTTCGAGATGAACCCGACGTATCAGCCCGACAACGGCGTGGGCCGCTTCCTGTGCGGCACGCAGCCGCTGGTGTCGATGGCGCTCGTCGAATGCGGGCTCGACGTGTTTCTGCAAACCAAAATGCAGGCGGTTCGCGAGAAGTCGCTCGCGCTGACCGATCTGTTCATCGAACTGGTCGAGACGCGTTGCAGCGAATTTCCACTAAAGCTCGTGACGCCGCGCGAGCATGCACAGCGCGGCTCACATGCGAGCTTCGAACATCCGCACGGCTACGAGGTGATGCAGGCGCTGATCGCGCACGGCGTGATCGGCGATTATCGCGAGCCGCACGTGCTGCGCTTCGGCTTCACGCCGCTTTACACGCGCTTCGTCGACGTATGGGATGCCGTCGAAACGTTGCGCGACGTGCTCACCCGCGAGGCCTGGCGGGCTCCCGAATTCGCCCAGCGCGGCGCCGTTACCTGAGGATCACAGCATGAACGATCATATGCACACGCCCGGCTTGCCCGAAGAGCCGGTCGCACAAGGTTGCCCGTTCGGGCACGGACAGCCGGCTTCGGCGCCGGCCGCGAGCGCGGCCGACAGCGGCTGGCACGACGCGCAGCTCGACTTCTCGGAATCGATGAGCTATGGCGATTATCTGTCGCTCGGCACGTTGCTGGACGCGCAGCATCCGTTGTCGCCGGATCACAACGAGATGCTGTTCATCATCCAGCATCAGACCAGCGAGCTATGGATGAAGCTCGCGCTGTACGAGTTGCGCGCGGCGCTCGCGGCCGTGCATCGCGACGAGTTGCCGCCCGCGTTCAAGATGCTCGCGCGCGTGTCGCGAATCATGGAGCAGCTGGTGCAGGCGTGGAGCGTGCTCGCGACGATGACGCCGTCCGAATACACGGCGATGCGGCCGTACCTCGGAACTTCGTCGGGCTTCCAGTCGTATCAGTACCGGCAGATCGAATTCCTGCTCGGCAACAAGAACGAGCAGATGCTCAAGCCGCACGCGCGTCGCGCCGACGTGTACGCGCAAGTGAAGGCATCGCTCGAAGCGCCGTCGTTCTATGACGAAGTGGTGAGGCTGCTCGCGCGCCGCGGCTTCAGGATTTCGCCCACGCGGCTCGAACGCGACTGGACCAAGCCGACCGAACATGATGCATCGGTCGAAGCGGCGTGGCTCGAGGTGTATCGCAATCCGTCCGAGCACTGGGAGCTGTACGAGATGGCCGAGGAACTCGTCGATCTGGAGGATGCGTTCCGCCAATGGCGCTTTCGCCATGTGACGACGGTCGAGCGGATCATCGGTTTCAAGCAGGGTACTGGCGGAACCAGCGGTGCGCCGTATTTGAGGAAGATGCTCGACGTGGTGCTGTTTCCGGAGCTTTGGCACGTGCGGACGATGCTGTAGCGGTTAGCGCGTGTAACGCACTTGCCCGGCGAATCTGGCATCCGGGCGGTGAACAAAGAGCAAGTTGTCACTACTTGCAGTGATGCGGAACAGGCACCGTGCATCGGGCCACGGAAAATTCGGAGTTGTCCGAATCTTGAGAGACGGTCCGCACGGCAGCATCGGAACCCCATAAAAACATCAGAGGGGTTCGATATGCCCGGTGCAGATAACACCGAAGAAGTGAAGGTTGTACTAAGCGCTCCGCAACTCGCGGCCGTGCTATCCCGCCAGTCGATCAGCCAGACGGAGATGCTTTCCAACCGGCTTTGGGGCGGGTTACAGGTCGTCGGCGGCGTGCTGGAAATGGTCGGTGCGGGTGCGCTGTGCGTCTTGCCCGAGCCGACGATGGCGAGCAAAGCCGGGTGTGTCCTTTTCGGGGTACATGGCTCGGACTCGGCAGCGGCGGGCCTGCGGCAGATCTGGACTGGTCAGGACACGGCCACGCTGACCCAGCGGGGCACGACGAAACTCGCTGAAGCGATGAAGGCGAGCCCTGACATGGCGAACAATATCGGCCTGTCGCTCGATATCGCCGTGCCATTCGGCTTCGCTAGCTCGATCAGGGCGGCACGCGCTGCGCGCGTCACGATGGGCCGGATTAACCTGCAAATGCACGAGGCAAAAGCGGGCAGCCGGATTGGTGGACATACGCTTTTGAAACATGTCGGGAGGACCGAAGCGCAATTGCGGGAGAGGCTCAGGCTGGAGCCGACAAAACGCGTAGTATCGTCTTTCGTAAATCTTGAGGAGGCGGAGTGGGCCATATCGGAAACGATGCGCGCAAATGCCTCGCTGATTAACGCATGGACAAAAGCGCCGAAAGAGCCTCTGAGGCTGAAGAAGGACGTTGGAAGAAAGGTGGGTTACGCGTTGGTCAGGAAGACCGACACGTTGGTGGATAGCAGTAAAGTATGGGTTGTCTTGAAATACGAAACGTATAATGCGATGCCGTACTACATTCTCACGGCCATGCTCAGTGACTGATTTGGAGTGAATATCGAGGTATGAGATACGACAATCTGGATCAATTGATTGGTGTCTACTTCAATGAAGATTCCGACTACTGGGGAGACACAATCGAAGAGTTGGTTCGGGCTTGTGCAAGCAGATGCACGCCAGAAATGATTAACGCGAAGGTGGCCGACATAGACCGGTTCAAGCGAGATCACGCTGGAAATCTTGACGCAGCCTTTGAGGCGGAATTTGGCAGGCAGTTCGATCCGACGCTGTGGGGTCACACAACCGAATCTTTTCTTGACGAGCTTAAGCGTCTTCTTCTGAGTGAGTAGCCCACCCAACTCTGGCGCTCGAAAAGAACGTTGAAAGAAAAGTAGGTTGTGCATCGGTCAAGGAGAACCACACGTCAATAGATAGCAGTACTGTTGAGGTTGTCGTGAAGTACCGGACGTATAACGGGATGCCGTACTACATCCTCACTGCTATGCTCGATAAGTGATTAACGGGTATTGATGCATGAAATATTACGATCTGGGGCAATTGATCCTTGGTTACTTCAATGAAGATTTTGACTACTGGGGAGACACAATTGAAGAGTTGGTCCGGGCTTGTGCAAGCGGATGTACGCCAGACATGATCAACGCGACGGTGGCCGACATAGACCGGTTCAAGAGCGATCATGCTGGAAATCTCGACGCGGCCTTCGAGGAGGAGTTTGGCTACCAGTGCGATCCGACAGCGTGGGAGCAGACCACCGAGGCTTTCCTTGACAAGCTTAAGCGTCTTCTTCTGAGCGAGTAGCCCGAACTTCCTCCCACCGGACGGCCCAAACCGTCTGGAAGGACCGCCGCGCACTTCCGCGTCACCCGGCAACCGGCAGTGCCCAACACCCGCTAACGCGCCGTATAACCCCCATCGATCGGCAAACACACCCCGCTGATCATCGACGCCGCGTCGCTCAACAAAAACAGAATCGGCGCTGCGACTTCGGCCGATTCCGCGAAGCGCCTGAGCGGAATCGCCTGCAAAGCGGGATCGCGTTTGACCGGATCGCTCCACGCCAGCACCGCCATCGGCGTCAGCGTGACCGTCGGGTTCACGCTGTTCACGCGAATCCCATGCGGCCCCAGCTCGATGCACAGCGCTCGCGTGACCGCATCCAGCGCCGCCTTCGACGCCGAATAGCTCAGATGATCGTCGAGCGCGACGAGCGCGGCCTGGCTCGACACGTTGACGATGCTGCCCGCGCGCCCCGCGTCGAGCATGCCGCGCGCGACATGCTTCGCGACCAGCACCGCGCCGCGCGCATTCACCGCCATCACGCGATCGAAGCTCGCGGCCGTCGTATCCACCGCGCGTTCGAGCAACGCGATGCCCGCGCAATTGACGAGACCGTCGAACGGTTCGAGCGAGGCCAACGCTTCGTCGATCGCGGCTTCGTCGCTGACGTCGAGCTTCAACGGTTCACAGCCGGTTTCCTCGGCGAGCCGCGCCAGCTCGTTCCCGTTGCGCGCGGCCGCAATGACCGACGCGCCACTCGCGCACAGCGCCTCGACGGTCGCGCGGCCGATGCCGCTTGAAGCGCCCGTCACCAGGATCGAGCGGCCGGAAAAATCGAAGGTAGCGTTCATGATGATTGCAAGCGATGCATGACCGGCTTCAACGCCGAATAGAGGTCCGTGTACACGCCAAAACGCTGTTCGTATAGCGCCATGCGCTGTGCGTCAGGCTGCGCGCGCTCGATCAGCGTGACCCAGCCGCCTTGCGCCGCTTCGCGCGACACGAGGCCGATCGCGACCGCGGCAAGCAACGCGGCGCCCATCGCGGCTTCGACGTCCTGCTCGATCGTGTAGACCGGATAGCCGGTGACGTCGGCGATGATCTGCATCCAGAGGTCCGAATGCGCGGCGCCGCCGACCACGATCAGCTTGTCGTCGAGCGATTGCGCGCCCTTGCGCCCCGCCTCGATGTTGTGCTTCAGCGCGAACGACACGCCTTCAAGCACCGCGCGGTACAGATGCGCACGCGTATGAAACAGCGACAACCCGACGAACGCGCCGCTCGCTTTCGCATCCCACACCGGGCTGCGCTCGCCCATCAGATACGGCAGGAACAGCACGCCGTCGGCGCCGGCCGGCACCTGCGCAGCGGCTTCCTCGAGCAGCCGATGCGGATCGCCATGCGGCGTCGCGCGCGCGGCCTCGATTTCCGCGTGACAGAACTGCTCGCGATACCACGTGACCGACGCGCCCGCGGTAATCGCGCCGCCGAATACGTAGATGTCGTGCTGTCCGTTGAAAACGTGCGGCATGCTGATCAAACCGTGCCGCGCGTCGACACGCTGGTTGATGTAGCCCCAGCACATGCTCGTGCCGATCATCGCGACATGCTGCCCCGCGCGCGTGACGCCGGCCGCAAACGTCGCCACCGCGGCATCGACGCCGCCCGCGACGATCGCGGTGCCCGCTTCCAGCCCGAGCTGCGCGGTCCATTGCGACAACAGCCCGCCCACCACCTCGGACGATTCGACCAGCCGCTCCGGCATCATCGTCGCCGGAATGCCGAGCATGTCGAGCGCTTCATCGGACCAGTCGCGTCGCGCGATATCGTAGACGCCGCCGATATTGCCGGCCGAACTGTGATCGACGGCGACTTCGCCGGTCAGCAGATAGATCACGTATGCGTTCGGCGGCAGGAAATAGCGCGTATGCGCCCACACGTCCGGCTGGTTCTCGCGCAGCCACAACATCTTCGTGTAACCGTAGTAGCTATCCACTCCGTTGCCGGTGATCGTATGGAGCCGCTCGATATCGACGTTCTCGCGCAACCAGTCGACCTGCGCGGTCGCGCGCCGATCCATCCAGATCAGGCATGGCGCGAGCGGCCGCATGTCGTTGTCGACCGCAATGCCCGAGCCGCCGTACAGACTGCTCACGCACAGCGCCTTGATCGCGCGCGGCGCGATGCCGGCCGCCTGCGCATCGCCGACGCACGCCGCCACGCATTCGACCACGGCCTTCAGCCACACCGCGGGCCACTGCTCGGCCCACAACGGCTTGGGCGTATCGGGCTGATAAGCCGACGCATGCTGCGCGACGATTGCGCCGTGCTCGTCGACCAGCAGCGCCTTCGTGCTCTGCGTGCCGATATCGACGCCGATGACATAGTTCATAGGGTCTCCGTTGAAAGGCCACGCCCGCGATTCACGCGCGCGGCTTCATCAGCACCTTGATCGACTCGAGCGAGTTCGCGATCCTGATCGCTTCATCCCATTCTTCCAACGAAAAGCCGTGCGTGACGATGCCCTTCGACGTGACGAGTCCGCGCGCGAGCAGATCGATCGCGATCGGGTAGCAATAGGGTCCAAGATGCGCGCCGCGCACGTCGAGTTCCTTGCGATCGCCGATCACCGACCAGTCAAGCGTCGTATCCGCGCCGAACACCGAGAATTCGACGAAGCGCCCGAGCTTGCGTATCAGGTCCATCCCCTGATTCACGCCGATCGGCGCGCCCGTCGTTTCAATATAGACGTCGCAGCCGTAGCCGTCTGTCAGTGAATGGATGATCGCGAGCGCGTCGTCCTTCTGAGGATTGATCGTCACGTCGGCGCCGTATTCGCGCGCGAGTGCGAGCCGTTCCTCGACGAGATCGATCACGACGAGCTTCTTCGGCGTCTTCAGATGCGCGACCTGCGTCATCATCAGGCCGAGCGGCCCCGCGCCCGCGATCACGACCACGTCGTCGAGTTGCAGATCGCCGCGATTGACGGTGTGAATCGCGCACGCGAGCGGCTCGATGATCGCGGCGTCTTCGAGCGAGATGCCGTCGGGGATCTTGTGGACGATCGCGGTCGGCGGAATGCGCATGTACTCGGCCATGCCGCCGTCCGCGACTTCGCGTTGAAAGCCGAAGATGTTATGCACTTCGCACATCCAGTACTGGCCGGATTTGCAGTAGCGGCATTTGCCGCACGGCACGATCTGCTCGGCGATCACGCGCTCGCCCTTCTGCACGCCGAAATGCTCGGCCGCACCTTCGCCCAGTTCCTCGACGTAGCCGAAGAACTCGTGGCCCGGAATCACCGGCGCCTTGACCCACGGGCTCGGGCCGCCCCAGAACATCTTCGCGCCCGAATGGCATTTGCAATCGCTCGCGCAGATACCGCACGCGGCAATGCGGATCACGAGTTCATGCGCGCGGGCGCGCGGCTTGTGCACCTGCTCGACGCGGTAGTCTTTCGGTGCATGACAGACGATGGCGGTCATGTTCTGCCGATCGGATTGATTGGATTGAGTCGTCATTGCATGGTCCTGCGAGAAGAGGATGTGAGGAAGAGAGCGTTACTTTCTGCGGTCGCGGCTGATGTAGATCGCGAGCAGAATGATTCCGCCCTTGATCACGTTCTGCACGTACGGATTCACACCGACCATGTTCAGGCCGTTATTCAGGACCCCGAGTAACAGCGCGCCGATCAGCGTACCGATGATCGAGCCGCGCCCACCGGAGATCGACGTGCCGCCCATCACGACAGCGGCGATCGCGTCGAGCTCGAAGCCCACGCCGGCGTTCGGCTGGCCGCTCATCAGACGCGCGGTCAGTACGATCGCGGCGAACGCGGAGGTCAGACCGGCGATCGTGTAGACGATCAGCTTCACGCGCGCCACCCGCACGCCGGACAGACGCGTCGCCTGTTCGTTGCCGCCGATCGCGTACACGTAGCGGCCAAACGGCATGCGTTCGAGCAGCACCCACGCAATCACATAGATCACCGCCATGATCACGACCGGCGCCTGGATGCCGAGAATCTTGCCGCTGCCGAAGAAGCTGACCCAGTCGGGCAGACCGTCGATCGGATAGCCGCCCGTGTAGATCAGCGCAAGGCCGCGCGCGATGCCCATCGTCGCGAGCGTGACGATGATCGGCGGCATGCCGGCGAACGCGACGAAGAAGCCGTTGGCCGCGCCGAAGCCGAGACCGACCGCGAGGCCGACCGCAAGCGCCGCCACCGCATTCATGCCGGCGACCATCAGCCCGGCCGACAGCGTGCCTGCGAGCGCCATCACCGAGCCGACCGACAGATCGATGCCGCCCGTCAGGATCACGCAGGTCATGCCGACCGCGATGATCGCGTTGATCGACACCTGGCGCAGCACGTTCTCGATATTCGCGGCCGACAGAAAGCTGTCGCTCGCGAACACCATCACGATGCAGACGACCAGCAGGCCGATGAACGGATAGAACAGCGTCGAGCGTTTCAGCGCGGCCCACGTGAAGCGCACCGGCGCGCCCGGCGTGTCGCTGCTGACGCTCGATGGCTTGGGTGAAGAGGAAGGATTAGGCGTGTTCATGAGAGGCTCCAGCCGAACCGGCGGTCGCATAGGTCATCACGGCATTCGATTCGATCGCGTCGCCTTCGAGCAGCGCTTCGATGCGGCCCTGCCGGAACACGGCGACGCGGTCGCACATGCCGACGATCTCCGGCAACTCGGACGAGATCATGATGATCGAGTAGCCGCGCGCGGTCAGTTCGCGCATCAGCAGATAGATTTCGGCCTTCGCGCCGATGTCGATGCCGCGCGTCGGTTCGTCGAAGATCAGGATGTTCGTGTGGTGATTGAGCCAGCGCGCGATCACGACCTTCTGCTGATTGCCGCCCGACAGCGTCGCGACTTCGGTGTGCATCGTGGGCGCCTTGACGCCGACGCGCTTCATGATGTCGGCGGTCGCGCGCGCTTCGCTACGCTGGTCGATAAAGAAACGCAGCGACCGGTACTTGCCGAGGTTGTTGATCGAGATGTTCTGCTTGATCGAGAAGTCGGTAATGAGCCCTTCGGTCTTGCGGCTTTCGGGCAAAATGCCGACGCCCGCGCGCAGCGCGTCGGCCGGGTCGCCGAACTTCGCGGCCGCGCCGTTTACGCGAATGTCCTTCACGTACGCGCGCTCCGCGCCAATCACCGCGAGGGCCGTCTCGGTGCGCCCCGAACCGACGAGTCCCGCGAAGCCCAGAATCTCGCCTTCGCGCAGCGTGAAGCTCAACTCGGGACTGTCCTTGAACAGCTGCAAGCGCACGACGTCGAGCACGACCTTCGCATCGGCGCGCGGCGTCGGCTTCGGCGGAAAGCTGCTTTCGATGCGGCGTCCCACCATCATCTGCACGAGCCGGCTCACGTCGGATTGCGCGACCTCCGTCATGCCGACGTACTGGCCGTCGCGCAGCACCGTGATGCGGTCGCACACCTCGAAAATTTCTTCGAGGTGGTGCGAGATAAAGATCATCGCGACGCCCTGCTGCTTGAGCTCGCGCATGATCGTGAACAGATGCGCGGCTTCGGCGGGCGTCAGCGTCGCGGTCGGCTCGTCGAGAATCAGCACGCGCGCATCGAGCGACAACGCCTTGCCGATTTCGACGAACTGCTGCTGCGCAACCGACAGTTCCCTGATCGGCACCGACAGATCGATCGCGACGCCAAGCCGCTGAAAAATCCCGGCGGCCGCGCGCCGCATCTTGCCGCGTTCGAGCAGGCCGAAGCCGTTCTTCATTTCACGGCCGAGAAACATGTTCTCCACCGCGTTCAGATACGGAATCAGGCTGAACTCCTGAAACACGATCCCGACGCCCGCGGCCACCGCGTCGTGATAGTTCGCGAAGTGGCGTTGCTCGCCGTCGAGCGTGATCGTGCCTTGGTCCGGCTGATAGATGCCGCACAGAATTTTCATCAGCGTCGACTTGCCCGCGCCGTTCTCGCCGAGCAGCGCGTGAATCTCGCCGCGCGCGATCTCGAGGTGAATGCCTTGCAGCGCCTTCACACCGGGAAAGCTCTTGCTGATGTTGTCGAGCTTCAGAATCGTGTCCATCGCGTGTTCCTGTGCCGCGTGCCGCCGCGCATGATTTCCACGCGCGGCGGCCTGCGCTTGCGTTACCAGCTGAAGCCCTTCGCGTTGCTCTTGTCGATCATCTTCACGTCGACCGGAATCGATTTGGGCACATTGGCGCCCCACTTCTTCGCGAGCGCGATGCCAAGCGCGATGCGGACCTGGTCGGCCGGGAATTGCGCGGACGTCTCGACGAATTTCGAATTCGGCTTCTGGATCGCGGCGATCGCTTCGGGTGCGCCGTCGACGCTCGTCAGCTTGATGTCCTTGCCCGACGATTCGATCGCCGACAACGCGCCCATCGAGCCGCCGTCGTTCACGCTGAACACGCCCTTCAGGTTCGGGTGCGCCTGAATCATGTTCTCGGTGACGGACAGCGCGGTCGCGCGTTCCTGCTTACCGTTCTGCGTATCGACGAGCTTCACGCCCGGCGACTTCGCGAGCGCCGCCTTGCAGCCGCGCACGCGTTCGAGAATCGGCACGACCGGAATGCCGTCGAGAATCGCCACTTCGCCGCTGCCGCCGATCGACTTCGCGAGGTAGTCGCAAGCCATCACGCCCGCGTCGTAGTTCTTCGAGCCGACGAACGAATCGACCGGACCGTTGGCGTTCGCATCGACCGCGACGACGACCACGCCCGCTTTCTTCGCCGACGTGACCGCGGACTGAATACCGGTCGAGTCGGTCGGATTGACGAGCAAGATGTCGATCTTCTTTTGCAGCATGTCTTCGACATCGCTGACCTGCTTGCTGACGTCGTGATGCGCGTCGGTCACGACGACCGTCGCGCCGGTCGATGCGGCGGCATCGTTCAGCGCTTTCTGCATCGTCACGAAGTAAGGGTTGTTCAATTCCTGGAACGTCATGCCGATTTTCAGCGGCGCGGCCTGCGCGGCCTGCCCGGCCGACATCGCGACGAGCGACAAACCGAACGCGAACGCGGCGGCGCGGCGCGCCATCGTCATTGAAGGATTGAGCGGGAAAGCAGACGGCTTCATGGTTGTCTCCATTTTTTAAGTGAGCACGCCCGTCGCGCTGCGGGCGCGCCGCGCGATCGATGCGTGTTGAAACGCGAGTGGACTAAAAACCAGCGGACTACCGGGTGGGCACTAGGTGACCGGGTACGCGACGCCGCTACGCGGCAAGCCCGGCGCGAGCACGATCGCCGGCGCGTTGTCGATACCCCTGCCATGCGCGGCCGCTTGCTCGGAAGCGTCGCGGCTCGCATCGTTCAGTTGCTGGTAGCGGCGAAACGTCGATGGCGCCATGCCCTTCATCGCGAGAAACTGCCGGTTGAAATTCGACAGATTGTTGAAACCCGCCTTGAAGCAGATGTCGGTCACGCTCAGTTCGCCATCGGTCAACAACTGGCACGCGAGATTGATGCGCATACGGTTCACGTACTGCACGAACGACAGTCCGGTATGGCGGCGGAAATAACGCGAAAAGGCGCTGACGCTCTGGCCGGCGAGTTGCGCAAGCTCCGACTCGCGCAACTCGTTCGCGAGGTTCTTGCCGATATACGCGAGCACGTGATTGATGCGGGTCGCCGCGAAGCGGGTCGGATCGGCCTGATAGGCGGGACTCGCGAGCGTGTCGCGATCCGGCGCGTTGATCAGGATTTCGAGCATCGACATGAACAGCACGAGGCGGCGCAGCCCGCGCGCCGCGAGCAGTTCGAGAAAGAGCGGCTTGATCTGCGCCGACGTCTGCAGACCGAACGACAGTCCGCGGCGCGCATCGGCGAGCAGAGCCTCGACCTGGCGCCACTCGGGAAAGCTCTCGAGACAGTTCGACACGAACTCCTGGCCGAACTGCACGACCAGATTGCGCTGCGCGACGCTCTCGCCTTCCGGTACGTCGCTGACCCAGTTGTGCGGCAGGTTCGGCCCCATCAGCACCAGGTTGCCGGGCACGAAGCTGCCGATGTGATCGCCGACGAACATCTTGCCCGTCGTCGCGACGATCAGATGGATCTCGTACTCCGGATGAAAATGCCAGCGCACCGTGCGATACGGATAGCCATGCGACCACACTTTGAACGATTCGTCGTGGCGTACGGCCACGATTTCGAGATCAGGTTGCACTGTCTGCCTCCATGAAGCGGCGCGAGAGAGGCGCCGCCGATCTTGATCTTGTAAAGCGAAAAGTAACCGCCAAACGCGTTGGCGACCACTTAAAAAGAAACCGCAGACCGATACTTTTTTGCACTGGTGTTACTCCGGACGGCCGCGATGTCAATTTTTGATGCAACGCAATATGCGTGGCGCGGCGGGTTTTCGGGCCTTTGGGGCCCGGCATGGCGGCCGGCGTAGCCGCCATGCCGCGCTGCGCCACGAAAACCCCGAGCCGTCGCCTTGACTTTCGTTTCTGCGGGTACGATCATTCGCTCACATACAGAGCAAATGCTCTGCACGCACAAAACGCGCGCCGCGAGCGTCGCGAACGAGTTATTGGAGACGAACATGGACAGCCGGCAAGGCAGCGGCGCGGCCGCACACGTGATCCTGCACATCGGCGCGGGATCGTTTCATCGCGCGCATCAGGCGTGGTATCTGCACCGGCTGAACGAGGCGAGCGCGGCCAGCGAGCCGCGCTGGTCGTTGAGCGTCGGCAATATTCGCGGCGACATGAACCCGGTGCTCGAAGCGCTCGCCGCGCAGGATGGCGTCTACACACTCGAAACCGTCACGCCACAAGGCGAGCGCGCCTACGAGACGATCCGCTCGATCGAGCGCGTGCTGCCGTGGAGCGAAAGCCTCGACGGCCTGATCGAAGCGGGCGCCGATCCGGCCTGCAAGATCATCGCGTTCACCGTGACCGAAGGCGGCTATTACCTCGACGAGCACGACCGGCTCGACACCGCCAATGCCGATCTCGCCGCCGACCTCGCGGGCGGCCACACGACGATCTACGGCGCGCTCGCGGCGATTCTCGACGCGCGCGCGAAGCGCGGCGCGGGGCCCGTCACGCTGCAGACCTGCGACAACCTGCGCAGCAACGGCGAGCGCTTTCATGCGGGCATGAGCGAGTTTCTCGAACGACGCGGCGCGAGCGATCTCGCGCAATGGTTCGACGAACAGACCTCGTGCCCGTGCTCGATGGTCGATCGCATCACGCCGCGTCCGACGCCCGACGTGCGCGAACGCGTGAAGGCCGCGACCGGCGTCGACGACGCATGTCCCGTGATGGGCGAGGCGTTCATCCAGTGGGTGATCGAGGACCGCTTCATCGCCGGACGCCCGGCCTGGGAGAGGGTCGGCGCGGAACTCGTCGACTCGGTGCTGCCGTACGAGGAAGCGAAGATCCGCATCCTCAACGCAACCCATAGCTGCATCGCGTGGGCGGGCACGCTGGTCGGCCTGAACTACATCCACGAAGGCACGCTCGACGCCGACATCCGCCAGTTCGCGTACGACTACGTGACCGAGGACGTGATCCCGTGTCTGACACCGAGCCCGCTCGATCTCGAACGCTATCGCGACGTCGTGCTCGAACGTTTCAGCAACCCGCATATCCTCGACACCAACCAGCGCGTCGCCGCCGATGGCTTCTCGAAGCTGCCCGGCTTCATCGCGCCGACGCTCGCCGAATGCTTCGAGCGCGGCGTCACGCCGGCCGCGACCGCGATGCTGCCCGCGTTGTTCTTCCGCTTTCTCGAACGCTGGCACACGGGCAAGCTGCCGTACGCGTATCAGGACGGCGTGATGGACGAGCGCGTCGCGCACGCCTTTTTCACGGCGCCCGATCCGCTGCGCGCGTTCGCGGCCGACCGGCTGCTGTGGGGCCGCACGGCGCAGACGCCGGAGCTCGAAGCAGCGCTCGCGGGCGCCGTCGCGCGGGTCGACGCATGGCTCGCGAAACGCGGTGCGACGAGCCAGGCTTAATGCGTATGACAGCGCGCGCGATGAACCGCTAAAGTAGCGCATCCCCAACGACCAAGGTTTCGCTCCCATGTACCTAGGCATCGACCTCGGCACGTCCGAAGTGAAAGTTCTGCTGCTCGCCTCGGACGGCCGCGTAATCGGCACCGCAGGCTCGCCGTTCACCGTTTCGCGTCCGCACCAACGCTGGGCCGAGCAGAATCCCGAAGACTGGTGGGCGGGCACGCGCACGGCGCTCGCCGCGTTGCGCGCGCATCATCCCGACGAGTTCGCGCGGATTCGCGGCATCGGCCTGTCCGGGCAGATGCACGGCGCGGTGCTGCTCGACGCGGAAAACCGCGTGCTGCGGCCGGCGATCCTGTGGAACGACATGCGCAGCGACAAGGAATGCGCGGAGCTGACCGAGCGCGCACCCGATCTGCACAGCGTCGCCGGCAATCTGGCGATGCCCGGGTTCACCGCGCCAAAGCTGCTGTGGGTCGCGCGTCATGAGCCGGAGATTTTCGCGAGCACAGCCTGCGTGCTGCTGCCGAAGGACTATCTGCGCCTGCAACTGACGGGCGGCAAGGTGTCCGATCCATCGGACGCCGCCGGCACGCTGTGGCTCGACGTCGCGAAGCGCGATTGGTCCGACTCGCTGCTGGCCGCTTGCAACATGACGCGCGCACAGATGCCGGCGCTGCGTGAAGGCAGTGCGCCGGCCGGCACGCTGTTGCCGGAACTCACGCGCGAATTCGGTCTGCGCGACGACGTAATCGTCGCGGCCGGCGGCGGCGACAACGCGACGAGCGCGATCGGCATCGGCGCGACACAACCGGGCGACGGCTTCGTGTCGCTCGGTACCTCGGGCGTGCTGTGCGTGGTCGGCGACAGTTTCCGGCCGAACCCGGCCTCCGCCGTGCACGCGTTCTGTCATGCGATCCCGGACCGCTGGCATCAGATGAGCGTGGTGCTGTCGGCGGCGAGCTGTTTGCGCTGGGTCTGCAAGCTGACGTCGACCGACGAGCCGACGCTGCTCGCCGAAATCGAGGCGCTGCCCGACGATGCGTTGACCACCGCGCCGCTCTTTTTGCCGTATCTGTCGGGCGAGCGCACGCCGCACAACGATCCGTACGCGCAAGGCGTGTTCTTCGGCATGACTCACGCAACCGACCGCGCGCTGCTCGGCTACGCGGTGCTCGAAGGCGTGACGCTCGCGCTGACCGACGGCCTCGACGCGCTGCGCGCGGCCGGCACCGAGGCGAAGGTGCTGTCGCTGCTCGGCGGGGGCGCCCGCAGCGACTACTGGGCCCAGTTGCTCGCCGATGCGCTCGACACCGTCACCGTCAAGCACGGCGGCGGCGAAACTGGCGCGGCGCTCGGCGCGGCGCGTCTCGGCTGGCTCGCCGCCGGTGGCGATCCGGCCACGGTGCTGACCAAGCCGCCCGTCGAACAGGAGTTCACGCCGAATCCGCGCCGCCACGCGCAATTGCGCACGCGGCTCGAAGCGTATCGCGCGCTGTATCGCCACGTACGGCCGCTGTTCGACCCGGCGCGCGCACCGCTCGCCTGAGCGTCAACCCCGGCCGGTCGGCGCGTCGATGCGCTGCCGGCCGCTATCATCGGCACAGTTCAAGCAAAACCCGAGCGAAACCTCATCGTGCCCAGATCCACAGAAAAACTCGATCTCGCCACGCGCGCCGCGTGGCTTTACTACGTCGCGGGCAATACCCAGAACGAAATCGCCGAGAAGCTGCAGGTATCGCGGCCGGTCGCGCAGCGGCTCGTCGCGTTCGCGGTCGAAAAGAACCTGATCCGCGTGCGCGTCGATCACAAGCTCGCAGATTGTCTGTCGCTCGCCGATCAGCTGTCGAAGCGCTACGGCCTGAGCCTGTGCGAGATCGTGCCGATCGACGGCGATACGCCCGAGGAAGTCGACCGCAAGCTTGCGGTCGCCGGCGCGCAGGTGATGGAACGCTATCTGAGCGAGGAAAAGCCGATGGTCGTCGCGGTCAGCAGCGGCCGCACGCTGAAGGCCGCGGTCGATCAGATCGCGCAGCTCGACCGTCCGCAGCATCGGCTGGTATCGATGGTCGGCGCGATCGCGCAGGACGGCTCGTCGAACCGCTACGACGTCGCGCTGCACATTTCGGAAAAGACCGGCGGCAAACATTTTCTGCTGCCCGCGCCGCTGCTCGCCGACAGCGAGGCGGAGCGCGCGCAGTGGTGCAATCACCGTCTCTATCGGATCGTCGAATCGCTGTCGGCGCAGGCCGATGTCGCGTTCGTCGGCATCGGTAACATCGGCATGACTTGTCCGTTGCACGAGGACGGCTTCATCACGGAAGGCGAGGTGAAGGAGCTGATGCACAACGGCGCGGTCGCCGAAATGCTCGGCCTGCCGATCGATGCGGCCGGCGCGCACGTCGAATCGCCGACCGGCCGGCGCGTGACCAGCATCGCGCTCGATACGCCGCCGCGCCGGCCGACCATCGGCTTCGCGGGCGGGCAGCGCAAGCGCGAGGCGCTGATCGCGGTGCTCAAGGGGGGGTGGTTGTCAGGGCTCGTGACCGACGAGGTGTGCGCGCGGGCGGCGTTGGAGGCGTGAGTTTCGGCGGCGTGCCGGTCGCGCTCTATCGCGTCAACGCACGCAAGCACCGTTAACGCTCGACGATCCGTGGGGCGTGCCTTACACGCGTGATTCTTTCAACGCAAGGCATAAAAGGCGCTCGTCGAAGAAGCGGGCCTTCTATTTGATCTATCTGAAGGGAAACGATGTCGCCCGAACGCTACCCGGCGATGCGCCGCATATTTCACGTGTATTTCGGTCAGGATTTTGACCTGTTTGGCGAAACCATTGCCGAAATCGTGGCTTGTTACAAGACGGACAGTCCCCACACACACTCAAGTTTGATTCATGAAATCAATTCGTTCATGGATGAGCACTCGACCGATCTTGATGCCGCGTTTGAAACAAGCTATGGGTCGGGTTTTGAACCGACACTGTGGGGACACACCACCGAGTCTTTTCTTAATGAGCTTAAGCGTCTCATGAGCGAGTAACGTCGTTTTCCCCGAACCGGACGACTCCCCGCCGTCCGGTAGGTTCTTCGTGCGTTCGTTCGCGCCTTGCGCGCACCACCTGCTTAAGCAATACGTCATCGCGCGATCAAGCCGCCAGCACCTCAACGATCTTGCGCTGGAACGCCTTGCCTTCGCTATCGAACAGATGACAATGCTCGGGCGTCGCGCCCAGCTTCTGCGTATTGCCCTTCGCATGCCGTTCGAGCGGCGGAATCCGCGCGATCAAACCATCGGGCGCGACGCTCGACTCCGCGTACAGATATGCGGCATCGCCGAGCGATTCGACCGTCATCGTGCGTGCCTCGATACCATCCTCGGTCGTGCTGACGTGCAGATGCTCGGGGCGGATGCCGACCGTCACCTTGTCGCCCTGCTTCGCCGCGCCGGGCTCGACCAACACCCGCTGCGTCTCGCCGGTCTCGTAACGCACCGAGACGCCGTCGTGCGACACCGACTGCACGACGCCTTCCATGAAGTTCATCTTCGGCGAGCCGATGAAGCCGGCGACGAAGCGATTCGCCGGCGCGTGATACAGCATCGTCGGGCTGCCGACCTGCTCCAGGTTGCCCGCCGACAGCACGACGATCTTGTCGGCCAATGTCATCGCCTCGACCTGGTCGTGCGTCACGTAGATCATCGTCGTCTTCAGCTCGTCGTGCAGGCGCGCGAACTCCAGGCGCATCTTCACGCGCAGCGCGGCGTCGAGATTCGACAGAGGCTCGTCGAACAGAAACACCTTCGGCTTGCGCGTGATCGCGCGGCCGATCGCGACGCGCTGACGCTGGCCGCCCGACAGCTGCTTCGGCTTGCGATCGAGCAGATGGTCGATGTGCAGAATCTTCGCCGCGTTGCGCACGGCCGCGTCGATCTCCGGCTTCTTCGCGCCGGCAAGCTTCAGGCCGAACGCCATGTTGTCGTATAGCGTCATGTGCGGATAGAGCGCGTACGACTGGAATACCATCGCGATGCCGCGCTTGGCCGGCGGCACGTCGTTCATGCGCGCGGCGTCGATGTTCAGATCGCCGCCCGTGATGTCCTCGAGGCCCGCGATCATCCGCATCAGGGTCGATTTGCCGCAACCGCTCGGCCCGACGAACACGACGAATTCGCCATCCGCGATGTCGAGATTGATGTCGCGCATCACTTCGGTGTCGTCGTAGGCCTTTCGGATGTTGCGCAAGGTTACGCTTGCCATGATGTGTCTCCTTGTAATGCGGTTCGATGCGGTTCGATGCGGTTCGTGACTTCGTGCTGCTACCTGATGCCGTGTCGTAGGGTGCGCGTCCGTGCGCTCAGGGCGCCGCGGCCGTCGCGGACAGCGTCCATTGCGCGACCAGTTCGGGCAACTGACTCATATCGTCGAACACATGGCGCGCGCCCGCCGCGTGCAGACGATCGATCTGCGCGTCGCTCGCATGACCGCCGCCGATAAAGCCTAGCACCGCCATGCCCGCCGCCGCGGCCGCCGTGACGCCGGTCACGCTGTCCTCGACGACGAGGCACGCGCCGGGCGCCAGCCCGAAGCCTTGCGCGGCCGCCAGATACACGTCCGGCGCGGGCTTCGGATTGGGCACCGCGTCGGCGCAGAACAACCGCTCGCCGAAAAAACGCTTCAGGCCCGTGCGCACCAGCACCGCCTCGACGTACGGCCGGAAGCTATTGCTCGCGCAGCCTTTGACGAGCGGCACCTGGTTCAGCGCGCGCTCGATGCCGTCGACCGCGGGCGCCTCGATCGCGGCCGCTTCGACCGCGCGGCGGATCGCGTCGATATCGTCGGCGCCGAGCTGTCTGCCGAGCTGCGTCGCGGTGTCCCGCAGTACGCGCTCGATGCGCAGCCCGAGCAGCGGCAGCACCACCGGCGCGACGTCGATGCCGGGCCAGCGCGCCTCGAGTTCGCGCACCAGCACGCGCGCGGCCACCGCTTCGCTGTCGATCAGCACGCCGTCGCAATCGCAGATCAGCGCATATCGCGCGATGCCTGGGCCTGCCGTCGACTCTGCCGTCATTTGACCGCCCCGAACGTGAGGCCGCGCACCAGCTGCTTCTGCGACAGCCAGCCGACGATCAGAATCGGCGCGACCGCCAGCAACGAAGCGGCCGACAACTTGGCCCAGAACAAACCTTCAGGACTGGAATACGACGCGATGAACACGGTCAGCGGCGCCGCGTTCGAGCTCGACAGGTTGATGCTCCAGAACGCCTCGTTCCACGACAGGATCACGAGCAGCAACGCGGTCGACGCGAGCCCGGGCAGCGCCATCGGCATCAGCAGATAGACGATCTCCTGCCACGTCGCCGCGCCGTCGATGCGCCCGGCTTCGAGAATGTCGCGCGGGATCTCGGCGAAGTACGTGAACGCCATCCAGACCGCGATCGGCAGATTGATCAGCGTGTAGACGATGATCAGGCCCGACACGGTATCCAGAAGGCCGCTGTTTTTCCACAGCAGATAGATCGGCACCAGCACGCCGACCGACGGCATCATCTTCGTCGACAGCATCCACAGCAGCACTTTCTGCGTGCGGCGCGTCGGGAAGAACGCCATCGCGTACGCGCACGGCACCGCAAGGATCAGGCACAGCAGCGTGACACCGACCGAGATCAGTATCGAGTTCCACGCGAACGCGAAGTAGTTGCTGCGCGCGAACACCTCGCGGAAGCTGTCGAGCGTCGGCGAGAAAAACAGCGACGACGCGTAGGCCTGCTGCTCGGTCTTGAACGCGGTGATCGTCATCCAGAAGATCGGGAAGAACAGCAGCAACGCGACGAGCCACGCGATCACGCCGGGAATGCCGCGACGAATCGTGTCGAACGGCGATTTGGTCGGCACCGCGACCGGCTGCGTCGTCGATGCCGTAGTGGAGGCAACGTGGCTCATTTTTCGTACTCCCCTTTCAGGTTCTTCGCGAGCATCCGCACGAGGAAGATCGACACGATATTGGCCAGCACGACCGCGAGAATACCGCCCGCCGAGGCCAGACCGACGTCGAATTGCTGCAGGCCGAGCGAGAAGATCAGGTACGACAGCGTGGTGGTCGCGTTACCGGGACCGCCGCCCGTGGTCGTGTAGATCTCGGCGAAGATCGACAGCAGGAAGATCGTCTCCATCATCACGACGACCGCGATCGCGCGTCTCAGATGCGGCAGCGTGATGTAGAAGAACATCGAGAACGGACCCGCGCCGTCGATCTTCGCGGCTTCCTTCTGCTCCTGGTCGAGCGACTGGATCGACGTGAACAGGATCAGGAACGCAAACGGCAGCCACTGCCACGCGACGATCATGATCACCGCGGTGAGCGGGTAGTCGGCGAACCAGTCGATCGGCTGCATGCCGAGCGCGCGCATGCCCTGCGCGACGAGGCCGTACACCGGGTGCAGGATCATGTTCTTCCAGATCAGCGCGCTGACCGTCGGCATCACGAAGAACGGGCCGATCGCCAGCAGGCGGGCCACGCCCTGCCCGTAGAACTTGCGATCGAACAGGATCGCCATCAGCACGCCGCCGACCACGGTGATCACCAGCACCCACACGATCAGCTCGATCGTATGTGCGATCGACGGGCCGAACGACGGATCGGTCGCGAGATAACGGTAGTTGTCGGCGCCAGCGAAGCCGCGCAGATCGGGATTGAGCAGGTTGTAGTGCGAGAACGAGAACCAGATCGTCATCGCGAGCGGAATGACCATCCACAGCACGAGCACGCCGACCGACGGCGCCACGAGCCAGCGGGCCGAACTGGCCTTACGCTGCTCGCGTTCCTTTTCTGTCTGGGGATGGGTTTGCATCAGAGGTAGGCGCAAAGGACGCATGATGGACCACCTGTTCGGTAATGCGCGGAGCGTTCGCCTGCACACCGCGTGGGTGCGATGCGGCGCAGGCGAACGGCCGCTCTGCTGCATGAGCCGCATCGGTCGATGCGGCAGGCCTGCCGGGTGACTGCTGCGCAGTTATTTCTGCGCAGCTACTTCTGCGGTTATTTCTGATAACCCGCCTGCTTGACCGCGCGATCCGCGGCCGCGTTGCCGGCGGCGAGCGCCTGGTCGACCGTCATCTGACCGGCGATCGCGCCGGAGATGCTCTGCCCGACCACGGTGCCGAACGACTGGAACTCGGGAATCCCGACGAACTGCACCCCGGTGTACGGGACCGGCTTCAAGGTCGGATGATCCGGGTCGGCGGTCTGAATCGCCTTCAGCACGAAGTCGCCGAACGGCGCGGCCTGCTTGTACTCGGGGCGCGCATAGGTGGACTGGCGCGTACCCGGCGGCACCGAGGCCCAGCCCTCATCCTTCGCGACCATTTCGATGTAATCCTTCGAGGTCGCCCACTCGATGAACTTCTTCGCCGCATCTTGCTGCTTCGACGACTTCGGAATCGCGAGCGCCCATGCCCACAGCCAGTGCGAGCCCTTCGGCGTAACCTCGATCGGCGCGGCCGCGAAGCCGACCTTGTCGGCGATCTGCGACTGCTGCTTGTTGTACAGCATGCCGGCGGCGACCGTCGCATCGATCCACATCGCGCACTTGCCCGACGACATCAGCGTCAGGTTTTCGTTGAAGCCGTTCGAGCTGGCTCCCGGAGGGCCGTCCTTCTTGAGCAGGTCGACGTAGAACGTCATCGCCTTCTTCCATTCGGGCGAGGTCAGCTGCGCGTGCCACTTTTCGTCGAACCAACGGCCTCCGAACGTATTCGCGACCGTCGTGCCGTACGCCATGTTCTCGCCCCAGCCCGCCTTGCCGCGCAGGCAGATGCCGTACTGCTCCTTGGGCTTGTCGGTGAGCTTGTCGGCGAATTGCGCGATCTGGTCGTAGGTCGGCTGGTCGGGCATCTTCAGGCCGGCCTTGTCGAACAGATCCTTGCGGTAATAGGTCATCGAGCTTTCGACATAGAACGGCAGCGCGTACAGCTGGCCGTTCGCGGACAGGCCGTCGCGGGCCGTCTTCACGACGTCGTTGAGGTCATAGCTCGCCGGCAGGTTCGTGATCGGCGCGAGCCAGCCGCGCTTGCCCCATTGCGGCGTTTCGTACGCGCCGATCGTCATCACGTCGAACTGGCCGCTGCCGGTCGTGATGTCGGTCGTCGCGCGCTGACGCAGCACGTTTTCCTCGAGGATCACCCAGTTCAGCTTGATGTCCGGATTCGCTTTTTCGAACGCGGGCGACAGCTTCTTCAGCTCGATCATGTCCGGGTTGTTCAGCGTCGCGATCGTCACCGTCGCCGCCGATGCGCTCAGCGCGAAGCAGGTGGCCGCGCCGGCACCGGCCGCCTTCAGCGCGAACTTGATAGTTGGTTTCATCGTTGTCTCCTTTCTCATACGTTATGTGATGCTGCGTTCGTTTGACGGAATGACGCGCCGCTCACAGCGGCCAACATGCCCGCTGCCAGCTCTTCTTTCAGCTCATCCAGTTGCCGCCGTCGACGTTCAGCGTCTGCGCGGTGATGTAGTCCGCATCGGCCGACGCGAGGAACAGCGCGGCGCCCGTCAGGTCGTCGGGCACGCCCATGCGGCCCAACGGCACCGCGTCGCCGACGAGGCGCTTCTTCTCGCCGAGCGGGCGGTTCTCGTAGCGCGCAAATAGCGCGTCGACCTCGTTCCACATCGGCGTGTCGACGACCCCCGGCGCGATGCCGTTCACGTTGATCTTATGCGGCGCGAGCGCGAGCGCCGCGGACTGCGTATAGCTCAACACCGCCGCCTTGGTCGCGCAGTAATGCGAAACGAGCGCCTCGCCGCGCCGCCCGGCCTGCGACGACATGTTGATGATCTTGCCGCCGCGGCCTTGCTCGACCATCTGCCGCGCGACCGCCTGCATCAGGAAGAACATGCCTTTCACGTTGACCGCGAACAGGCGGTCGAACACGTCCCAGGATTCGTCGAGGAGCGGGCGCATGTCGAACAGCGCCGCGTTGTTGAAGAGGATGTCGATCTGGCCGAAGCGGCCGACCGTGCTCGTGACGATGCGCTCGATGTCCTCGCGCAGGCGGACGTCGGCGTTGACGCTCAACACGCGCTCGCCGTAGGTGCCGCGCAGCGCGCCGCCGATGGTCTCGGTCGGCTTCACGTCGACCAGCACGCAGCGCGCGCCTTCGTCGAGGTAGCGCCGCGCCACCGCTTCACCGATACCGCTGGCCGCGCCCGTCAGAATGGCGACCTTATCCTGCAATCGTGCCACTGCCTGTCTCCGGTTCGTTTTTGCATTCTGGCGCGCAGTGAGCGAACGCTCATCGCGCGATCAATTGCTCGGTTAGTGATCGAATGATCGGATACGGACCGGGTCATGTCAAGGCACGCGGACGAATTTCGATGGTGCAGCGCGGCAGGCGCAATTGCATGGCGACGAGTGGTGGCCAAGGCACGCCCGGCGCTTGCAGCCGCGCGCAAATTCGCGCCGCTGACAAAAAAATCGCGATACGTTATATCATTTCCGACCTCGCGCACCCCGCGCGGGCCGCCCCGTCAGGAACCACGATGAAAACAATCGCCTCGATGTTCTCCGCAGCGCAACGCTCCCTGAAACAATCGACGTCTGTGCGCACGCATCTGTGCAGCTGTCTGCTAGCGCTCGCGGCGCTCGGCTTCGGCCACAGCGCGTTCGCCGCCGACGCGAAGATTCCGGTCGTCGCCGCTGAGAACTTTTATGGCGACGCGGTGCGGCAACTCGGCGGCGATCGCGTCGACGTGATCAGCATCCTCAGCAACCCGGACCAGGACCCGCATCTGTTCGAAGCGAACCCGGCCACCGCGCGCGCGTTGCAGCATGCGAGCCTCGTCGTCTACAACGGCGCCGACTACGATCCGTGGATGGCGAAGCTGCTGGCCGCATCGAAAGGCACGCAGCGCACCGTGATCGTGGCGGCCGAGCTGGTCGGCAGAAAAGGCGGCGACAATCCGCACCTGTGGTACGACCCGGCGACGATGCCGAAAGTCGCGCGTGCGGTGAGCGCCGCGCTCAGCGCTGCTGACCCGGCGCACAAGTCGGCGTACGATGCGAACCTCGCGAAGTTTCTCGATTCGCTGAAACCGATCGACGCGAAGCTCGCCGAGCTGCACGGCCGCTATGCGGGTCTGCCGGTCACCGCGACCGAGCCGGTGTTCGGCTATATGTCGGACGCGATTGGCCTCGCGATGCGCAACCAGCGCTTCCAGCTCGCCGCGATGAACGACACGGAAGCGAGCGCGGCCGATATCGCCGCGTTCGAACGCGACCTGCGCGAGCGGCGCGTGCGCGTGCTGATCTATAACAGCCAGGCGACCGAGGCACTGACCCAACGCATGCTGAAACTCGCGCAACAATCGAAGGTACCGACGATGAGCGTCACCGAGACACTGCCGGCCGGCAAGACCTATCAGACGTGGATGCTCACGCAACTCGACGCGCTGCAGAAGGCGCTGGCGGCGGGCGACACGACCGGCTCGAATGGCGCGACGAGCGCCAAAGGAAAGACGCCATGATTGCAATGGGCCATGGCGCGCCCGCGGGTGCGGTGCCGGACGCATCCACCGCAACCCGCGGCGACACGGCCGTGCTCGAGCTCGACAACGTGACGCTCCAGCTTGGCGGTCGCACGATCCTGCGCGACACCAGCTTCGTCGTGAACCAGGGCGAGTTTATCGGCGTGCTGGGACCGAACGGCGCGGGCAAGACGACGCTGATGCGCGCGGTGCTCGGCCTCGTGCCGGCCGCGAGCGGCGCGCTCCGCGTGCTCGGGCAGACGGTCGAGCGCGGCAACGCGTCGATTGGCTATATGCCGCAGACGCGCAGCGCGCTCGCCGGGCGCCGCGTGCGCGGCCGCGATCTCGTCGCGATGGCCGCCGACGGTCATCGCTGGGGGTTGCCGCACGCGGATGCGAAAACGCGCGCCGACGTCGACCGGGTGCTCGAGCTCGTCGGCGGTACGAGTCTCTCGAAGCGGCCGCTGTCGGAGCTATCGGGCGGCGAACGGCAGCGGCTGCTGCTCGCGCAGTGCCTGCTCGGCAATCCGAAGCTGCTGCTGCTCGATGAGCCGTTGATCAGTCTCGATCCGCATCATCAAAAGAGCGTCGTCGAACTCGTGCGGCGCGTGCAGCAGGAGCTCGGCATCGCGGTGCTGTTCTCCGCGCACGAACTCAATCCGCTGCTGAACTCGATCGATCGCGTGCTGTATCTCGGCAGCGGCGTCGCGGCGCTCGGCACCGTCGACGAAGTCATCACGCGGCCGGTGTTGTCACGTCTATACGGCTCGCCGATCGACGTGATGCGCGTGAACGGCCGCATCTTCGTGATGTCGGGCGGCGTCGAAGTCGAGAAGCACGATCACGAGCACGAACACGACGAGGACGGCGGACATCCGCATTCGCACGGTCGCTCGCATGACCACGGCCACGGTCATTCACACAGCCACTCTCATCAGCACGACTCACGCGACGGACACACGCACGATGTTTGAATACGATTTCATGGTGAACGCGTTCGCGGCGTCGGGGATCGTCGCGGTGCTGGCCGGCGTGGTCGGTTATTTTCTGGTGATGCGCGGACAGACGTTTGCCGGCCATGCGCTGTCGCATGTCGGCTTCACGGGCGCGACCGGCGCGGTGCTGGTCGGCATCTCGCCGGTCTGGGGGATGATCGGCTTCACGCTCGCGGCCGGTGTCGGCATGGGCGCGCTTGGCGAGCGGCTCGCCGGCCGCGACGTCGCGATCGGCGTGATTCTTTCCTTGTCGCTCGGCTTCGGGCTGCTGTTTCTGCACTTCTTCACCGCCTACGCGACGCAGGTGACGGCGCTGCTGTTCGGCAACGTCCTCGGCGTCAATACGTCGACGCTCGGCGTGCTGGCGGCGTTGGGCGTCGTCAGTCTGGTCGCGCTCGCGGCGATCATGCGGCCGCTGCTGTTCGCGTCGCTGCAACCGGAGTTGGCCGAAGCGAAGGGCGTGTCGCTGCGCCGCGTATCGGTGCTGTTTCTCGCGATCGCCGCGCTCGCGGTCGCGGCGTGCACGCAGATCGTCGGTGTGCTGCTCGTGTTCACGCTGATGGTCGGCCCGGCCGCCGCCGCGCAGAACCTGAGCACGCGGCTGTCCACCGGCCTCGTGCTTGCCGCCGCGTTCGCGCTCGCGCAGGCGTGGCTCGGGCTGACGCTCGCGTTCTATACCGATTGGCCGACGAGCTTCTGGATCACCGTGCTGTCGGCGGTGGTCTATGGCGGGAGTCTGCTGAAGCGGCACTGAGCCACGCTTGCGCCGCACACACGAAAAAACGGCGGCACCTCAGGTGCCGCCGTTTTGCTATTCGCATCGTGCTGTGCGGCGTTTTCAGCCGAGCAACACCCTCGCGTGATGCGCGAGATGATCGTCGATGAAGGTCGAGATGAAGTAGTAGCCGTGGTCGTAGCCCGCGTGCCGGCGCAACGTCAGCGGCTGACCCGCGGCCTTGCACGCCGCTTCGAACACGTCAGGATTGAGCTGCGTGGGCAGAAACTGATCCGCGAGGCCCTGATCGACGAGGATCCCTGCCGCGAATTTTCGCGTTGCGTGCGCGAGCAGCTCGCTCGCGTCGTATTGCTTCCATGCTTCGCGGTTCTCGCCGAGATAACCGCTGAACGCCTTCTCGCCCCACGGACAACGCATCGGCGCCGCAATCGGTGCGAACGCCGACACCGACCGATAGATGTCCGGATTGCGCAGCGCGAGCATCAGCGCGCCGTGCCCGCCCATCGAATGACCGAAGATGCCGAGGCGCTCGCCATCGATCGGCAGGTTCGCAAGCGCCGTTTCGCGCAACTCGTCGCGCACGTACGAGTACATGCGGTAGTTCCGCGCCCACGGCTCCTGCGTCGCGTCGAGATAAAAACCCGCACCGACGCCGAAGTCCCACGCATCGCTCTCGCCGGGCACGCCCGCGCCGCGCGGGCTCGTATCCGGCGCGATCAACGCGATGCCGTGCTGGGCTGCGAAGCGCTGCGCGCCGGCCTTGATCGCGAAAGTCTCTTCGGTGCACGTCAACCCCGCCAGATAGAACAGCGCGGGCACCTTCGCATTGCCCTGCAACGCCTGCGGCGGCAGATAGATCGAGAAGCGCATCGGCAGACCGATCGTGCGCGACTCGTGCCGGTAAAAGCGCTGCTCGCCGCCGTGACAGGCGTGCGACGATAGTAGTTCGAGCATCGCGACGCTCCTCTTTAGTACAGCACGACCGAGCGGATCGACTCGCCCTTCTTCATCAGCTCGAAGCCCTCGTTGATGCGCTCGAGCGGCAGACGGTGCGTGATCAGATCGTCGATATTGATCTTGCCTTCCATGTACCAGTCGACGATCTTGGGCACGTCGGTGCGCCCGCGCGCGCCGCCGAACGCCGAGCCTTTCCACTCGCGGCCTGTCACCAGCTGGAACGGCCGCGTGCTGATCTCTTCGCCCGCCGCCGCCACGCCGATGATGAACGACTGGCCCCAGCCCTTGTGCGTGCATTCGAGCGCCTGGCGCATCACCTTCACGTTGCCGATGCATTCGAACGAGTAGTCGGCGCCGCCGTCGGTCAGCTGCACGATGTGATCGACGACGTTCCCGACTTCATTCGGGTTGATGAAGTGCGTCATGCCGAACTTCTTTGCGAGTTCGACGCGCCCCGGATTGAGATCGACACCGATGATCTTGTCGGCACCGACCATTTTCGCGCCCTGGATCACATTGAGCCCGATGCCGCCAAGCCCGAATACGACCACGTTGGCGCCCGCCTCGACCTTCGCCGAATACACGACCGCGCCGACGCCGGTCGTCACGCCGCAGCCGATGTAGCAGATCTTGTCGAACGGCGCGTCCTCGCGCACCTTGGCGACGGCGATCTCCGGCACGACGATGTAGTTCGAGAACGTCGACGTACCCATGTAGTGAAACAGCGGCTTGCCATCGAGCGAGAAGCGCGAGGTCGCGTCGGGCATCAGGCCCTTGCCTTGAGTCGAGCGGATCGCCTGACACAGGTTGGTCTTGCGCGACAGGCAGAACTTGCACTGGCGGCATTCGGGCGTGTAAAGCGGAATCACGTGATCGCCCTTCTTCAGCGTGCCGACGCCCGGCCCGACATCGACGATCACGCCCGCGCCTTCATGGCCGAGAATCGCCGGGAAGAGGCCTTCGGGGTCGGCGCCCGACAGCGTGTAGTAGTCGGTGTGGCAGATGCCCGTCGCCTTCACTTCGATCAGGACTTCACCGGCGCGCGGACCTTCGAGATCGACTTCTTCGATCGTCAACGGCGCGCCGGCTTTCCATGCGATTGCTGCTTTGGTCTTCATCGTCAATGCTCCTATGAGTCCGTGAATGCGTGAATGCGAAAAGGCATCGCGTGCTTGAAGATGGCGTGGCGCGCGAAAAGCGTCATGGTATTGCAAAGTGCGTGACCGCAGCGTTGCCGATGGCCGCGCTCACCACTGCTACTTCGCTTCGCGCGGCGCGCCAGCACCGAACCACGGCTCGATCCGTTGATACAGATCGACGAAGCGCGCATAGCGTTCCGCAAGCGCCGCATCGCCTCGCGGACCCGCGACGCGCGTCGCGCCCGGCGCGAGCGCGGCGAGATCGCGCGTGTGCCAGTGGCCGCACGCGAGACCGCCGAGGATCGCCGCGCCGCGCGGCGCCGCGTTCGGACAATCGACCGCGTGCAGTTCGACGTCCAGCGCATCGGCGAGCAGTTGTCGCCAGCGCGCATCGACCGAGCCACCACCGGCGAGCTTGAGCGCCGTCACCGGCGCGCCGCTCGCACGAATCGCGTCGAGCCCCGCGCGCAGCGAAAACGCGACGCCCTCGAACGCCGCACGCATCATCGCGCCGCGCGTATGCTCGAGCGACAGGCCAAGCCAGCCGCCGCGCGCCTGCGGGTTCAGCCACGGCGTGCGCTCGCCGGTCAGGTAGGGCAGGAAGCTGAGCGTTGATGGGGCATCAGCGGCGGCATCAGCGCTGGCATCGGCCGTATCGCCGAATGCCTCGCGGTAAGCCTGCGCCCACTCGTACGACAGCCACCCGCGCACCCGCTCCAATGCGATGCCGACGTTCTGCATTGCCGCCATCCGATACCAGTGATCGCTCGCCGCGCGATAGCGATGCAAGCCCTTGAACGGCGCCGGCTGGTCGTTCGCGAGCACGACAATCTGTCCGCCGGTGCCGGTCGTCAGCAGTGCGTCGCCATCACGCGCGAGTCCGCTGCCGAGCGCCGCGCACGGCGTGTCGGCGCCGCCGGTTGCCAGCGCGATGCCGGCGCGCAAGCCGAGCGCCTGCGCGGCCTGCGGCGACAGCGCGCCCGATGCCGCATACGACGGCGCCAGCGGCGCGAACCATTCGCGCGGAATCTCGAGCCGTTCCAGCAGCGCCGCGTCCCACGCGCCGGCGGGATCGGCGAGCGCGGTCGCGCACGCGTCGGACGCATCGGTCACGCACGCGCCACCGAGCGCGACGCGCAGCCAGTCCTTCGGCTGCAGCGCCCAGCGGGTGCGGCGCGCGGCTTCGGGCTCATGCGTCACCAGCCAGCGCAGCAGTGGACCGGCCATGCCGGGCGCGACCGGATTCTGTTGCGGCTCGGGCCACGCATCGAGCACGGCGAGCGCGCGCGAGTCGGGCCACAGCATCGCGCGCCGCACCGCCGCGCGGTTTGCATCGAGCAATACGACACCGTGCATCTGGCCGGACAAGCCGATCGCGCGCACGCCGTCACGCAGCTCGCGCGGCAGGCTCGCCATCGCATCGACGAGCGCGTTCCACCAGGTGTCGACGTCGATTTCTGCCCAGCCCGCGTGCGGCGTAACGAGCGCATAAGCGACGCTCGACATCGCCTGCTCGCGGCCATGTTCGTCGACGATTGCCACTTTCAGGGAGCCGGTGCCGAGGTCGATGCCAAGAAAACTCATGAGCGCAGTGACGTTGAAATAAGAAATGAACCGGCGAGGCTCTCGACCAGCGCGGAAAGCGAAGCCGGATAACCCCGCCGCGGCGATACCGCGAACGTTTAGCGAACGGGTCGGAAAACACGAGGAAAAAGGCCCTTCGCGGGTTAACCCCGCATGCGGCGAGCCGTCGTCAAAACGGAACTATGTGCGCAGCGTGATACACGTCATCGATTCTCACACATATCCCCGCCGGCGACGAAGCCGCGCCAGGCACGCGACGTCCGCGCGCAATGGCCGCCGCATCGGCCTCGCCGCCTGGCCGCAGCCGATCGGTCGAACGCGCGGCTTTAATTCGCCTTTCAAACGACGCCTGCGCATATCGTCGCCGGGAATGCCGGAATAGCCACGTATGGTCTTGTTGCGAATTTTCGTCGCCGATACCTTGGAGTCATCCCAACACGAGACGGTGGAGACTGACGATATGCAAGCGAACACGGTTCACCCGTGCGACGAGCGCCTACCCGCGGGTCAGTTGCTCACTCTTGGCATTCAGCACGTACTGGTCATGTACGCCGGCGCGGTCGCGGTGCCGCTGATCATCGGCGCGGCGTTGAAACTGCCCAAAGACCAGGTCGCCTTCCTGATCAGCGCCGATCTGTTTTCCTGCGGCATCGCCACGCTGATCCAGACGCTCGGACTGTGGATCTTCGGCATCCGTCTGCCCGTCATCATGGGCTGCACGTTCGCGGCCGTCGGCCCGATGGTCGCGATCGGCGCCAATCCTTCGCTGGGCATCCTCGACATCTTCGGCTCGACGATCGCGGCCGGCGTGATCGGCATTCTGCTCGCGCCCGCGGTCGGCAAACTGTTGCGCTTCTTCCCGCCGGTCGTGATCGGCGTCGTGATTTCGGTGATCGGCCTGTCGCTGATGGAAGTCGGCATCAACTGGGCAGCCGGCGGCGTCGGCAATCCCGACTACGGCAATCCGGTCTACCTCGGTCTATCGTTCCTCGTGCTGACGCTGATCCTGCTCATCAACAAGTTTGCCAGGGGTTTCGTCGCCAATATCTCGGTGCTGCTCGGCATCGTCGCGGGCTTCGTGATCGCGCTGCTGCTCGGCCGCGTCAACATGGACGGCGTCACGCACGCGCCGTGGGTCGGCTTCGTGATGCCGTTCCACTTCGGCCTGCCGCACTTCGATCCGCTGTCGATCGCGACGATGGTCACCGTGATGTTCGTCACTTTCATCGAATCGACCGGCATGTTCCTCGCGGTCGGCGACATGGTCGATCGTCCGGTCGATCAGCAGACGCTGGTGCGCGGCTTGCGCGTCGACGGGCTCGGCACGCTGATCGGCGGCATCTTCAATTCGTTTCCGCATACGTCGTTTTCGCAGAACGTCGGGCTAATCGGCGTGACCGGCGTGAAGAGCCGCTTCGTCTGCGCGATGGGCGGCGTGATCCTCGTGCTGCTCGGCCTCTTTCCGAAGATGGCGCAGGTGGTCGCGTCGGTGCCGGCGTTCGTGCTCGGCGGCGCGGGTATCGTGATGTTCGGCATGGTCGCGGCGAACGGCATCAAGGTGCTGTCGCGGGTGGACTTCGTCAGGAATCAACACAATCTGTTCATCGTCGCGGTCAGCGTCGGGCTCGGCCTCGTGCCGGTCGTGTCGCCGCACTTCTTCTCGCAACTGCCGCCGGCGCTGTCGCCGCTGCTGCATAGCGGGATTCTGCTCGCGTCGGTGTCGGCGGTCGTGCTGAACCTGATTTTCAACGGCGTGAAGAGCGAGAACAAGGCGACGAGCGAGCTTCGCCGCGCCGGGCACGATCTCGACGCCGGCGCGCTCGGCGAACCGCGGCACAACGAGATGCTGCGGGCGGCGGACCTGCATTGAGCATTTGATGCAGCGCCGAGGCAGCGAGCGGCGCCGAACGACGCGCATCAACGAAAACGCCACGGCATGCCGTGGCGTTTTCGTTTGCTTCAGCGCTTCGTCAACGAGGCGCTTAACCTGCCGTTGCCGCCGAAGCCGCGACCGGCGCGCTCGCCGCACCGTAGTCGACCGGCGCGTCGGCGGGACGCTGCTGATCGCCGGTGTGCTCGACCCAGCCGCCGCCGAGCGCCTGGTATAGCGTGACCAGGTTCTGCAGGCGCTCCATGCGCGCGGTAACCAGTTGCTGCTGAGCCGCGTACAGCGAGGTCTGCGCGGTCAGCACCGACAGATAGCTGTCGACACCGTTCGTGTAACGGAGGGTCGACAGGTCCAGCCGCCGCTGCTCGGCCGCGACCTCGCGCTCGAGCGCCGCGATCTGTTCATCGTACGTGCCGCGCGCGGCCAGTCCATCCGCCACTTCGCGGAAGGCCGTCTGGATCGCCTTTTCATACGTGGCGATCTGCACGTTCTTCTCGATGTCGGCGAGATTGAGGTTGGCCATGTTCTGCCCGCCCTCGAAGATCGGCAGCGTGATGGACGGCGCAAAGCTCCAGGCCGCCGAACCCGGCTTGAACAGACCGCCGAGCGTCGGGCTCAGCGTGCCGACGCTGCCGGTCAGCGTGACCCTCGGGAAGAACGCCGCGCGCGCCGCGCCGATGTTCGCGTTGGCCGCGAGCAGATTCTCCTCGGCTTCCATGATGTCGGGACGACGCGTCAGCAAATCGGACGGCAGACCCGCCGGAATATCCGTGAGCAGGTTCTGGTCGTTCAGCGGCAGGCCGCTCGCCAGATCAGCCGGCAACGGCTCGCCGATCAGCAGCACCAACGCATTGTCAGCCTGGGCCCGCAAACGCGCCTGCGCCTGCAGGTTGGCGTTCGCGGTCTCGACGACCGTTTCCGCCTGGCGCAGATCCAGTTCCGAACCCGTACCGTTGTCGAACTGCAGTTTGGTGATCCGGTACGACTCCTGCGCCGTCTTGAGCGTGTTCTGCGTGACCTTCAGCAGATCGTCCAGTTCGAGCACCGTCATGTACTGGTTCGCCACCTGGGTCACCAGCGAGATTTCCGCCGCCTTGCGCGCCTGCGCGGTACCGAGGTACGTGGCCAATGCCTGATCTTTCAGGCTCTGCACGCGCCCGAAGAAGTCGATTTCCCACGACGCGTTCAAGCCCACCGAGTACGTGTTGGAAATCGTCGGGGCGTTGGGCGACGCCAGCAGATCGCGCGGCGTGCGCTGCCGGCTCTGCGAAGCTGCGGCGTCGAGCGTCGGGAACAGGCCCGCGCGCACGATCCGGTACTGCGCCGCCGACGCCTGCATGTTCAGCACCGACACACGCAGATCGCGGTTGTTCTTCAGCGCGATTTCGATCAGCTGCTGCAGACGCGGATCGACGAAGAAATCGCGCCAGCCGATGTCGGCGGCGGCGTGGCCGGTTGCGCTGCGCGCGCCATGTGTGCCCGGCTGTTGGTCGTAGACGCCGCCCGTCGGGAAAGTCGCCGTCACGGGCGCGGCGGGCCGCTCGTAGTGCGGTGCCAGCGTGCAACCCGCGACGAGCAGCGCGACGGCCACTGCAATCAAAGAGTGTTTTTGCATCTCAATGCCCATCCTTGCCCGAGCCATTGCCATCCGACCCGTCGGCCGTGCCACCCGCCGCGCCGCCTTGCGGATCGTGCGGATGGTGCTGTTGGTAGTGGCGCAGCGCCTCATCCGGGTCTTCCTTCTCGCCGCCGAACTTCGCGCGAATCACGACGAAGAACATCGGAATCATGAAGATGGCGAGGAAGGTCGCCGTCAACATCCCGCCGATCACGCCGGTACCGATCGCGTGCTGGCTGGCCGACCCCGCGCCGTTACTGATGGCGAGCGGCAACACGCCGAGAATGAACGCGAGCGAGGTCATCAGGATCGGACGCAACCGCAGACGCGCCGCTTCGAGCGCGGCCTCGACCGGCCCCATGCCTTCACCCTGCTGCAGTTCTCGCGCGAATTCCACGATCAGAATCGCGTTCTTCGCCGACAGACCGACCGTGGTCAGCAGACCCACCTGGAAGAACACGTCGTTCTCGAGCCCGCGCAGCGTCGCGGCCAGCAGCGCGCCGATTATGCCGAGCGGCACGACCATGATCACCGAGAACGGGATCGACCAGCTTTCATACAGCGCCGCGAGACACAGGAACACCACGAGGATCGAGATGCCATACAGAATCGGCGCCTGCGAACCCGACTGACGCTCCTGCAGCGACAGACCCGTCCACTCGTAGCCAATGCCCGCGGGCAGCTTCTTGACGATCGCTTCCATCGCCACCATCGCCTGACCGGTCGACTTGCCCGGCGCGGCCGCACCCTGGATTTCCACCGACGAGATACCGTTGTAGCGCTCGAGCTTCGGCGAACCGAAGGTCCACTCGGTGCTGGCGAAGGATGAGAACGGCACCATCGCGCCCGCGCCGTTGCGCACGAACCAGGCATTCACGTCTTCCGGTTTCATCCGGAACGGTGCGTCGCCCTGCAGGTAAACTTTCTTGATACGGCCGTCCGTGTCGAGGAAGTTGTTCACGTACGACGAGGCCCAGGCGATCGAGAACGTCTGGTCGATCGAGGCAAGCGACACGCCGAGCGCCGAAGCCTTCTCGTGGTCGATGCTCACCTTGAACTGCGGCGTATCGTTCAGGCCGTTCGGACGCACCTGCGCGAGCGTCGGATCTTTCGCCGCCAGACCGAGCAGCATGTTGCGCGCTTCCATCAGCTTCGCGTGACCGAGACCCCCGCGGTCCTGCAGCTGGAAGTCGAAGCCCGCCGCGGTGCCGAGTTCGGGAATCGACGGCGGATTGACCGGATACACGACCGCGTTCTTGTAGCTGCTGAAGTGCATGAACAGACGCCCAACGAGTGCCTGCACTTTCTGGTCCGCGTGCTGACGCTGCGAGTAGTCCTTCATCCGCACGAACACGAGACCCGCGTTCTGGCCGCGACCCGCGAAGCTGAAGCCGTTCACCGTGAAGGTCGATTCGACGATCGCCTTCTCGTCGTTCAGCAGATAGTCCGACACGTCCTTCAGCGCGCGGGCGGTGGTTTCCTGCGTCGAGCCCGATGGCGTTTGCACGAGCACGAACATCGTGCCCTGGTCTTCGTCCGGCAGGAACGACTTCGGCAGACGCACGAACAACAGGCCCACCGCAAAGATCACCACCATGTAGATGATGAGCCAGCGGCCCGAGCGCTTGATCACGTGGTGCACGCCAGAGTGGTATTTGTCGCGGCTGGTGTTGAAGGTGCGGTTGAACCAGCCGAAGAAGCCGGTGGCTTTTTCGTGATGACCCTTCGGAATCGGCTTCAGGATCGTCGCGCACAGCGCCGGCGTCAGAACCAGCGCGACGAGCACGGACAGCACCATCGCCGCGACGATCGTCAGCGAGAACTGCCGGTAAATCGCACCGACCGAGCCGCCCGAGAACGCCACCGGCACGAACACCGCCGACAGCACGAGCGCCACGCCAACGAGCGCGCCGGTGATCTGGTCCATCGCCTTGCGGGTTGCGTCGCGAGGCGATAAGCCCTCCTCCTGCATCACCCGCTCGACGTTTTCCACCACCACGATTGCGTCGTCCACCAATAGGCCGATCGCGAGCACGAGACCGAACATCGACAGCACGTTGATCGAGAAACCGACCACGCTCATGATCGCGAAGGTACCGAGCAGCACCACCGGCACCGCGATGGTCGGGATCAGCGTGGCGCGCAGGTTCTGCAGGAACAGGTACATGACGAGGAACACCAGCACGATACCTTCGAGCAGCGTCTTGACCACTTCCTCGATCGACAGGCGCACGAACGGCGTCGTGTCGTACGGGTACTGCACCACGAGACCGTGCGGGAAGTACTTCGACAGTTCGGCGATCTTCGTGCGCACCGCCTTCGCGGTGGCGAGCGCGTTCGCGCCTGTGGCGAGCTGGATACCGAAGCCTGCCGTCGGCTGACCGTTGTACTTGGTGTCGAAGTTGTAGTTTTCGCCGCCCAGTTCGACGCGCGCCACGTCGCGCAGACGCACCTGCGAGCCGTCCTGGTTCACCTTCAGCAGGATGTTGCCGAACTGCTCGGGCGTATTGAGCAGCGTGGCCTGCGTGATCGTGGCCTGCAGCACCTGCCCCGGCACCGACGGCGTACCGCCGAGCGAGCCGCCCGCAACCTGCACGTTCTGCGCCTGCAGCGCGGAGGAGACGTCGAGCGGCGTCAGGCCGAAGTTGTTCAGCTTGTTCGCGTCGAGCCAGATCCGCATCGCGTACTGCGAGCCGAACAGCGTCACCGTGCCCACGCCATCGATACGGCTGACCGGATCCTGAATGTTCGACGCCACGTAGTTCGCGAGGTCGTACTTGTTCATGCTGCCGTCGGTCGACACGAACGCCATCACCATCAGGAAGCTGCTGCTCGACTTCGTGACCCTGGTGCCGAGCTGCTGCACCGCTTGCGGAAGCAGTGGCGTGGCGAGCTGCAGCTTGTTCTGCACCTGCACCTGCGCGATGTCAGGGTTGGTGCCGGCCGCAAACGTCAGCGTGATGGTGGCCGTGCCCGAGTCGTCCGAGGTCGACGCGAGGTACAGCAGGTGGTCCAGACCGCTCATCTGCTGCTCGATCACCTGCGTGACGGTGTTTTCCACCGTCTTCGCAGAAGCACCCGGGTAGGTTGCGCTGATCTGGATCGACGGCGGCGCGATGGTCGGGTATTGCGCGATCGGCAGCGTGAACACCGACGCGAGACCCGCGAGCATCAGGATGATGGCGATCACCCATGCAAAAATCGGGCGATCAATAAAGAACTTTGCCATGAAGCGGGCTCCCTGTTATTACGCGCCCGAGGCGGCGGAGGCAGGCTGAGCCGCGGGTTGAGCCGCGGGTTGACCTGTCTGTGCGCCGCCCGCGACCGCGTCGGAAGCCGGGGCGCCGGGCAGCTGTGCCGCCACGGGCTTGACCTGCTGGCCGGGACGCGCCTTGTCGGTGCCCTGGACGATCACGCGGTCACCCGCTTTCAGTCCGTCCGACACCACCCAGTACGAGCCGAAGGTGCCCGTGGTGACGAGCTGACGCAGCCCGACCTTGTTGTCGTTGTCGACGACGAGCGCGGTGGGTTGACCCTTCTGGTCGTGCGTGACGCCGACTTGCGGCACGATCAGCGCATTCTGGTTCACGCCCTCGTCGATCTTCGCGCGCACGAACATGCCCGGCAGCAGCACGTGGTTCGGGTTCTTGAAGATCGCGCGCACCGTGACCGAGCCGGTGCCCGGGTCGACGGTCACGTCGGTGAACTGCAGCTTGCCCTTCTCGGGATAGACGCGACCGTCCTCCAGCACCAGCGTGACCTGCGCGGCGCCCGGGCCGCTCGTCTTCAGACGCCCTTCCTGCATATCGCGGCGCAGCTTCAGCCCCTCGAGACTCGATTGCGTGAGGTCGACGTAGACCGGGTCGAGCTGCTGGACCGTGGCCATCAGCGTGGCCGCGCTCTGCTGCACGAAGGCGCCCGGCGTGACCTGCGACACGCCGATCTGGCCGGTCACGGGCGAGGTCACGTCGGTATAGCCGAGGTTGATCTGCGCGGTATCGACCGCGGCCTTGCCCGCGGCGACGTCGGCGGCGGCCTGGCCTTCGGCGGCGACCGCGTTGTCGTAGTCCTGCTTGCTGACCGCGTTCGCCGCGACCAGCACCTTATAGCGATTGGCCTGCGCGGTGGTCGTCACCAGGTTCGCCTGCGCCTTCGCGAGCGATGCCTTCGCATTGTTCAACGACGCGATGTACGGCGCCGGATCGATTTTGTACAGACGCTGGCCGGCCTTGACCTCGCTACCCTCCGTGAACTCGCGGCGCAGCACGATGCCGTCGACCCGCGCGCGCACCTGCGCGACGAGGAAGGCACTGGTACGGCCAGGCAGTTCGGTGATGACGGGCACCGTCGTCGGCTGGAGGGTGACGACGCCGACTTCGGGCGTCTGTGGCGGCGGGGCAGATTGTTTTGGTCCGCACGCCGCCAGCAAAATGGCAGCCGTCGCGGCACTGATTAAGCGGAATGGAACCCGTTCGACGCGCATGGAGCGACCTCTGTCAAAGACTGAGTAATGAAAAAGTGCGCGCATCCCTACCCCCGGGGGACGACAGCGCACACAGGCGTCTCGCGACGCTCAACCGGAAAGCCCATGAATGCAAACCTGCGCTTGCAGGGCACCTTGCTACGAACGCGCCGTACCGGGGAATGCCGCACAGTGCCGCCGTTTGACGGCTGCGGTAGCGCTTTCGAAAGGCAACAGTGACGGATATTAACCGGTCGTCACGGCTTGGGCTATCCGATCGTGGGGTGCTATTATATATACATTCATGAATGCATGTAAAAGTGCATTTACTTTTCCTGAACGGGCGGAGAGCGCAAATTCAGCCGCGATTCGCTTTGGAAGTAATCAAATTGTCATCGGACCGACTTAAAACCGCCGCATAAACCCGCGATCAGCGCAGGTCACACCAATATGGTCAGAAGAACCAAAGAAGAGGCGTTGGAGACACGCAACCGGATTCTCGACGCGGCCGAACAGGTCTTTTTCGAGAAAGGCGTATCACGCACATCGCTGGCCGACATCGCGCAGGCCGCGGGGGTCACGCGCGGCGCCATTTATTGGCATTTCGCGCACAAGAGCGAGCTCTTCACCGCCATGTTCGACCGCGTGCTGCTGCCGCTCGACGAACTGAAGGCGGCGTCGCTCGATCCCAACGAAGCCGATCCGCTTGGGCGCCTCATGGAAATCTGCATGGTCTGCCTGCGTGATACCGCCAACGATCCGCGCCGCCGCCGCGTGTTCGACATTCTGTTTCTGAAGTGCGAGCTGGTCGAAGACATGGGGCCGGTGATGGAACGGTATCAGACCAACATGCGCGAGGGGCTCGCGAAGATTGCGGGCGGCCTGCGCAACGCGATCTCCAAAGGCCAGATGCCCGCCGATCTCGACACGAAGCTTGCCGCGGCGATGGTGCACGCGTTCGTCGGCGGCTCGTTGCGCGACATGCTGTTCTTGCCCGACGCGACCGACTTCGGCGCACACGCGCAGCGGATGGTGGAAGCGATGTTCGACGCCTTGCGCCTGAGTCCGGCGTTGCGCACGAGCGCGGCGGCGTAGAAGGTGCGCAAAGGTTGCGGGTTGGGGAAGCGGGCGGCTCGGTGAACCGCCCGTTTCTGTTGGTCGACCGGATGATCCGCCCGCTGCATCGACTTCAGGCAACCGCGCGCCGCGCTCGTGCCGTCTGGTTCGACGCATAAATGTTGCCGCGCTCGAGCGGTGCACCGCTCTGCAGCGCCGCGATCCACTGATCGGTGCTCGCGACCGCCGCGAAGCGCGACTGCAGCACCACACTGAACACGCGATGAATCTCCTCCGCGCTCGCGAAGCCCGCGCTGTTTTCGTATGGCACCGAGCCGGTCGCGTCGTGCAGGAACTCGACCGCGAGCCCGGCATGCACGGCGTGGTTGATCGTCGATGCATCGCAGTTGTGGGTCATATACCCGGTGACGGTCAACGTATCGATCCGCCGGGCGGCGAGCCAGTCGGCCAGATCGGTGCCTGCGAAGGCGCTCGGCAGCGACTTCTCGACGAAATGGTCATGAGCGCGCGAGCTCACCACCGTGTGCAGTTCCACGCCCGCGCTGCCGCGCGCGAACAGCGGCGAGGTGGCGGGCGCGACGTTCTGCACGACCACGACCGGCACGTCGGCGGCGCGCGCCGCATCGATCGCACGGCCGATGTTGGCGAGCGACGTGCGCACGTCTGGAAATTCGATCGGCAGGTCGCCGCTCACGTATTCGTTCTGCACGTCGATGACGATCAGCGCACGGCGCGGCGCGGGTGTGGTCATGGCAAGGCTCCTTGTCGGAAAAAACGGTCGGTGGCGTGAACGACAGCATTGTTGCTCCGCTGCCCGGCCACCGATAGCGACCCGAATGACAAGCTTCGCTAGAATCGGGCCATACTTCTTGCATTCATGAGACACCCGGCATGGCCACCTTCGCATCTTCCGACGATGTCTACGACCACGTGCCGCGCCACGTAGTCGCCGTCGTCGCGTTCGACGGCATCAGCCCGTTTCACCTGTCGGTGCCCTGTGTCGTGTTCGGCGAAGACCGCAGGGGCGGCGGTGCTCCCGCTTTCGACTTCCGCGTCTGCGCCGCCGAAACGGGCACGCTCGCGACGACAGCGGGCTTCTCGATCGCGGTCACGCACGGACTCGAAGCCCTCGCCGACGCGCAGACGATCATCGTGCCGAGCTGGCGCGATCCCGACGAAACGCCGCCCGCCGCGCTTCTCGACGCGCTGACGGCCGCGCATGCGCGCGGCGCCCTGCTCGTCGGCCTGTGCCTCGGCGCTTACGTGCTGGCCGCGGCGGGTCTCCTCGATGGACGGCCCGCTTCGACGCACTGGGCCTGGGCCGACGACTTCGCGCGCCGCTACCCGCGGGTGCGGCTCGACCCCGACGTACTGTACGTCGACGACGGCAACATGCTGACCTCGGCCGGCACAGCCGCCGGCCTCGACTGCTGCCTGCACGTGCTGCGCAACATCTGCGGCGCGCGCGTGGCGAATCAGATCGCGCGCCGGCTCGTCGTGTCGCCGCATCGCCAGGGTGGCCAGGCGCAATACGTGCAGCAGCCGATGCCGCCGAACCCGCGCGGCGACCGTCTGTCCGGCCTGCTCGACTGGGTGAGCGGCAACCTGGCCGCGCCGCATACGCTCGACGCGCTCGCCGCGCGCGCGCTGATGAGCCGCCGCACATTCACGCGACGCTTCCGGCTCGCGACCGGCACCACCGTGGGCGCGTGGCTGCTCTTGCAGCGGCTCTCGCGTGCGCAACAACTGCTGGAAAGCACCGACGAGTCGGTCGAAGCGATTGCAGCGAGCGCCGGATTCGGCTCGGCCGCATCGCTGCGGCAGCATTTCGCGGACGCGTTTCGGACGTCGCCGAGTGCGTGGCGGCGGGAGTTTCGGGGGGATTAGATGGAGGCGGCGGGAGCACCGCTAATTCGTAGTGCGTCACCGAGATTTCGTAGTCGCACGGGCACGTCGGGCGTGTTTCACCAGACGCTGCGCGCAACTCCGCGCCTCAATGCTCGCTGAGCCAGCGTGCGATATACAACAACAGCGCGACCAGAAAAATCATTCCGGCCCACGCCCAGTACGGCACGACATGCTGACCGGGTTCTTGATGCGACACACCATGCGACCAGCTATGCGACGCGCTTGCCGCTCGTCCCGGCAGCGCATGGCTGTGCTCGATGCGCGCGCGCCGCGCGATGCCACCGAGCGTGATCGGCCGCAAAAACACGTACTGCCGACGTGGCACCGTGCCACGCGCGCGGTTCGGTCCCTTGCCGTGCTTGGCGCGCACGACGGCGTCGAACTCGGCGAAAAAATCGTCGGCAAGCTGACGAAGCGCGTTCTCGAGTTGGCGCGTCGGCAGCTCGGCGAGCGGTCCCGACGACGTGGCCCACAACGTGTAATCGATACGCGTGCCGCGTTCCCGGCCATCGTCAGCGCGCAAACGCACTTCCATCTGACCGCGCAACGCGCCGATGCCCTCGGCCCGAGCCTTGAAGCTGACGGTGCGGCGCTGCGCGTCCGCCGGGCCGGAATCCTGGCCGGCGACGTGCGCGCGTGCTTCGTAACGCGCGCGCAACGGGCCGAGCGGCACGGTCACCGTCAGCGCGTATTCGCCGTGAGCGAGACGCACGAACGACTCGCAGTTGTCGAGGCTGGCACGCAACAGCGCAAGGTCCTGCAACGCGTCCCAGACCTCGGACGGCGCCAGCGGAATCCGTAACGCGTCGTTCAGTTCCATGACAACCCCCTGACGAACGCGCCGACTGCGGGATCAGGACGTCTGATCGATGCGGTCGACGCGCGATGCGTAAAAAGCGAGATAGCCCTTGATGCGACCGACCTGCTCGAACGGCGCTTCGTAGCTCCATACCGCGTTCTCGACCACGCCATCTTCGGTGAGCAGGTGGAAGTAGGAGGCGTCACCCTTGAACGGGCAATGCGACGTGTGCGCCGAGCGTTCGAGCCGGGCCATGTTCACGTGCTCGCGCGGAAAATAGAACACGTCGGCCAAACCGGTCTCCGACAGCGTCAGCGCGGCCTGGGTGTCGGCCATCGTCACGCCACCGTGAATGACGCGCACGCGGTGGCCGTTCTCGCGGATCTCGATGGTATGGCCGTCCGGCCGTCCCGCAGATGTCGACGCATCGCTCATGTCCAGTCTCCGTGATGGGTTTGGCGCTGCACTGCCGGCTGTTGCCGCCGGAACGGCAAGCCACGGGTCATGCCCGTGGCTTCATTATCGGCCAAACTTCGGCCGATTGTGCGAGCTTCCTGCGCGGCGGCGGACGGATCGACCCGTTATTACTTCACGTTCCAGATGAACGCGGATTTGACGTTGCCGTGCGCCGGCACCGTAACCGAGCGGCTTTGCTCGCTGTCGTTGTATTTCGCGTGCACCGTGTAGCGGCCGGGGCTCAGGCGCACCAGCATGAACGGTCCGCGCGACGTCGTGTTCAGCACTTCGCCGTGATGCGCATCGTCGATACGCACGTGCACATCGGCGAGAAACTCGCCGTTCGGTCCGGTGAAGCGCAGCGTCAGTGGCCACTGGCTTTGCGCTTGTCGCAGCGCGCGCGATTCGTCGAGGCCGACGCCGCCCGATACATACGACACATCGCCCTGTTGCTGGACCTGCGGCAGACCGCCGCCATTGGTGTTGCCCGCGCTGGTGTTGTCGGTAGTCGAGCCGCCGGTCACGCCCGCCTGCTGCGCGTGCGCGCCGCCGGCCATTCCGAGCGTGAGCGCCGCGCACAGCGCGACGGCTACCAGCCTTTGCTGATTGCGTTGGATTTTCATCGGTTCGCTCTCCTTGTTAAAGTCCTTGCCCAATCCGTGGACGGGCCAAACCAAGAGCCACGCAACTCATGTGCCATCCGTTCGATTGCGTCGACGGAGCACGCCCGACCATCGCGGCATCGATCCGCGGGGCGCGCCTCGGCCTGTCCGCCCAGCACGCGGCAGTACGGTTCCGACAGGCGAAAAAAAAGCCGGTCCTTGCAGTAAATGCAAAGGACCGGCAATCGCTACTACAGCTCTAGCTGGGCGGGCGATCCGTCCGAACCGCCCGCATACTGGATCAACCGAGATCGACGGGCACAAAAATCTGCGCGTTGTCCCGCTGGATCAGCAACGCAATGCTGTTGCCTGCGCCCGAAATCATCTGTTTCAACTGATCGACGTTCGTGACCGGACGGCCGTTGACTGCGAGGATCACGTCGCCCGGCTGGATGCCGGCGCTCGCCGCCGCGCCGCCCGCCTGCTGCACGAGCAGACCGTGCGACACCGACGCGCCGCTCTTCTCTTCCGGCGTCAGCGGCCGCACCGCGACGCCGAGACGGCCTTGCAGCTGCGTCTGCTGATCGGTCTTGTTCGCCGACGCGACCTTCGAGTCCGAGAACGAGCCGATCGTCACCTTTACGTCCTTGCTGGCCTTATCGCGCCACACTTTCAGCGTCGCCATGCTGCCCGGCGCGAGTCCGGCGATCTTCGCCGGCAGATCTGTGGAATCGCTGACTTCGTCGCCGTTCACCGACAGGATCACGTCGCCAGGCTGCAAGCCGGCCTTGGCCGCCGGACCGTTGGCGTCGACCGAGCTGACCAGCGCGCCTTGCGGCTTCTGCATGCCGAACGATTCGGCGAGCGTCTGGTTCAAGCCCTGCACCGCGACGCCGAGGCGGCCGCGGCTCACGTGGCCGGTCTTGACGAGATCGTCCTTGACCTTGATCGCCTCGCTGATCGGAATCGCGAACGATAACCCCTGGAAACCGCCCGTCTGCGAGTAGATCATCGAGTTGATGCCGATCACTTCACCTTGCAGGTTAAAGAGCGGACCGCCGGAGTTGCCCGGGTTCACCGGCACGTCCGTCTGAATGAACGGCGTGTAATTCTCGTTGGGCAGGGAGCGCGACTTCGCGCTGATGATGCCCGAGGTCACGGTGTTGTCGAAGCCGTATGGCGAGCCGATCGCGACGACCCACTGACCAACCTTGCTCTGGCGCGGATCGCCAATCTTCACCGTCGGCAGATCGCTTGCGTTGATCTTCAGCACGGCGACGTCGGACTGCTTGTCGGCGCCGATCACCTTCGCCTTGAACTCGCGCTTGTCGGTGAGCTTCACGGTGACGACGTTCGCGCCATCGACCACATGCGCGTTCGTCAGAATGTAGCCGTCATTGCTGATGATGAAGCCCGAGCCAAGGCTCGCGCTCGGCTGATCGGGCGCGTCACCGCCGTCGCCGCCCTGCATGCCGGGCACGCCGCCGAAGAAACGTTTGTAGAACTGATAGAACGGATCGTTCGGGTCGATCGGCAACTGGTTGCCGTTGAGTGTGCCGCCGTTACCGCGCATCGCGGTCTGCTTGACCACGTGCTTCGCGCTAATGTTGACGACGGCCGGACCGTAGGTTTCGACGAGACCGGAGAAATCGGGGATACCGGTTTTGGCAGCGGCTTCGGCGGGCATCATCGCGGCTTGCGCCGGCGAGATGACCTGAGGTGCGGGCACATCGCGATGGCCCGCCACATAGCCGGCTGAAAGCGCAGCGGCCACAGCTACCGCAACGGCGCCGCGGGACAAGGTTTTCGCGTTCATCATGAGCTCCTGACTGGAGAAAGTGACTTTGGATGTCGAGGAGCGTAAGCGGCATCACTTAAAAGAGTCTTAAGCATCGCCAGATGGTGGGAACCTCATCTGACCGGGGGCTTCGGGCCGTAGCGACAGCGTGAAAACGGGTTTTGGCCGAAGGGTAAACCACCGTGCTCAGAAGCGTACGGTGACCTGCAAACCACCGGCCGGCGAATCGCCGAGCGACACTTGCGCATGATGTTGCGTGGCAATCCGGCGCACGATCGCGAGACCGAGACCGCTGCCGGCCACGTCGGTGCGCGCGCGATTCGCGCCCGCGCCGGCGCGATAAAAACGGTCGAACACGCGCTCGCGATCGGCCGGATCGATACCCGGCCCGCTATCGGCGATGGACACGACCGGGCGGCCGTCCTCGACACGCAGGCTCACGTCGACGCGGCCGCCATGCGGCGTGTACTTGGTCGCATTATCGATGAGGTTGTTGAACATGACGCGCAGCGCTTCGGCGTCGCCGGTCACGCTGGCGGCGTCGCTCGCCTCGATGCCAAGGTCGACGCCGCGATTCATCGCGAGCGGCGCATAGCTCGCGACGCACTCCCGCAGTAGCTCCCGCAGATCGAGCGTCCCGACGCCCCCGGCGCTGTCCGGCTCGGCGCGCGCGAGCGCGAGCAGTTGCTCGGCGAGGCGGGTCGCGCGCGTGACGCCCGCCTGCAGGTCGGTAAGCGCTTCGCTGCGGGCTGTGTCGTCCTTGGCCCTCGCGACCAGTTGCGCCTGGATCTGCACTGCGGCAAGCGGCGTGCGCAATTCGTGCGCGGCATCGGCGACAAACGCCTTCTGGATATCGAGCGCGGTCGCGAGCCGCTGCAGCAGCGCGTTGAGTGCCCGCACGAGCGGCCGCACTTCGAGCGGCAAGCGCTGATCGGGCAATGGATCGAGCGCCTCCGGATGACGCGTGTCGAGCGCGCTCGTCACGCGCCGCAGCGGCTGCAGCCCGCGGCCGACGATCACCCACACCGCGAGTCCGAGCAGCGGCAGCAGCACGATCAGCGGCCACAGTGTGCGCAGTGCGACGTTGGCGGCGAGCCGATTGCGCACCGACAGCGGCTGCGCGAGTTGCACGACGTTATCGCCGACGATCGCGCCATATACGCGCCATTCGCCGCGGTCCGTACGTTCCGTCGAAAAACCGAGCTCGGCGCGCGGCGCGAGCGGTGCGCGCGGCCGCGAGTAGTACATCAGCATGCCGTTGCGGTTCCAGATCTGCAGCACGATGCCCTCGTCGCCGGTATCGCGGCCGAGCACCTGCGAGAACGGCTCCGCCGGCAGCGCCGCGGCGATCTGCTCGAGCTGGTAGTCGAACAGCTCGTTCGCTTCGGCGAGCGCCTGCCGATAGATCAGCCAGCCCGCGATGCCCACGCCGAGCAGCACCAGCGCGAGCAGCCAGAACAACAGTTGACGGCGAATCGAGCGCATCGGCTCAGGCGTCCTTCGCGATCATGTAGCCCAGTCCGCGTACGTTGCGGATCAGATCGGCGCCGAGCTTCTTGCGTAGCGCGTGGATATAAACCTCGACCGTGTTGCTGCCGATCTCCTCGCCCCAGCCATACATCTTTTCCTCGAGCTGGCTTTTGGACAGCACCGCGCCGGGTCGCGCGAGCAGCGCCTCGAGCAGCGCAAATTCGCGCGCGGATAACGCGACCAGCGCGCCATCGAGCGTCACCTGGTGCGACGCGGGATCGAGCGTCAAATTGCCGTGTCGAATCGTCGAATCGCTGCGGCCGGACTGGCGCCGGATCAGCGCGCGCATGCGCGCGCCGAGTTCGTCGAGGTCGAAAGGTTTGACAAGGTAATCGTCAGCGCCGGCGTCGAGTCCCTTGACGCGATCGGCGACCGCGTCGCGGGCGGTGACAATCAGCACCGGCAGCGCATGGCCGCGCGCGCGCAGCGCACGCAGCACCTCGAGACCGTCGCGCTTGGGCAGACCCAGGTCGAGCAACGCGAGGTCGTAAGGCTGGGCGGCCGCCGCGCGCAGCGCCGCCTCACCGTCCTCGACCCAATCGACGGCGAAGCCTTCGCCGCGCAGCGCCTTGCGCACGCCTTCGGCGATCATCCGATCATCTTCGACTAGCAGGATGCGCATGGTTGTCCGTTCCAAAACATTCGATGATGCCGCATTCTAGCGCCCGCTTCCGGCCTGCGCGGCGTGTGGCGCTTTTTTCACCGCAGCGCCGCGGCATGTCACTACAATGGGCGCTTTGCGTCGCGCGACGGCCGTCGGGCAGCACGCGGCGCGCTACCGCGCCGTCGAAGCCCCGGATGGTCGCACCATTGTCCCGCGCACGCGGCACGCCCTGAAATCCTGCTCGTCCGTTGCCTTTTCACCCGTTCATGACGCACGCTTTTCTGTCTTCCGTCGCCCGCCGCCTGGCGCCGCGATCGCGCCGCATTTTCAATCGCGCAGCCTTCGTGCCTAACCGCCTCGCGGCGCGCACGGCCGTCTGGCTCTGCGCCGCCGCGCTCGGTGCGGGCGCGCTGCTGCCGCTGGCGGCGCAGGCACGCATCAAGCCGATCCATCCGAGCGTCAACGTCACGACGGTGCTGCCGCAACCGGTGATGGTCGGGCTGCAGCGCGCTCACGTGCCGTTGTCGTCGATCAGCGTGGTCGTCGAAAAGGTCGGCGATCGCACGCCGATCCTTGCGCTGAACGCAGGCAAGCCGATGATGCCCGCCTCGACGATGAAGCTCGTCACCACCTACGCGGGCCTGTCGATCCTCGGCCCCGACTACCGCTGGCGCACCAGCGCGTACGCGGACGGCGCGCTCGACGCAAGCGGCGTGCTGCACGGCAATCTGTACATCCAGGGCACCGGCGACCCGAAGCTCGTGCCCGAAGAACTGATCGACCTCGTGCAAAAGATCCACAAGGCGGGCATCAACGGCATCGACGGCGCGCTGGTGCTCGACAAGCGCTACTTCGATCCGTCGACGCGCGATCTGCCCGCGTTCGACGATGACGCGAGCGCGCCGTACAACGTCGGCCCCGATCCGCTGCTGTACGCGTTCAAATCATTGTCGTTCACGGTGACGCCATCGCCGGACGGCTCGGTGGCGATCGACGTGCTGCCCGCGCTCGCGCGACTGCACATCGACAACCAGCTGCGTGCGACGAGCGGCCCGTGCCGGGGCGAGCTGCCGACGCCGACCGTCACGCCGGAGCCCGACGGCACGCTCGTCGCGTCGTTCATCGGCGACTTTCCGGTGCGCTGCGACGCGCGCACGATCAACGTCGCCGTTCTAGATCACTCGACGTTCTTCGCGCGCGGCTTCCTCGCGCTGTGGCAGCAAACCGGCGGCACGTTCACGGGCGCGATCCGCGAAGGCGCGGTGCCGGCCGGCGCGAAGCCCGTCGCGACGCACGAGGGGCCGATGCTGTCGGACATCGTTCGCGACATCAACAAGTTCAGCAACAACACGATGGCGCGCAACCTGTTCCTGACGATCGGCGCCGCCGAGGAAAGGGCGCCCGCCACGCCCGCGAAAGCCGCGCGCGCGGTCGAGGCTTTCCTGGAGCGCGACAGCGTCAACACCGAGTACCTGTCGCTCGAAAATGGCTCGGGCCTGTCGCGCGACGAGCACATCACCGCGCTTGCGCTCGCCGATCTTCTGCAACGAGCGAATGCGAGCCCGGTCGCGCAAGTGTTCGTCGATTCGCTGCCGATCGCCGGTGTCGACGGCACGATGCGCAACCGCCTGACCAGCCAGGGCGCGGGCGGCAACGCACACATCAAGACCGGCACGCTGCGCGACGTGCGCGCAATCGCCGGCTACGTCGCGTCGGCCGACGGCAACAGCTACATCGTCGTCAGCCTGATCAACGATCCGCATTCGGAGGCGGCGCGCGCCGCCCACGACGCGCTGCTCGAATGGGTGTACGAAGGCCCGTCGCAAGGCTTCACGAAGGTCTCCGCGCCTATCGAGGAAGCGCGCCAGAAACCCAGGAAAAACCCGCGCAAACGCGGCGGCCACTGAGTATTTCTTCTAGCGATGCCATGCGCGGCAAGCAGCGAACCGTGTACGCTGTCGGGCAGCATGCGGCGCGCGACAATCATGCGCTCGCCACACAGGGCGCCCGGTCGTGCAGACGGCGCGACCCGCACGAACGATAACGACACCACCCGTCGCGCACCACGCGGCGGTCAGCGATCAGCGAGGGAGACATGACGCGATTCGATGCCGAATTGCTGCTGCTCGCCATGGCGCCCGTCTTTCTTGCCTGCATCGGCTGGGAGGCGTGGCACGCGAGCCGCACGCGCCCGGCCGAGCGGCTCTATAGCTGGCGAGACACGCTGTGCAACGCCGCGCTCGCGCCGGTGCAGCAGGCCGCCGGCAAGCTCGCGTGGCTCGCGACCATCCCTGTCTACGCGTTTTTCTACGAGCATGACCGCACTCGCACATGTACGGCAACGCGGCGGTCGTTCGTCGTGCTGTTCGTCGCGCAGCACCTGCTCTGTTTTCGGCGGCTACGTCGACAAAGTTCCGCACCAGGCAAAACCACCGCCGCGCTACCCGGCTTGAACTCAAACCATACGGCCGCGCTGCCGACATCACGCAGGCCGTAGAAGATTCTGTAAGCTGTCGTCACGCCGTCGACGCGGTGGACGCCGCCTGCAACACATGGCATCAAGGGCCACACATAAGAGGAGATGCAGTCAACATGAATCAAACCGCTTCGAAGAAACAGCAATGGATGCGCGTCACGCAGATCGCCGTGGCGAGCGCAGCGTTCGCCGCGCTCGCGGCGTGCGGCGGTGGCGGCGGCGACAATAACTCGAGCAGCAGCGGGCCGTCGGGGGGTGTCACGCTGCAGGTCGTGTCTTTCGGTGACAGCCTGTCGGATGTCGGCACGTACATGCCGGCGGTCCAGGCCAACGTCGGCACGGGCGGCGGCCGCTTCACCACGAACCCGGGCGAAATCTGGACGCAGAAGGTCGCCGAGTACTACGGCGGCACGCTCACCGCCGCTTATGTCGGCGGTTTCGGCCAGCCGCTCACCGCAGCCGGCGGTCTCGGTTACGCGCAAGGCGGCTCGCGCGTCGATCTGCAGCCGGGCGAGGGCTACGCGCCGAACAACATGGCCGCGACGACGGTGCCGATCACGACGCAGGTCACCGAGTATCTGAGCGCGCACAACAGCTTCAATTCGAACCAGCTCGTGCTGATGAACGGTGGCGCGAACGACATCTTCATCGCGGTGCAAGCCGTCTCCGATGCCGGCACGGCAGCGGCGGCGCAAGCGCTCCAAAGCGGTGGCACCCCGGCCGCCGCGCAGTCGGCGGCAGCCGCCGCTTCGCAGGCGGCCACGCTGAGCGCGCTGCAGGCGATCACGACCGCGGCGACCACGTTCGTCGGCACGGTGCAGAAGGTTGTCGCGTCGGGCGCGACGCACGTGGTGGTGTCGGACGTCCCGGACATCGCGCAGACGCCGCAAGGTCTCGCCGCGGGCGCGCAAGGCCAGGCGCTCATCAACGCGCTCGTCAAGACCTACAACGGCGTGCTACAGCAAGGACTCGCGCCGCTCACGTCGACCAAGCAGGTCATCTACGTGAGCGCGTTCGCGTGGCTGGACCAGACGTTGGCGAACTATCAGTCGCTCGGTTTCACCGTGTCGAATACGGGCACCGCGTGTAACCTGACGTCGATGGCCGCGAGCGCGACCGCATACGCGACGAAGAATCCGAGCGTGCTCGCAACGGGGCAGACGGCGGCATCGTTCGGCAACTCGCTCGCGTCGTCGCTGTTCTGCTCGCCGCAGACCTATACGTTGGCCGGCGCGGATCAGACCTACATGTTCGCGGACCTCGTGCATCCGAGCACGCATCTGCAAGCGCTGTTCGCACAGCAGGTCGAGACGCAGATCGCTGCTAGCGGGCTTGGGAAGTAACGCGGGGTTACGGTCGCCTGAATGTAGAAGGCCCGGCTCGTTGAACGAGCCGGGCCTTTGCTTTTCGCGCTGGCCACGCCTGGCCGGGCAGCGAACGGATCGCGTCAGTGCTGCGCTTCAAATGCCGCCGCCGCGCGCCCGAGCCGATCGTTGACCGCGATCCATTCGATCGTGTCCGGCAGCTTCTCGATCAGAATCCGCGTGACGTTTGCGTGATCGAGCGCGCGCAGCAAGCTGTAGAGCTCGCGTGCATAGACGTGCGGATCTTCGGGCGCGGCGACGAAATGCACACCGTCGGCATCAGCCCATTGTCCTGCACGCGATGCGCGCGCGACCAGCGCAACGCGCTCGCCCGCCTCGCGCACTGCGAGCAGCGGCTCGAGCTCGCCGAACGGCAGCAGCGCGAGCGGCGTGCGCGGCGCGTAATGCGCTTTCAACGTGCCGGACGCGCGCGGCGCGGTCGCGTCCGACCCGTCGGGCAGACGCGGCACTTCGCCGAGCACGTCGGCGATATCCTGCGGCGTCACGTGACCCGGCCTCAACAGCGCCGGAAAGCCGCGTGACAGATCCACAATCGTCGACTCGATGCCGACATCCGACGCGCCGCCATCGAGCACATGAATCGCGCTGCCGAACTCGTCGCGCACATGCTGCGCCGTGGTCGGGCTCACATGACCGAAGCGGTTCGCCGACGGCGCGGCGACGCCGCCATGTCCGCCGCGCAGCGCGCTGAACGCTTCGAGCAAAGCCTGCGCAACCGGATGCGACGGGCAGCGCAGCCCCACCGAATCCTGCCCGCCACTAACTGCCGCGGGAATGCGCGCGGCGCGCTTGAGGATCAGCGTGAGCGGTCCCGGCCAGAACGCGTCGATCAAGCGCTGCGCATCCGCGGGCAAATGCTCGACCCAGTAGTTCGGATCGCCGTGCGGCGCGAGATGCACGATCACCGGATGATTGGCCGGCCGGCCCTTCGCCGCGTAAATGCGCGCGACCGCGTCGGGGTTCTCGGCATCGCCCCCGAGGCCGTACACAGTCTCCGTCGGAAACGCGACCAGCCCACCCGCGTCGAGCAGGGCCGCCGCATGCCTGATCTGCGCGGCGCTGACGGGCAACGCGTTGGCAGCGTCCTCGGCGGGTTTCTGTTGATCCGGCATGGCGCGCGCGTCAGCTGGTAGCGATGTGCAGCAACCGCGCGCAATCGCGCGCCGCGGTGCGGGCTTCGTCGAGCGTCGGCGCGGTGAAGTTCACGTGGCCCATCTTGCGGCCGCAACGCGCCTCTTCCTTGCCGTACAGATGCAGGCGCGCAGCCGGCATCGCGGCGACGTCCTGCCACGGCGGAGTGACCGCCGCACGCTTCGGACCGTCCGGGAACCACACGTCGCCGAGGATGTTCAGCATCACCGCGGGCGAATGCTGGCGTGTGTCGCCGAGTGGCATGCTGGTCATTGCGCGCACCTGCTGCTCGAACTGGCTCGTCGCGCAGGCGTCGACCGTGTAGTGGCCGGAGTTGTGGGGGCGCGGCGCCATTTCGTTGGCGACGAGCGAGCCGTCTTCGAGAATGAAGAATTCGACACACAGCACGCCGACATAGCCCAGCTTGTCGGCGATCCGCAGCGCGGCCTGTTGAGCCTGCTGCACGAGTCCGGGCGACGCGTCCGGCGCGGGGACGATGGTGTGCGACAGCACGCCGTCGCGATGGGTATTCTGCGCGAGCGGATAAACGACCGACGCCCCGCTCGCCGCCCGCGCAATCAGCGCCGACACCTCGAACTTCAGCGGCAGGCGCTTCTCCAACACGCACGGCACGCCGCCGAGCGACGCATGCGCCTCGCGCACTTCGTCGGCGTTGCGCACGCGGAGCTGGCCTTTGCCGTCGTAGCCCATGCGCGCCGTCTTAAGGATGCCCGGCAGCACCGCTTCGAGTTCGCCATCGCCCAGCGCCGCAAGCGCATCGGACGACTCAATCACGACGTGCGGTGCAACCGTCACGCCCGACGACGCGATAAAGCGCTTTTCGGCGATGCGGTCTTGTGCGACGGCGACGCAACGCCCCGCCGGACTCACGAACGTGGTCGTGCCGAGAAAGTCGAGGCTAGCGGCCGGCACGTTCTCGAATTCGGTCGACACCGCCGCGCATAGCCGCGCGAGTTCGGTCAACGCCGCTTCGTCGTCGTAGGCCGCGCGCAGGTGGCGATCGGCGACCGCGCCGGCCGGGCTGGTCTCGTCCGGATCGAGCACGGCGACGCGATAGCCCATCGCCTGCGCGGCAAAGCAGAACATGCGGCCGAGCTGGCCGCCGCCGACCATGCCAAGCCATGCGCCGGGCAGAATCGGTGAAACCGGTGTGTTGTCAGGGTTCATCTTGGTGGTCGGTCGCGGCCGGATACGCGTGGTGCTCGCAGTGCGGGCGGCGGGCATCCGGCCGGGGGGTCGGACAGGAGACGTCGTAAAAAACCACCGGCGCGGTTACAGCGCCGGCAACACCATGGCGTGAGCCGCTTCGTTCTGGCGCACGCGGAATGCCGCGAGCTTGTCCGCGTATTCGGCGCTCGTGCCGGACAGCAGCGACACCGCGAACAGCGCCGCGTTCGCGGCACCCGCCTCGCCGATCGCAAACGTCGCGACGGGCACGCCCTTGGGCATCTGCACGATCGAATGCAGCGAATCGACGCCCTTCAAATATCTGCTTGCGACCGGCACGCCGAGCACCGGCACCGTGGTCTTCGCGGCCAGCATGCCCGGCAAATGCGCCGCGCCGCCCGCGCCCGCGATGATCGCGCGAATGCCGCGCGCGCGCGCGCTTTCAGCATAGGCGAACATTTCGTCGGGCATGCGGTGCGCGGACACGACCTTCGCTTCGTACGGCACGCCGAATTCCTGCAGGATCGCGACGGCGTTTTTCATGACTTCCCAGTCGGAACTGGAGCCCATCAATACGCCGACAACCGGCGCATCATGCGTATGGGCGGTGTGTGCTTCACTCATCTTTACGGCTTCCTTGTTTCCGGGCGATGCGCGCCTGACACGGCGCGCGCAATCAGCGATCAGATTAGTCGAGCTTGTGCCCGGTCAGGCGCTCGAGCGCTTCCTGGTATTTCTCGCCCGTCTTGACGACGACGTCGTCCGGCAGCTTCGGCGCCGGCGGCTCTTTCTTCCACGGCTGGGTTTCGAGCCAGTCGCGCACGAACTGCTTGTCGAACGACGGCGGATTGGTGCCGACCTGGTACTGATCCGCCGGCCAGAAGCGCGACGAGTCGGCCGTGAGCGCCTCGTCCATCAGGTAGAGCTTGCCGTGGTTGTCGAGACCGAACTCGAACTTCGTGTCCGCGATGATGATGCCGCGCGTCGCCGCGTAATCAGCGGCTTCCTTGTACAGGCGGATCGAGATGTCGCGGATCGTGGCCGACAGCTCGGTGCCGATGCGGCGCTCCATCTCGTCGTAGGTGATGTTTTCGTCGTGGTGGCCCATCTCGGCCTTGGCGGCCGGCGTAAAGATCGGCTCGGGCAGCTTCTGCGCGTTCTGCAGGCCCGGCGGCAGTTGCACGCCGCACACCGAGCCGGTCGCCTGGTAATCCTTCCAGCCGCTGCCGGCCAGATAGCCGCGCACCACCGCCTCGACGAGGATCGGCTCGAGACGCTTGACGACTACCGCGCGCCCCTTCACCTGCTCGACTTCGTCCGGCGCGACCACCGACTCGGGCGCGACGCCCGTCAGGTGATTCGGCACCACGTGCTTCAGCTTCTCGAACCAGAAGTTCGCCATCGCGTTGAGCACGCGGCCCTTGTTCGGAATCGGCTCGCCCATGATCACGTCGAACGCCGACAGACGGTCGGTCGTGACGATCAGCAACTGGTCGTTACCCACCGCATAGTTGTCGCGGACTTTACCGCGGCCGAGCAGCGGCAGCGAGCGGAGCGTGGATTCGTAAAGGGTAGACATCGTCGTGGTTCGCTAAAAGTGGGGCAAAAAATGTGACCGGAACAAAAGGGAAACGCCGTTCCCCGGATGATGCGGGAACGGCGATCGGACGACAACCTGGCCAAACGGCCAGGCGCGGAGCCAAAACTACAGCTTAGCGGACGATCTGCGCGAGCTCGCCCGACTTGTACTTCTCCGCAATTTTATCAAGCGCAACCGGCTTGATCTTGCCAGCCTGGCCTTCGCAGCCGAATTGCATATAACGGTCGATACAGATCTTCATCGCCGCTTCGCGCGCCGGCTTCAGGTAGTCGCGCGGATCGAACTTGCCCGGGTTGGTCGCCATGTAGCGGCGGATCGCGCCCGTGATCGCCAGACGCAGGTCGGTGTCGATGTTGACCTTGCGCACGCCGTGGCGGATACCTTCCTGGATTTCTTCGACCGGTACGCCGTAGGTTTCCTTCATGTCGCCGCCGAACTCGCGGATCTCCGCGAGCAGCTCCTGCGGGACCGACGACGAGCCGTGCATCACGAGGTGCGTGTTCGGAATACGCTGATGGATTTCCTTGATGCGTTGGATCGACAGAATGTCGCCCGTCGGCTTCTTGCTGAACTTGTAGGCGCCGTGTGACGTGCCGATCGCGATGGCCAGCGCGTCGCACTGGGTCAGCTTGACGAAGTCGGCAGCCTGCTCCGGATCGGTCAGCAGCTGCTCGCGCGTCATCGTACCTTCGGCGCCGTGACCGTCTTCCTTGTCGCCCTTCATCGTTTCGAGCGAACCGAGCACGCCCAGCTCCGCCTCGACCGTGACGCCGATCGAGTGTGCCGCTTCGACGACCTTGCGCGACACTTCGACGTTGTACTCGTACGATGCGACCGTCTTGCCGTCGGCTTCCAGCGAACCGTCCATCATCACGCTCGTGAAGCCGCTGCGGATCGCCGCCATGCACACCGCCGGCGACTGGCCGTGATCCTGGTGCATCACGACCGGGATGTGCGGATACGACTCGACCGCCGCTTCGATCAGATGACGCAGGAACGGCTCGCCCGCGTACTTACGCGCACCAGCCGAAGCCTGCATGATGACCGGAGCGTTGACCTTGTCGGCCGCGGCCATGATCGCCTGCACCTGCTCCAGGTTGTTCACGTTGAATGCCGGAAGGCCATAGCCGTTCTCCGCGGCATGGTCCAGCAGTTGACGCATTGATACGAGAGGCATGCTGAAACTCCTTAGATTGAAACGAATTCTTTTGCCGTCGGCATCTGTTGCGGCGATTTTATCGCGAAGCAGACCGCGTTCCCCCGCTGACACCGGCGCGTTGGTGCGCCGTCGCACATGGACCATGCGGGGTGTGCCGGCCTGCTTCGATCAATCGCGCCCGTGCCGATCGAGCGGTCCTGCCTGATCAGTACGGTTCACCGACCCGCACGATCTTCAACGTGTTGGTGCCGCCTGCCTGGCCCATCGGCTCGCCGACCGTCAGCACGACCATGTCGCCGTGCGACGCGTAGCCCTTGCCGACCACCGTTTCGAGCGCTTGCTGCAGCGCGGTGTCGCGGTCGGTGTTGGTGTCCAGATGCAGCGAAGTCACGTTGCGGTACAGCGCCATCGCGCGTTCGCTGCCGACGCGCGGCGTCAGCGCGAAGATCGGCACGTGGGTCCAGTGGCGTGACATCCACAGCGCGGTCGAGCCCGATTCGGTCAGCGCGACGATCGCCTTCGCGCCGAGGTGATAGGCGGTGAACAGCGCGCCCATCGCGATCGACTGGTCGATCCGCGTGAACGTGCGGTTGAGGAAATCCTTGTCGAGCTCCGACTGCTCGGACTTTTCCGCTTCGACGCAGATCGCGGCCATCGTCTCGATGGTCTGCACCGGGTACTTGCCCGCCGCCGATTCCGCCGACAGCATCACCGCGTCCGTGCCGTCCAGCACCGCGTTCGCGACGTCCGACACTTCCGCGCGGGTCGGCACCGGCGCGTGGATCATCGACTCCATCATCTGCGTCGCGGTGATCACGAACTTGTTCGATTCGCGCGCCATCCGGATCATGCGCTTTTGCAGCGCCGGCACTGCGGCATTGCCCACCTCCACGGCCAGATCGCCACGCGCGACCATGATGCCGTCCGACGCGTCGAGGATGCCTTGCAGCGCCGGAATCGCTTCCGCGCGCTCGATCTTCGCGATCATCTTCGGCTTGATGCCGTACGGCGCGCCGGCGATATTCGCGAGCTGGCGGGCCATTTCCATGTCGGTCGCGTTCTTCGGAAACGATACCGCGATGAAATCGACGCTGAGCGACATCGCCGTGCGAATGTCCTCCATGTCTTTCGCGGTCAGCGCGGGCGCCGACAGACCGCCGCCCTGGCGGTTGATGCCCTTGTTGTTCGACAGCTCGCCGCCGATCTTCACGATCGTGTGGATCTCGTGGCCGATCACGCGCTGCACGCTCAGCACGATGAGGCCGTCGTTGAGCAGCAGCACGTCGCCCGGTTTCAGGTCGCGCGGCAGATCCTTGTAGTCGAGGCCGACGCGCTCGTCGTTGCCGAGCTCGCATTCCGCGTCGAGGATGAACGGATTGCCGGTGGCGAGCGTCGTGCGGCCGTTCTCGAACTTGCCGACGCGGATCTTCGGACCTTGCAGATCGGCCATGATGGCGACTTCGCGGCCGGCCTGACGGGCCGCCTCGCGCACGAATTCGGCGCGCTGGCGATGGTCGTCGGCGGTGCCGTGTGAGAAATTGAGCCGCACCACATCCAGTCCCGCCTGAATCATTTGCAGCAGGATTTCCGGCGTGCTGGAAGCCGGACCGATAGTAGCGACAATCTTGGTAGCGCGATGCATGAGTCTCCTCGTCTGGAAAGGATCGCTGGAAAGAGCGCTGCGGGGCTGCTGCGGAGTCTGCGCATCGAAAGATGCTGGCTGGGGTCGCGCGCCGGCTGCGGCCGGTGTCGCTTTGTGGACTGATGCGGGTGATGCGGTATTCGAGACCGGCGCCTTGCGCGCCGGAGAGTTGTTGTCCTGCTTGCCGGAAGGCCGTTGCGTCCGGGCCGAATCGTGTTGGGCGAATTCGGTGTCTGCGGTTGGAGGCTGCTCTGCGTCGCCGGCCTGAGCATGCTGCCCGACCAGCTCTGTGGTCGAGCCGGCGGCTAGCGCCTGTGCCGCGCGCTCCCCTGCCGGCGCTGCCGCGTTATCGCGCGGCGCATTCGCGCCACGCGCCTTGGTCGACTTCGCCGATCGGGAGCGCGTCGCCACGTTAAGCCCGCGATTCCAGAACTTCGACCGCCGGCAGCTTCTTGCCTTCGAGGAACTCGAGGAATGCGCCGCCGCCCGTCGAAATGTAGCTGACCTGGTCGTGGATACCGTACTTGGCGATCGCCGCGAGCGTGTCCCCGCCGCCTGCGATCGAGAACGCCGCCGAGCGTGCGATCGCGTCCGCGAGCGTCTTGGTGCCGTTGCCGAACTGGTCGAACTCGAACACGCCGACCGGGCCGTTCCACACGATCGTGCCGGCCTTCTCGAGCTGCGCGGCGAGCACCTTCGACGTTTCCGGGCCGATGTCGAGGATCATGTCGTCGTCCTGCACGTCGGCGACGGCCTTCACTTCGGCCTTGGCGGTCGGCGCGAACGCCTTGGCCGTGACCACGTCGGTCGGGATCGGCACCGAAGCGCCGCGGGCCTTTGCCGCGTCGATGATCGCCTTCGCTTCGTCGACGAGATCGGCTTCGGCGAGCGACTTGCCGATCTTCAGGCCGGCCGCGAGCATGAACGTATTGGCGATGCCGCCGCCGACGATCAGCTGGTCGACTTTCTCCGCGAGCGACTTCAGGATGGTCAGCTTGGTCGACACCTTCGAGCCCGCGACGATCGCCACGAGCGGACGCTTCGGCGCGCCGAGCGCCTTGCCGAGCGCTTCGAGCTCAGCCGCGAGCAGCGGGCCCGCGCAGGCAACCGGTGCGTACTTCGCGATACCGTGGGTGGTCGCTTCAGCGCGATGAGCGGTGCCGAACGCGTCGTTCACGTAGATGTCGCAGAGCTTCGCCATTTTCTGCGCGAGCTCGTCGGAATCTTTCTTTTCGCCCTTGTTGACGCGGCAGTTTTCGAGCAGCACGACCGAGCCCGGCGCGACGTTCACGCCGTTTTCGACCCAGTTCGCGACGAGCGGCACGTCGCGGCCGAGCAGCTCGGCCAGACGCTTCGCCACCGGCGCGAGCGAATCTTCCGGCTTGAAGTCGCCTTCGGTCGGACGGCCAAGGTGCGAGGTGACCATCACGGCGGCCCCGGCGTCCAGCGCGGCCTTGATGGCCGGCACGGAAGCGCGGATGCGGGTGTCTTCGGTGACGTTGCCTTGATCGTCCTGCGGCACGTTCAGATCGGCGCGGATGAACACGCGTTTGCCGGATAGCTTGCCTTCGGCGATCAGGTCGGAGAGACGCAATACCTTGTTCATGGGCTTGAGTAGGCGAGTTGATGGAAGGCGGTGGTGGACAGCGCGCGGGGACGATGCGCGGCGGACTCCAGCGCTTCGGCCCAACGGCTCCGCGGGATCGGGCGCCGGCCGGCAGCCGGCCGCGACACAAGGCGCCCGGCTGCGGCGCGCTCAACCCGGAAAAAGGCATTTTAACTGATCCAAACGGCCTGCTGACCCGCGACCAGGACGAATCTCGCGTATTTGATCGCGGGGCCGACGATGCCGCGGCGCGGCAGTCATCGCCACACCGCGAACCGGACCGTCACAGGAAGACGCGCATCAGCGTGAACACGACCATTCCGGTCACGATCGTGCCGAGCATGGTGCGTCGCCACAAAAACCAGCCAAGGCCGGCGAGCGTCGCGTAGAGCTCATGATTGGACGCCGCGAACGACAGCCCCTCGGGCGTCGTCAGCACGTCGGGCAACACCACGGCGGCGAGCGCGGCGGCCGGCGCGTAGCGCAGCATCTTCTGCACACGCGCCGGCAGCACCGTGCGCTCGCCGCCGATCAGGAACATCGCGCGCGTGAACGCGGTGACGAAAGTCATGCCGAAGATGGCCAGCCAGACTTGCATGGAGGTCATCGGGAGTCTCCGGCGCGATCGTTCACCCCGCGGATGCGGCGCAGGTCGGCGCGCTCGATCATCAGGTCGGCCGCGCTGCCGGCGGCGATCGCCGCGATCACCGCGAGCAGCAGCGCGAGCCGGTACGGCAGGTCGAGCGCGAGCAGCGACACGATGCCGGCCACGCTGACCGCGACCATCGTCGAGCGAGTGGCGATCGCCGACACCATCACCGGCAACAGCGCGAGCGTGCCGGCGAGCGCGAGCCCCCAGTTGTCGGGAATCAGGCTCGCGAGCAGGATGCCGACGATCGACGACACTTGCCACGACAGCCAGCTCGACACAGCCATGCCCCAGAAGTACGCCTCCTTGCCCGGCAGGTAGCCGGTCGGAAAGCTCTTCTTCACGAACAGCAGATAGATCACGTCGCCGTTGAAATAGCCGAGGAGGATGCGCCGCCACATCGACAGATACGAGAAGTGCGGCGCGAGGCCGGCGCTGAAGATCACGAAGCGGGTGTTGACCATCGCCGCGGTCAGCAACACGGTCCATACGGGCAGTTTTGCTGCGAGGAGCGGCAGCACCGCCAGCTGCGACGAACCTGCATAGCACAGCAGCGACATCGCGAGTGCCTGCGGCAGCGTGAGCACCGACTTGCTCATCGCGATGCCGGTCACGAGGCCCCAGGAAAAAATCGCCATCAGCGTGGGAGCATAGGCGCGCGCGCCTTCACGAAAAGCACGGCGATCGGTATCGGACAGTCGAGCGAGCATCGGACGGAGGGTGCGGCGCAAGGAACGCCGTCAGGAAGACTGGGTCGGCGCCAGGTCGCGAGGCGACCCGTTGGCGCATCCGGAGTTGATTTATGCGTGCGCTGGATTATAGCGCCCGGGGTGCGGCCAAACGCCCGTTGCATGTACAAAAGACGCTAAAATAGCGCTCCCGGCTATGTCCTGCGCGCATGGCCGCACCTCATAACGCACCTGCTGGAGAACCGTATGTCAATGGCCGACCGCGACGGCAAGATCTGGATGGATGGCAAGCTCATCGACTGGCGCGATGCCAAGATCCACGTGCTCACCCACACGCTGCACTACGGCATGGGCGTGTTCGAGGGCGTGCGCGCTTACAAGACCGCCGACGGCGCCACCGCGATTTTCCGCCTGCAGGAGCACACCAAGCGCCTGCTGAACTCCGCGAAGATTTTCCAGATGGACGTCCCGTTCGACCATGAAACGCTCGCCGCCGCACAGCGCGAAGTGGTCCGCGAGAACAAGCTCGAGACGTGCTATCTGCGCCCGATCATCTGGGTCGGCTCGGAAAAGCTCGGCGTGTCGGCCAAGGGCAACACGATCCACGTCGCGATCGCCGCGTGGCCGTGGGGCGCGTACCTCGGCGAAGACGGCATCACCAGGGGCATCCGCGTGAAGACGTCGTCGTTCACGCGCCATCACGTGAACGTGTCGATGGTGCGCGCGAAGGCGTCGGGCTGGTACGTGAACTCGATCCTCGCGAACCAGGAAGCGATCGCCGACGGCTACGACGAAGCGCTGCTGCTCGACGTCGACGGCTACGTGTCGGAAGGCTCGGGCGAGAACTTCTTCCTCGTCAACAACGGCAAGCTTTATACGCCGGACCTGTCGTCGTGCCTCGACGGCATCACGCGCGACACCGTCATCACGCTCGCGCGCGACATGGGCTTCCAGGTAATCGAAAAGCGCATCACGCGCGACGAGGTCTATACCTGCGACGAAGCGTTCTTTACCGGCACGGCAGCCGAAGTCACGCCGATCCGCGAGCTCGACAACCGTGCGATCGGCGCCGGCGCGCGTGGCCCGATCACCGAAAAGCTGCAGTCGGCGTTCTTCGACGTCGTGAACGGCAGGAGCGAGAAATACGCGCACTGGCTCACGAAAATCTGAGCGACCTTTCGACCTGCGCCGCGCCGCCCAACGGCGGCGCCCTGCAAGCCCCCGCATACAACGAGAAAGTCTCATGAGCGAAATCAAGGAAATGCCGCTGGTCGAACTGTCGGCAAAAGATCTGCCGGCGTATTGTCCGAACCCGGCCATGCCGCGCTGGAGCGCGCATCCGCGCGTCTTCATCGACGTATCGCACGGCGAAGCGCGTTGCCCGTATTGCAGCACGCGCTACAAGCTGCGCGACGGCGAAGTGATCAAGGGCCATTGATCCGGCGCATCGAGCGGTTCCGAGCCGGCTCGGGCGGCACGCGGCGCCTGTGGGCAAACTGCCTCGCGCCGCGCGGCTTTGCGCTTTCCCCTTTTACCCATCCGAGTGCCACGCGCATGGCGCGCGCGGCGCTTGTTATCGACACCGGACACTCACCCTGATGCGTCGCGCGTTGGTTATCGCACCGAACTGGATCGGTGACGCATTGATGGCGCAGCCGCTGTTTGCGCGCCTCGTGAAATTGCATCCGCGCATCGCCATCGACGCGGTCGCGCCCAGCTGGGTCGCCCCCGTGCTCGAACGCATGCCGGAAATCCGCGACGTCTACGCGACCGATCTCGCCCACGGCAAGCTGCAAATGCTGCGCCGCTGGCAGCTCGCGAGCGATCTGCGCGACGTCGGCTACGACGCGGCCTACGTACTGCCGAACTCGTTGAAGTCGGCGTTGATTCCGTGGCTGGCGGGCATTCCGCTGCGCATCGGCTACACCGGCGAGAGTCGCTATGGCGTGCTGAACGTGCGTCACGCGAATCCGCGCAAGGACGCGCGCCCGCCGATGGTCGGCCACTACGCTGCCCTCGCCTACACGCCCGGCGCCAAGGTCCCCGAAGACCTGCCGCTGCCGCGCCTCGACACCGACCTGAACGAGGCGTCGCGCGTGTCGGCGCGCTTCAATCTCGATACGCGCGTGCCGCTGCTGGTGTTCTGCCCCGGCGCCGAGTACGGTCCCGCAAAGCGCTGGCCGCCCGAGCATTTCGCGTCGCTCGCGCAGATGGTCGGCCAGTCGTTCCCGTACACGCAGATCGTCGCGCTCGGTTCGCCGAAAGACGCGCCGCTCGCGCAGGCGATTGCCGAGAAAGCGCCGAACGTGCGCAACCTGTGCGGCCAGACCGCGCTCGGCGAGGCCTGCGCGCTGATCTCGCGGGCCAACGCGGTCGTCACCAACGACTCCGGCCTGATGCATGTCGCCGCCGCGCTGCGCCGCCCGCTCGTGGCCGTCTACGGTTCGACCGATCCGCGCCACACCCCGCCCTTGTCCGAGCTCGCGAAGGTACAATGGCTTCATCTCGAATGCAGCCCCTGTTTTCAGCGCGAGTGCCCGCTCGGTCATCTGAACTGCCTGAAGCAGCTGAGCGCCGAGCAGGTTTTCGGCGATTTGCGCGGCATGCTGCTCGCGCAGCGCTAAGACGACTCGTATTTGCACGCAACACCGCACGCCCCCGAGCGCGTCGCGTCATGTTCGCGCCTTGGGGCGCGGGCAAGCTGACGCCGGGGAGCGATGGTCCGGCGCTCTGGACCGTCCCGCTACCGCAGACCCGCAACCGCGCGCCGCGCACAAGAGACTGACGAGCCATGCCACGTTTTGCCCACATCTTCGAAGCCGCCGCCGATACCCTGAACGCCTACTATCAGGCCGTCGCCGAGGTCAATATCGACAGCTTGATGGGCTTGTGGATCGACGAGGAGTTCGTCAGCTGCATCTGCGCGGACGGCTCGCATCTGCACGGTTTCGACAGCATCCGCAATGGCTTGCAGAGCCAGCTAGAAGCGATGCCGGTGTCGATCGAACCGCTCGACATCCGTGTTTACGACAGCCTGGGCACCGTTGTCTATGCAATTGCCGAAGCGCATCGCCCGGCCGACCCGACCGCCACGCCCGCGATGGTCTTCACCACTTACGTGATGGTCCACGAACGCGGCGAATGGCGCATTGCGCATATTCACGCGAGCGCGATGCCGAACGAGACCGCCAGCCAGTTCGCGACGAAGATGCGGCATGGGCAAGGCTCGCTGCACTGACCCGCGGCACCGCTGCGGAGTCAGATTCACGCTTTTTCGTTTTTTCGCTTTTCCGCCGGTATGAGCTCGACGCCCGATAAACCCGCTTCCCCCGGTACAGCGCCCACCCGCGCGGCGGCCGCCGTCGAGGCAACCGTCGAGCTGCTCTACCGCGCGCCGCTGTGGCTGCCGAACCGGCATGCGCAGACCATCGTCCCGTCGCTGTTCGCGCGCCGCCCCGCGGTATCGTTTCGACGCGAGCGCTGGGACACGCCCGACGGCGATTTCATCGAGCTCGACTGGGTCGCACACGATAGTCCGCCCACCGACGCCGCGCCGCTCTTCGTGCTGTTTCACGGCCTCGAAGGCAGTTCGTCGTCGCATTACGCGGTCGCGCTGATGGCGGCCGCGCGCGAATACGGCTGGCACGGCGTGGTGCCGCACTTTCGCAGCTGCAGCGGTCCGTTGAACCGACTGCCGCGCTTCTATCATCTCGCCGACAGCGACGAGGTCGATTGGATCCTGCGTCGCCTGCGCGCCGCGCATCGCGGGCCAGTGGTCGCGGCGGGCGTGTCGCTCGGCGGCAATGTGCTGCTGCGCTGGCTCGGCGAGCGGCAAGACGATGCGGCGCGGGTGGTAGCGGCCGCCGCCGCGATTTCGACACCGATCGACGTCCATGCGGGCGGACGCGCGCTGTCGCAGGGCTTCGGCCTCGTCTACACACGCAGCTTCCTGAAGACGCTGAAGCAGAAGGCCAACCAGAAGCTCGAGCAGTTCCCCGGCCTGTTCGACCAAGACGCGATGCTCGCGAGCCGCACGATGTACGAGTTCGACAACGTCGTGACCGCGCCGCTGCACGGTTTTCGCAATACCGACGACTACTGGAGCACCGCGACGACCCGGCCGCTGCTGCCGCACATTCAGGTGCCGACACTCGTGCTCAACGCGCGCAACGATCCGTTCCTGCCGGCCGCAGCGCTGCCGTCGCGGCACGAGGTGTCGGCGGCGGTCGAGCTCGATCAGCCTGAGCACGGTGGCCACGCGGGTTTCATGACCGGGCCGTTCCCGGGCCGCATCGACTGGCTGTCGCGGCGCGTGCTCGGCTATCTGGAGCGGCACGTCGATCATGGATGACATCGTTAGACAGGCGCTCGCCAAATGGCCGAACGTGCCGAGTTGCACCGGCTGGCTGATGCTCGACCGGCGCGGCAACTGGCGCATGCGCGACGAAGCGGCCCAGGCGAGCGGCGCGCCTGGCGTTCCGATCCGGCACGAGGCGTTGCTTGGCTTCATCAACCGGAACTACGAGGTCGATGAGCGCGGGCAGTGGTTTTTCCAGAATGGGCCGCAGCGCGTATATGTCGAGCTGGCTTATACGCCGTGGGTGGTCAGGTTGTCCGCGCACGCGGATGGAACGCTCGCGCTGCACGATCAAGGCGGCGGCGCTTTCGAACCGGCGGCGGTGTTCGTCGATGAAGACGGCGGCATTCTGTTCGCCGATCGCTCACAGCCGGCGCGCATCGCGGTGCTGCACGATCATGACCTCGGAATCTTCTCCGATCACGCGACGCTCGCCGACGATGGCTCATTGAGCGGCGCGTTCCGCTGGAGCGCTCAAGTCACACTGCCGCTGCAAAATGTCCGACGCGATCAGGTGGCCGCGCGCTTTGGCTTCGTCGCGAGCCCGGCGGCGCAGGTCTGACGCCGACACCGGCGCGCTCACGTCCTATCCCTTCTCGTCGAGCCGCTCCTCCTTGTAGCGGTTCTCCATCTCGTGCAGGCGCGCGTCGACGGTCGCGAGGTCGTAATAGCCGATCGTCTTCAGGTCGCGCGCGTCTTTCAACTGCCGGATCGCCGATGGCCACGCCCCCTCCAGCGCGAACTTCTCCGCCATCGCGCGATGCTGTGTCAACGCGTCGCCACTGCCCGCGCTCGCCTGCGCGAGATACAGCCACCACGCGGGTTGATCGGGATGCGCCCGGGTTGCCTGCCTCGCTAGCGCCTGCGCGTCGGTGAAACGGTGCAGCGTCAGCAGCGTGCGGATGTGCATGTCGATCGCGGCGTTCGATTGCGCCCAGCGCTTCTGCGCGAACTCGGCGAGACGCGCGGCTTCGTCGGCGCGACCGGCGCACCGCGCGATGTCGGCCGCGAGCACGTCGAGGCTCGGCGACGTGCGCTCGGGCTCGCCTTGCGCGCGCGCGTCCGAGACGAACGTCGCGCGCGCGTTCGTGAGCGAGGCCGCCGCGTCGTCGTAGCGCTCGAGCAGCATCTGCCCGTACGCGATGCCGTACCAGTTCGCCGCGACGTTCAGCGCGGTGCGCTCGTCGATTTCCGCGCGCAGCCGCGCAATCTCGTCCGCATATTCGTTGCGCGAATGGTCCTGCAACAGACGCGAGCGCGCCCGCACGAAGCCGTACTCGGCGTCCTGATGCGGTTGCCGGTACGGCGCGCGGCGCGCGCGGTCCTCCATGTCGGCGATCCGCTCGCCGGTCAGCGGATGCGTGCGCGCATAGGCCGGAATGCCGTTCTCGTTCATCGACGCGCGGTCGAGCCGGTGAAAGAACGTCGGCATCGCATAGGCGTCGTAGCCGGCGCCGGCAAGCAGCAGAAAGCCGACGCGGTCCGCTTCCTGCTCGGCCGATCGCGAGAAGCGCAGCTGGCTGTCGACCGCATACGCCTCGCTGCCGAGCGCGATCGCGCTGCCGAGGTCGCCGCTATGCGCGAGTACGCCCGCCAGCACGCCGAACAGCACGCCGACGAGCGCCGCGTAGCCGCTGCGCTCGCCGTTCGAAATCATCCGCGAGATGTGCCGCTGCAGCACATGCCCCATCTCGTGACCCAGCACCGACGCTAGCTCCGATTCGGTCTGCGTCGCCACGATCAGCCCCGTGTTCACGCCGATGAAACCGCCCGGCAGCGAAAACGCGTTGATCTGCGCGTCGCGCACCGCGAACAGCTCGAAGTCCGGGCGATAGCCGCCGATGTAGAGCGCGCTGGCCGCCGTCGCGAGCTTGGCCGCGACCGAGTTCAGGTAGTCGCGCACGAGCCAGTCGTCGAGATAGTCGGGGTCGCGGCGTATCTCGCGCATCACGCGCTCGCCGAGCTTGCGTTCGGCCTGCGGGGTCAGCGAGCCGGCGCCGCCGCTGCCGAGATCGGGCAATTGCTGTGCGACGATCGGCGCGCGCCAGTCGTTGCTGCCGGCTTTGCCGCCATGGCCGCCGTTACCGCCGCCATTGGAAAAGCGGCCTTGGGCGCCGCCGTAGGTGCCGAACACGCCGCGCGCGATGTCGGGCGGCAGAATCGGATCGGCATGCGCGTCGCTCGGGCCGCCGACGAGCGGTGCCTCGGACGATGTCGTTCCCGGTGCGATCGCCGCACCGCCGGTCGACTGCGCGAATGCGCCCGGCGGTATCGCGAGCGCGACGCAAAGCACTGCAGCGAGGAATCGTTTTGGAGACATCGCGAAGCCGGTTTGACGAAGTCGACAAACGCCGCCCGCGGCCCGGACTAAGATGACGGGCAAGGGCGTCGCAGAACATTACAACGCAAAACGCAGAGCACGACACAGCGCACGTTTTATCAGCCGCCGCGACGATTCGGGGCCGCGCCGCGCTGCTATGATAGGCGCCCTCTGAAGGAGTCAACCATGCCTGACCTCACTCATTTCGATGCGGCCGGTGACGCGCATATGGTGGACGTCGGCGGCAAGCAGGAGACCAGGCGCATCGCGATCGCGCGTGGCTCGATCCGCATGCTACCCGACACTTTCGCGCTGATCCGCGATGGCAACGCCAAAAAGGGCGACGTGATCGGCGTCGCGCGGATCGCAGCGATCCAGGCCTCGAAGCGCACCGCCGATCTGATTCCGCTATGCCATCCGCTCGCGCTGACGCGCGTGAAGGCCGATTTCGAGCTCGACGAGCAGATGCCGGGCGTGCATTGCACGGTTCAGGTCGAGACGTTCGGACGCACGGGCGTCGAAATGGAGGCGCTTACCGCCGTGCAGGTCGGGCTGCTGACCGTGTACGACATGTGCAAGGCGGTGGATCGCGGGATGACCATCACCGATGTGAAGGTGCTAGAAAAGCATGGCGGGAAGTCGGGGGATTGGGTCGCGCAAGCTTGAAGCGCGCTTCGGCAACTATCCGGGTAGCAAAATGACCATCGACCAACTGCTCGAGCAGCTACTGGCGTTTCGCGACGCGCGCGACTGGCGGCAGTTTCACACGCTGCGCAATCTGATCGTCTCCACCGGCATCGAAGCCGGCGAGCTTCTGGAGACGATCCAATGGAAAACCGACGATCAGATCGACGCGCTGCTCGGCGATTCCGCGCAATCGACGAACCTCAGGCACGAGTGCGCCGACGTGTTCATGTATCTGCTGCTGGTCGCCCACACCGCAGGCTTCGACCTCGTCGACGCAGCAGCGGAAAAACTGAAGTTGAACGAAGCGCGCTACCCCGTCGACAAGGCAAAAGGCACGGCCGCGAAGTATTCCGAGCTTTGAACTTCGAGGCGTGGAAGCCTGGCTTGGCGCGAGCATGCCCAAGCCTCCGCGGTCCGATCAATTCTCGTCGCTGCCGTCGTCGGGCGTCGCGTCGGCCGCCGGTGTGCCGTAGCGCTTCACCAACTGCTCCTTGAATCCCGCGAGCGACTTCTGCTCGTCGACGAGTTCATACAGATAGCCGAGCTGCGCCGGCCAGTCCTTCAGTTCCTCGGCGAAGATCCGCAAGCGTTCGACCGTATCGAGCGCCGCCGCGGTATCGCCGGTCAGCGCCTGCAGCACCGCATAGCGACGCAGCACCGTCTCGCCCGGCAACAACGCGATCGCCTGCTTGTGCATCGCGAGCTTGCGTTGCAGGTTCAGCGGATTCATCGGCTGCAGCGTCGCGAGACCGTATTCGCCCCACGCGCCGAACAGGAACGACGGATCGGCGCTGTACTGCTCGGCCGGACGCGCGCCGTAGTACAGCACCTCGGCACGCGCATAGTCGCGATACACCGGATACAGCGCGGCGAGTCCGCCAAACACCACGACCGCGAATGCGCCGAGCGACAGATTCGCTGACACCGTACGCAACGGCCGAGTTTCGAGCAGGCCCAACACGAACATCGCGGGCAACAGGAAGAACATGTACTGCTGCGGATACTCGACGAGCGCATGCATCGTCAGCACGCCGATCAGCGCGATGCCGAATACGCGCGCCGAGCTTTGCGGCGCACGCACGACGCGCACGAGCCATGCGACGAGACCCACCAGCACGATCCCGAGGCCAATCAGACCGGTTTTCGCGAGCAGGTCGACAAAGATGTCGTGCGAGTTGTTGGCAATCTCGACGCCGCCTAGTTGCTTGACGAGCTGGAACTGATAGCTCGGAAATTCGCCCCAGCCGACGCCGAGCAGCGGATGCTGCTTGAACATGGTCCAGCCGTATTTCCACAACGCGAGGCGCGGCGCGATCTGGCCGGCGTCCTGGAAGCGCTCGGCCGCCGACTGACCGAGTTCGAGGTGGTAGCGCACATTGGCCCAGCGGATCAGCGCATTGATCACGAAGAACAGCACCGCAAGCGCGATCGGGACCAGCCATTCACGGTTGCTGCGGCGCAGTTGCGGTTGGTGGCGCGTCTGCGCAAAAGCCATCCAGAAGCCGGCCACGACGATCACACCCATCTGCAGCCACGGACCACGCGACACGGTCAACGCGAGGCCGACCGAGAAAATTGTCGACACCAGCAGCCAGATCGGCACCGCGATGCGGCGCGTCTGCACGAGGTACAGCGCTCCCGCCATCGCGAACGCGATATACGTCGCGAGGTGGTTGGCCTGCGCCATGTTGCCGAACGGCCGGCGCTCGACGGTCACGTTATACGCGACGACGAGCGGAGCCACGCGCGTCTCGAGGTGAAACAGCTGGATCACCTGGCTGAACACCGCGAACAGACCGCCGACGATCAACGCCCCCGCCGCCCAGCGCAACGCGGTCTCGTCGAGCTTCACGCGCGCGAAGCCGTAGCCCGCGTGCACAGCCATCCACGCGGCAAGCAGGAAGCCCGCGCCGAGCCAGTTCATCGACGGCTCCGCGACCGGCAGCACCAGCGTCTGCACGACCAGCACGAGGCCGAACAGTAAAGGCACGAGCGCGACCGTGGGCGACGCGAAGCTCACGCGCGGCCGTGCGGACGCAACCAGCAGCACGACGGCCGCGCCAGTCAGCAGATACAGCGCGAGCGCGGTGAATTCGGCGTAGAAGGTTGGGATCGGATACGTATGGTTGGCAACCGCGTAGGGCAGGATCAACGCAAGTGCCAGCAGTACGAGAGACAGGTAACGCGCGAAAGGGGTGGGCATCGAATCAACGGTGGGCGTCAGCAACCGGCGCACTATACAAAAAATTCGTTGCACTGTGCGCCGGCCCGGCCGAAATAGGCTGAAGTTCAGGCTTTTACGTTGTGGTTTCGACTCATCCGATCAGCGGCCGGCCGCTGTCTCGTCACCGACTTGTTTGACGCTTACGACCGGCATTCGGGCGGCGCCAGATTCGCCGCCAGTGTCGGCGCTTCGATCGGCATCGGCCCCGAGCCCGGCGCCGGCAACGACGACGCGCTCTTGCCGCTCGCAAAGCATTCCCACGTCAGCGCGCCGGTCTGCACCGCGTCCTTGCTCAACGCGACGCGCGCGCTCGGCGCATCCGCGTTGTCCGGCACCGAGGGCACCAGCGTCAGCGTGTTCGCAGCGGCCTGCGCGACGCGCGTCGAGTAGGTGATCGTGATCTGTCCGGTGTCATCGTCAATCTTGATGGACTCGACGTTGCGCGTGGCGGGCGGCGACGCATAACCGCCGCTGAACGCGTTGCCGCTCGCGGCGTTTTCGGCCACCGCGAGCCGCGCCGACGCCGCGAGCGACAAGCCCTCGCCGATCCGGCTGCGCGCCAGATAGTCCTGATATGCGGGAATCGCGTAGGCCGCGATCACGCCGACGATCGCGAGCACGATCATCAGTTCGATCAGCGTGAAGCCGACGCCGAAGCGGCCGCAGATGCGCGCGAACCAGCTCGCGCGCCAGCGTGCGCGGCGCGACGTATGCGCGGATTGAGAGTAAGGGGAATACGGCAGGGTAACGATCATCGGCAGACTCCTGATACGAGAAACGCCTGGCCCGTGGATCGGGAACAGGCGTTTTTATCGTAGCGAGCGAGGCTCGCGCGTCACAGTCAGCCGGATGGCCAGCTTGCGTTCGGACGGCATCAGGGTTTAGACAGCGACACCGTCAGCGCTCCGCTCACACCGCCGCGCGTTTCGCGTGACGACGCTTCAGCAGATAACCGACGACCACGACGAACAGCGCGCCCGCGATACTCATCCCGTACTCGGCGACAGGCGTGTCGAGAACCGGCCAACGGTCGCCGGCTGGGTCGTTGACCATCAGGCCGCCCGCGATCCAGCCAAGCAGACCCGCGCCGAACAGCACAATGCCAGGAAAGCGATCGAGCAGCTTCAGAATCAGCTGGCTGCCCCACACGATCAGCGGAATGCTCACGACGAGGCCGAAGATCACCAGCGCCAGCCGATGCTCGTGCTCCGCGGCTTCGGCTGCGCCCGCGATCGCGATCACGTTGTCGACACTCATCACCGCATCGGCGACGATGATCGTCTTCACCGCCGATATCAGCTTGTCGGCCGGCTTGACGTTCTCATGCCCGTCGTGCGCCGGCGCGAGCAGGCGCACGCCGATCCACAGCAGCAGCAGCCCGCCCGCGAACTTCAGGAACGGCACGTCGAGCAGCGCGACGGCGAACGCGATCAACACGACGCGCAGCACGATCGCGCCGGCGGTCCCCCACACGATGCCGCGCATGCGCTGCGACGACGGCAGGTCCCGGCAGGCGAGCGCGATCACGACTGCGTTATCGCCGCCGAGCAGAATGTCGATGACGATGATCTGAAAGACCGCACCCCAATGGAGGGTGGCGAAGAATTCGAGCATGGAAAAAGAATAAGAAAAATTGCCCGGTCGGATAGCAACCCGGCGCAAGCGCGGACGAAAAAAAACGGAGGAGTCTGCACTCCCCCGCTTTTCGGGACCGCCCGCTCGCGAAAGGATTTCGTAAGCGTATCAAAAATCGCGCGCCTATGGCACGCGAATTCGATTTACAGCATCGCCTTCAGAAGACGCGCCATTTCCGACGGGTTCTTCGTGACCTTGATGCCGCATGCGTCCATGATTTCCAGCTTCGCTTCAGCGGTGTCCGCGCCGCCCGAGATCAGCGCGCCGGCGTGGCCCATGCGCTTACCCGGAGGCGCCGTGACGCCAGCGATGAAGCCAACCACCGGCTTCTTCATGTTGTCCTTGATCCAGTGCGCGGCGTTCGCCTCGTCCGGACCGCCGATTTCGCCGATCATGATGACGGCGTCCGTATCCGGATCGTCGTTGAACATCTGCATCACGTCGATGTGCTTCAGACCGTTGATCGGGTCGCCGCCGATACCGACTGCCGACGACTGGCCGAGGCCGATCGCGGTTAGCTGGCCGACTGCTTCATACGTCAGCGTGCCCGAACGCGACACGACGCCGATGCGGCCCTTGCGATGGATGTGACCCGGCATGATGCCGATCTTCAGCTCGTCCGGCGTGATCGTGCCCGGGCAGTTCGGCCCGAGCAGCAGCGTCTTGCGGTTTTCTGCGCGCATACGGGCCTTGAGCTCGATCATGTCGCGCACGGGGATGCCTTCCGTGATGCAGATTGCGAGATCGAGATCGGCTTCGACGGCTTCCCAGATCGCGGCGGCAGCGCCTGCCGGCGGAACGTAAATCACCGACACGGTCGCGCCCGTTTCAGCCTTGGCTTCAGCGACGCTGGCGTAGATGGGGATGCCTTCGAAATCTTCGCCGGCGCGCTTCGGGTTCACACCCGCGACGTACGCTTCGCGGCCGTTTGCGTATTCACGGCAAGCACGCGTATGGAACTGACCGGTCTTGCCGGTGATGCCCTGCGTGATGACCTTGGTGTCTTTGTTAATCAGAATCGACATATATTGACCTCTGTTCGTTTGGCGTCGCGCGGTAGCGCCACTCGGCGCGATGCTTCACGCCTGTGTCGCTCGCGCGCCGCCACCCGTCAATTTGGCAAATGAGCTGTAAATGCGCCGTGGGCTTTGGCTTACGCCTTGCCCGAAGCAGCCGCGACGACCTTCTGGGCCGCTTCTTCCATGCTGTCCGCCGAGATGATCGGCAGGCCGGATTCAGCGAGCATCTTCTTGCCCAGGTCTTCGTTCGTGCCCTTCATGCGGACCACGAGCGGCACCTTCAGCGACACGGCCTTCGATGCCGCGATCACGCCTTCCGCGATCACGTCGCAGCGCATGATGCCACCGAAGATGTTGACCAGAATCGCGGTCAGGTTCGGGTTCTTCAGCATGATCTTGAACGCTTCCGTGACCTTCTCGGTCGTCGCTCCGCCGCCGACGTCGAGGAAGTTCGCCGGTTCGCCGCCGAACAGCTTGATGGTGTCCATCGTTGCCATGGCGAGGCCAGCGCCGTTCACGAGGCAGCCGATGTTGCCGTCGAGCGAGATGTACGCGAGGTCGAACTTCGACGCTTCGATTTCAGCCGGATCTTCTTCGTCCAGATCACGGTACGCGACGATTTCCGGGTGACGGAACAGCGCGTTCGAGTCGAAGTTGAACTTCGCGTCGAGCGCGATGACCTTGCCGTCGCCGGTCAGGATCAGCGGGTTGATTTCGGCGAGCGATGCGTCGGTTTCCCAGAATGCCTTGTACAGGCCCTGCAGAATCGCGCGAGCTTGCGGGATCGAAGCGTCGGGCACGCCGATCTTCTTCGCGAGGTCGTCGGCTTCCGAGTCCTTCAGGCCGGTCGACGGGTCGACGGCAACCTTGTGGATCAGCTCAGGCGTCTTTTCCGCGACTTCCTCGACGTCCATGCCGCCTTCGCTCGACGCCATCACGACGATCTTCTGCGAAACGCGATCGATCACGAGACCGACATACAGTTCCTTCTTGATGTCAGCGCCTTCTTCGATCAGCAGGCGGTTGACCTTCTGGCCTTCCGGACCGGTCTGGTGCGTGACGAGCTGCATGCCGAGGATCTGGTTCGAGTACTCGCGAACCTGTTCCAGCGACTTGGCGACCTTGACGCCGCCGCCCTTGCCACGGCCACCCGCGTGGATCTGAGCTTTCACGACGCACACCGGGCCGCCCAGCTCTTCAGCGGCCTTGACCGCATCATCCACCGAGAAGACCGGCTTGCCGCGCGGTACCGCGACGCCGAATTTCCGCAGGATTTCCTTACCCTGGTACTCGTGAATCTTCATGCGTGATTCCCTTCAGTCTGAGAGTTGGATTGAACTTCGTTTTCGTTGCCGCCGTTCAGGCCGACGCGTCGCCGCCTGGTTCGCGGGCCGCCGCGTCGTCCGACGACGCCGCGCGTTGCGCCGGACGCGGCGCATGGCCATACCAGCGCGGATGAAACTGCTTCACCGCCTCGCCGTCGAAACGCAGCGCGTGGCAGCGTCCCAGCTGGAATGGCGGTTTGTCGTTGGAATGCTCGCCTGTGCCGCTAGACGATTCGTCTGCCGAACCCGCGTTCGCACCCGGCGTGCCGTGATCGGTGTTCCACACGTCGCCGGCGAACGCCTGGATCGCGGCGGTCGGCAGGATCGCGCACAGCTCGGTGAGATGCGTGCAACCGGCCGTGCCGGCCAGCAAACGGGCAGCATCGCGACGGAAGTTGTGGAACAGATTGAGCCCGATGAGGGCACGGTAGGCGGGATTGCTGGCCTGGCACAACCCTGGATAGGGTACCCAGTCGGACGACGCCTCGGCGTCGACGACGTTGAGCTTGCGATCGATGGTGATGCGAAGCCAGAGTTCATGGATCGGCTGACCATTGGGCCGGATGCCCGACGCAAGCGCCACATCGCGCGGCTTTTCGTCGGTTAGGCACGCTTCCACATCCCACAGGCCATCGGCTCGCTCGTAAGCTTCCGCTCTGATTGCGCGACGGTGGCGCAACTGACGGGACACTGGCGGGGAAAGCGACATGCGGGAGGAAAGGCCGGATTGGAAAACCTTCGGATTTTAGCATAACGGGTATTTGGGACAGCCCCGATTGCGCACGGCCTGGCGCCAGGTTACGGCGCGGCAATTGCCCGGCCGTCGAGGCTGGCGTGCTAGTCGCCATCCCCGATGTCGTCGATACCCTTCAGGATCTTGCCGATCGTCGCGCCGGAGAAGCCGCGCGACGCGAGAAAGCGCGCCTGCTTCGCGCGCTCGGCCGGCGTTTGCGGCAACTGGCCGAACTTCTTGCGCCAGACCGCCTGGGCGCGCGCGAGTTCGGTTTCGCGCAATTGCGCGCTCGCCTCTTCGACGAGCGCCGGATTGAGCGCGTGTTGCTTCAGTTCGCCCAGAATGCGGCTCGTGCCGAGCCGCGATGCGCGCCGATGGATCAGGCTTTCCGCGAAACGCGAGTCGGATAGCCAGTTTTCGGCTTGTAGCGCGTCGAGCACCGTGTCGAGCGAATCGGTTTCCTCTACGTAGGGCTTCAGCTTGTGGGCGAGCTCGGCGCGGCTATATTCGCGGCGCGACAGATAGCCAAGCGCGCGCGCTTTCAGCGAACGCAGCGGGCGTTGAGTTTTTCTGCTGTCGTCTTCGTCGGACTGGCCCGGCTTCGCTTCGCCGGGTTGGCGGCGCGAGCGGGTGTAGGTGACTTCGGAGCGGATGGAGGAATCGAGCCCGGAGGAATCCGGGCTCGACGGCGCTGCAGCGGGGGCCGGCCGCGTACGCTGCGCGTCGCGGCCCGCAGCGCGGTCGTGTGCGTCGAACGGTTCGAACGGATCGAATGGATCGCCGGAATCAGGCGATCCATCCGCCGCATCGCGCGGGCCGTCCGGATAGCGTCCGGAGTCGGACAACGGTCGGCCTTTGCGTATCACGTGATGCTTACTCTTCTTCGCCCGCGACTTCAGCGTCCGCGCCGGTCACGGCGTTCGCCATCGCGGTGACGCCCAGCGACTCGCGGATACGGTTTTCGATTTCCCGAGCGATGTCCGGATTTTCGCGCAGGAATTCACGCGCGTTGTCCTTGCCCTGACCGATCCGCTCGCCGCTGTAGCTGTACCATGCGCCGGCCTTGTCGACGATCTTCGCCTGCACGCCGAGGTCGATGATTTCGCCCTGACGCGAGATGCCCTCGCCGTACAGGATGTCGAAAATCGCTTCACGGAACGGCGGCGCCACCTTGTTCTTGACGACCTTCACGCGGGTTTCGTTGCCGATCACTTCGTCGTTCTTCTTGATCGAGCCGATGCGGCGAATGTCGAGACGCACCGACGCATAGAACTTCAGCGCGTTACCGCCCGTGGTGGTTTCCGGGTTGCCGAACATCACGCCGATCTTCATGCGGATCTGGTTGATGAAGATCACGAGGCAGTTCGTGCGCTTGATCGTGCCGGTCAGCTTGCGCAGCGCCTGCGACATCAGACGCGCCTGCAGACCCGGCAGCGAGTCGCCCATTTCGCCTTCGATTTCCGCCTTAGGTACCAGCGCCGCGACCGAGTCGATCACGATCATGTCGATCGAGCCCGAGCGCACCAGCGCGTCGGCGATTTCGAGCGCCTGTTCGCCGGTGTCCGGCTGCGAGACCAGCAGGTCGGAGACGTTCACGCCGAGCTTGCCCGCGTATTGAATGTCCAGCGCGTGTTCCGCGTCGATGAACGCCGCGGTGCCGCCGAGCTTCTGCATTTCGGCGACGACCTGCAGCGTCAGCGTGGTTTTACCGGACGATTCCGGACCATAGATTTCGACCACCCGGCCACGCGGCAAACCGCCGACGCCCAGTGCGATGTCGAGGCCGAGCGATCCGGTGGAGACCACCTGGATGTCTTCGACTGCCTCACCTGCGCCGAGCCGCATGACCGACCCTTTGCCGAACTGCTTTTCGATCTGCGCGAGCGCGGCAGCCAGTGCCTTGCTCTTTTCAGCAGTCAGTCCAGCCGAGCCTTTCTTGCTTTCTTCCATGAATCGTCCTTTGCTATGATGAACGGCGTCTGAGGCAGGTGTGCGCCCGTGGTTCCACTCAAATTGAATTGAGCGGAGTCTTCAGGACATCACACGGAACGCAGACACTGTATAAAAAAACAGTAGTTTTGGCAAGCGCGATTGTGATGCGAACGCGCATCTTTTACTGTCGCGTCGCCCCAACTACCCACAATAAATGTTCGGAGACCGCTGCGCGCCGGGGCAACCCCAACGGTGCCGGCAAAGCCAGGCTGGCGCATCATGCGAATTCTGATTGCCGAAGATGACAGCATACTCGCGGACGGTCTGGTTCGATCACTCCGCCAATCGGCCTATGCGGTCGATCACGTGAAAAGCGGCGTGGAAGCCGATACCGCGTTGTCAATGCAGACCTTCGATCTATTGATCCTCGATCTGGGCCTGCCGCGCATGTCCGGACTCGAGGTGCTGCGCCGCCTGCGCGCGCGCAATTCGAACCTGCCCGTGCTGATCCTGACCGCCGCCGATAGCGTCGACGAACGCGTCAAAGGCCTCGACCTCGGCGCCGACGATTACATGGCCAAGCCCTTCGCGCTGAACGAACTCGAGGCGCGCGTGCGCGCGCTGACACGGCGCGGCGCAGGCGGCGGCCCGACCGTCGTGCGGCATGGCTCGCTGTCGTTCGATCAGGTGGGCCGCATTGCCTATGTCAACGACCAGGTGATCGATCTGTCCGCGCGCGAGCTCGGTCTGCTCGAAGTGCTGCTGCAACGGATCGGCCGGCTGGTCTCGAAAGAGCAGCTCGTCGACCATCTGTGCGAATGGGGCGAAGAAGTCAGCAACAACGCCATCGAAGTCTACGTGCACCGGCTGCGCAAGAAGATCGAACCGAGCGGCGTGCGCATCATCACCGTGCGCGGACTCGGCTATTGCCTAGAAAAAGCGGCGCCGCCGGCGAATCCGAGCGGGCCCGTCGCCGCCGGCTCCGAGCCGCCAACGGAGCAAACCGCACCACCGCCCGCCGCGCCGTCGTCCGCCGCGATGCCGGCGAGCCACCACTACAAATAGAGGCCCGCCATGTCCGCACGCGCTGAGCGCGCCACGGCGCACGCTGCGGACCTCGACGAGGCGCGCGACGCGCGCTACGCCAATCCGTTCGCCCCGCCCGACGAAACCGAAGCCGCCGCCGAAGCGCGTCCGCGCTCGCTGTTCGGCGAGATTCTCGACTGGATGCTCGCGCCGCTGCTGCTGCTGTGGCCGATGAGCCTCGCGGTCACGTATCTGGTCGCGAAGTCGATCGCGAACGGGCCGTTCGACCGCGCGCTCGAAACCGACGCTTACGTGCTCGCGCGCCAGATCCATCCGGTCAACGGCGTCGCGGAGCTGTCGCTGCCTGAGTCGACGCGCGATTTCCTGCGCGCCGACAATGTCGACAGCGTGTTCTTTCAGGTGCTCGGCACGCGCGGCGAGCTGGTGGCCGGCGAGCGCGACATGCCGCTGCCGCACGAGGAGGATCGCCCGCCACCGGGCCTCGTCGAATTCCGCGACGACGTGCTGCGCGGCAACGACATCCGCGTCGCTTATACGACCGTCGAGTTTCCGCAGACGCCGGGCGCGCAGGCCGTGCTCGTGCAAGTCGCCGAAACGCTCGACAAGCGCAGCCAGCTCGCCAACGACATCATCAAGGGCGTGATCCTGCCGCAGTTCGTGATCCTGCCACTCGCGATCCTGCTCGTGTGGTTCGGGCTGTCGCGCGGGCTCGAGCCGCTGCATGCGCTGCAGGCGCATATCCGCGCGCGCCGGCCGGACGATCTGTCGCCGCTCGAGGCGCGCCGCGCGCCGCCGGAAATCGAGCCGCTCGTCACTTCGTTCAACGATCTGCTCACGCGCCTCGAACAGAACATGGAGTTGCAGAAGCGCTTCATCGCCGACGCCGCGCATCAGATGAAAACGCCGCTCGCCGGGCTGCGCACGCAGGCCGAGCTCGCGCTGCGGCAGGACGCGTCGGCCGAGGTGCATCGCTCGCTCGAACAGATCGCGACGAGTTCCGAGCACGCCGCGCGGCTCGTCACGCAGTTGCTCGCGCTGGCGCGCGCGGAAAACCGTCGGTCGGGACAGATCTTCACGCCGGTCGAACTCGGCGAACTCGCGCGCAGTGCGGTGCGCGAATGGGTGCAGGCCGCGCTCGCGAAGCAGATGGACATCGGCTACGAAGCGCCCGACGAGCCAGTCGAAGTCGCCGGCAATCCGGTCATGCTGCGCGAAATGCTGTCGAACCTGATCGACAATGCGATCCGCTACACGCCGGCGGGCGGCCGCATCACCGTGCGCGTGCGACACGACGCCCCCGCGCGGCGCGTGCATCTGGAAGTCGAGGATACCGGGCTCGGCATTCCGGCCAGCGAGCGTTCGCGCGTGGTCGAGCGGTTCTACCGGATTCTCGGCCGTGAGGGCGACGGCAGCGGCCTCGGTCTGGCGATCGTGCGCGAGATCGCGGCGATGCACGGCGGTGAACTCGCTATCGACGACAACGTCTACCACGCGTCGCCGCGGCTCGCCGGCACGCTCGTGCGTGTCAGCTTGCACGTGCTCGAACGGGGGCAGGACTTACCCTAACGCCGGCTGTTCGGCTGCGAACCGAGAGGGTGAATTTGAGATATTTGCTGGTTAATTGCGCGGAGATCCCGGCGCATTGACGAAAGTTCAGCGCCGGTTCGTGGGTTTACCGAGTGACGGAAGTTCTGGCGTCGAGTCAGAACGCCGTAAGTTTCCACTCCAATAATCGGTTGCACGGGAACGCCTGTGCGCCGGCGGTCCGTGTGTATATCAAATATTGGAGACGACATATGGCTACCGTTGGCGGGCAAATCTCGCACGTGCCGATGACGCGCGATGAGAAGCGGGTGATCTTCGCATCGTCGCTAGGTACGGTTTTCGAGTGGTACGACTTTTATCTGGCCGGCTCGCTGGCGGCCTTCATCAGCAAGAGCTTTTTCTCCGGCGTCAATCCGACTGCGGCGTTCATCTTCACGCTCCTCAGCTTCGCGGCGGGCTTCGCGGTGCGGCCGTTCGGCGCGATCGTGTTCGGCCGGCTCGGCGACATGGTCGGGCGCAAGTACACGTTTCTCATCACGATCATCATCATGGGTCTGTCGACGTTCCTCGTCGGCTTTCTGCCCGGCTATGCGGCGATCGGCATCGCTTCGCCGGTGATCTTCATCGCGATGCGCCTGCTGCAGGGTCTCGCGCTCGGCGGCGAGTACGGCGGCGCCGCGACCTACGTGGCCGAACACGCGCCGGCGGGACGCCGCGGCTTCTACACCGCGTGGATCCAGACCACCGCGACGCTCGGCCTGTTCCTGTCGCTGCTCGTGATTCTCGGCGTGCGCACGACGATGGGTGAAGCTACGTTCGGCGCCTGGGGCTGGCGCATTCCGTTCATCGCGTCGATCCTGCTGCTCGCGGTGTCGGTGTGGATTCGTCTGCAACTGCACGAGTCACCGGTGTTCGCGCGCATCAAGGCCGAGGGCAAGACCTCGAAGGCGCCGCTCTCCGAAGCGTTCGGCCAGTGGAAGAACCTGAAGGTCGTGATCCTCGCGCTGGTCGGACTGACGGCCGGCCAGGCCGTGGTCTGGTACACGGGCCAGTTCTATACGCTGTTCTTCCTCACGCAGACACTGAAGGTCGACGGCACCATCGCCAACATCATGATCGCGCTCTCGCTGCTGATCGGCACGCCGTTCTTTCTGTTCTTCGGCTCGCTGTCGGATCGCATCGGCCGCAAGCCGATCATCATGGCCGGCCTGCTGATCGCCGCGCTCACGTATTTCCCGCTGTTCAAGGCGCTCACGCACTACACGAACCCGGCGCTCGAAGCGGCGACCGCGAAGTCGCCGATTGTCGTGATCGCCGACCCGGCCGAGTGCTCGTTCCAGTTCAACCCGGTGGGCACCGCGAAGTTCACGAGCTCGTGCGACATCGCGAAGGGCGCGCTGTCGCGAGCCGGCCTGAACTATGAGAACGTCGCGGCACCGGCCGGCACGATCGCGCAGATCCGCGTGGGCGATACGGTCGTCAACACATTCGACGGCCGCGCCGCCAACGCGAAGGAGCAAGGCAAGACGTTCGAGAAGACGCTCGCCGCCACGCTGAAGGCCGCCGGCTACCCGCCGAAGGCCGATCCGGCGCAGATCAACTGGCCGATGACCATCGTGATCCTGACGATCCTCGTGATCTACGTGACGATGGTCTACGGGCCGATCGCGGCGATGCTGGTCGAGATGTTCCCGACGCGCATCCGTTATACGTCGATGTCGCTGCCGTATCACATCGGCAATGGCTGGTTCGGCGGTTTCCTGCCCGCGACCGCGTTCGCGATCGTCGCGGCGAAAGGCAACATCTATTCGGGGCTCTGGTATCCGATCGTGATCGCGTTGGCCACGTTCGTGATCGGCATGCTGTTCGTGCGCGAGACCAAGGACTCGGACATCTACGCGAAGGATTGAGTGGACGAACGGTCTGGGCCACCTGAAAAAGAGGCGCACCGGGGTTGACAGCCTTCGGCTGCGCCAGCATAATCTCGCTTCTTTCGGCGAATTAGCTCAGTCGGTTAGAGCGACGGAATCATAATCCGCAGGTCCGGGGTTCGAGTCCCTGATTCGCCACCAGCTTCAAGAAAAAGCCGCTGTCCCACAAGGACAGCGGCTTTTTTGTTTTGGCTTCGCGCTACCTTGGCAATCGCCTCTGCTTCGCCCGAATCAAGTGCACACCCTGACACACATCAGTGCACACCCTGCCCGCTAGCGGGCAAAACTTCCCCTTCCCCGCAGAGAACCCACGACTAGCGCAAGCGATCCAGGCTGGCACGCTTCCCGCTTTAAAGAGCGCGCAAGGAGCCGGCGCAACCTCCGGTTCGACAAACAATCTGGAAATGGACGGCTAGGGTTCCGGCCTGCTTCGCGCAGGCGCTGGTCCGAGAGCTGTCGACCTCAGGCGAGGTTACACGGCGGGATAAAAGCCCGGGAGAGAACGCGATGTTTGCGCTGCTCCCTGCCGTCGCTAACCGTCCCCTCCGAGGTCAACCCATGTTCAAGCTCGTTCGCTGTCTTGGCATTGCCGCCGTCTCCCTCGCCACCTTCGCCTCGAGCCCCACGTTCGCCGCGGGCCGCAACGACTTCAAGGTTTGCTGGACCATCTACGCCGGCTGGATGCCTTGGGGTGAGGCGAAAACCCAGGGCATCGTGTCCAAATGGGCCAAGAAGTACGGCATCAATGTCGATGTCGTGCAACTGAACGACTACGTCGAGTCCATCAATCAGTACACGGCCGGCAAGTTCGATGGCTGCGCGATGACCAACATGGATGCGCTCACGATTCCCGCCTCCGGCGGCGTGGATTCGACGGCCCTGATCGTCAGCGACTATTCGAACGGCAACGACGGCGTGCTGATGAAGGGCAAAGGCAAGCAGATCGCCGACCTGAAAGGACAGCAGGTCAATCTCGTGCAGTTCTCCGTCTCCCACTACCTGCTCGCACGCGCGCTCGAAAGCGCGCATATGAGCGAGCGCGACCTCAAGGTCGTGAACACCTCGGATGCCGACATCTCCGGCGCATTCGCGACCCCCACGGTTCACAACGCGGTCACCTGGAATCCGATGCTCGCCGACCTGAAGTCGCAGCCGAACGTCAGCGAAGTGTTCGACTCCAGCAAGATTCCCGGCGAAATCATGGACATGATGGTCGTCAACACGAAGACGTTGCAGCAGAACCCCGCCCTCGGCAAAGCGCTGACCGGCGCATGGTTCGAAATGATCGCGCTGATGCACACCGACTCCGCGGCCAGCACGTCCGCGCTGACCGCAATGGCGAAGGCCTCGGGCACCGACCTCGCCAACTTCAAGGGCCAACTGTCGACGACCGCCCTATTCTATTCGCCGCAAGCCGCGCTCGACTTCGTCACGAGCCCCGACATGCCGAAGATCATGACGCGCGTCGCGAAGTTCTCTTTCGATCACGGCCTGCTCGGCCAGGACGCGAAGAGCGCGGACGCGGTCGGCATGGCGTTCGACAAGGGCGTCGTGGTCGGCAACAGGAACAACGTCAAGCTGCGCTTCGATCCGTCCTACGTCGCGATGGCGGCCGCGGGCAAGCTCTGAGAGGAACCTTCCAGGCTCTCGCTGCGAGCTCGCATGCCGGGCTCCCATTCCAGGTTGTCAACCAGGCGCTCACCATGCGACTCATCAATCGACATCCGAGTCGAATCGGCGGCTTGATGCTGCTCCTGCTGCCGTTCGTCGTGCTGTTCGCGGTCTACTTCACCAGCTCCTCGACACGGCTCTCGCTCAACCCCGATGACAAGCTGCTGCCGAGCGCCGCGCAAATGAGCGACGCGGTGAAACTGGCCGCGTTCACGGAGGACAAGCGCACCGGCGAGTACCTGTTGTGGACCGACACGCTGTCGAGCTTGCGGCGGCTCGGCATCGGCCTCGTCGTCAGTGCCGCGATCGCACTGGTCGCCGCGATCGCGACCGGTTCGTTGCCGCTCGTCGGCGCGACGCTCTCGCCATTCATCACCGTGATCTCGATGGTGCCGCCGCTAGCGGTGCTGCCGATTCTGTTCATCGTGTTCGGGCTCGATGAGTTGTCGAAGGTCGTGTTGATCGTCGTCGGCATCACGCCGGTGATCATTCGCGATCTGCATGCTCGCGCCCGCGAGATTCCGGTCGAGCTGTGGGTCAAGGCGCAGACGCTCGGCGCCACCAGCTGGACGCTGATTCTGCGTCTGGTGCTGCCGCAACTGCTGCCGCGTCTGCTGGTGGCGACGCGTCTGTCTCTGGGCGCGGCGTGGCTGTTTCTGATCGCCGCTGAAGCGATCGCGTCGACCGATGGCCTCGGCTATCGCATCTTTCTCGTGCGCCGCTATCTGTCGATGGACCTGATCCTGCCGTACGTCGCGTGGATCACGCTGCTCGCATGGCTCACCGACGAACTGCTACGCCGGATCACCCAGTGGTGCTTCCCTTGGTACGGAGGCGCACGATGATCGAAGTCCGCAACGTATGGAAAGAGTATGGCGACCAGGTGGTGCTCGAGCGTTTGAGTCTGACCGTCAACGAAGGCGAGTTCTGTTCGATGGTCGGTGCATCGGGCTGCGGCAAGTCGACGTTTCTGCGACTGCTGCTAGGCCAGGAACGCGTAACGCGCGGCGACATCCTGCTGGACGGCAAGCCGCTGCCCGCCGAACCGGACAGACATCGCGGCGTCGTGTTTCAACGCTATTCCGTGTTCGACCATCTGAGCGTGCTGCGCAACGTGATGTTGGGGCTCGAACTTCCACGAGCAAAGTTCACCGGCCGGCTATTCGGTGCCCGCCGGCTGCTGGCGCGAGACGAGGCAGTGGCCATGCTGGAACGCGTGGGCCTCGGCGCGGCCTTGAACAAGTTTCCGCAGCAACTCTCGGGCGGCATGCAGCAACGCCTCGCCATCGCACAGGCGCTGACGATGAAGCCTCGTGTGCTGCTACTCGACGAACCGTTCGGCGCGCTCGACCCCGGCATTCGCAAGGACATGCACGTGCTGCTCTCCGAGCTGTGGCGCGAATCGAAGCTCACGATCTTCATGGTCACGCATGACCTGAAAGAAGGCTTCACGCTGGGAAGCCGCGTGCTGGTTTTCGACAAGGTGCGAATCGATCCGCAAGCGCCAGGCGCGTATGGCGCGCGCATCACCTACAACATTCCGCTCGACCGCAGCCGCGATTCCGTGTCCGCCGTGCATATCGCCGAGGCGGCCGTGCGAGGCGCATCGCATATCGAACTGGTCTCCGACTGAAGGACACAGGTATGACCTTACTGTTTGAAGAAACCATCCCGGGCGGCGGTCATACGTCGCTGATCGTCAAGCGCGGTCAAATGCTGCGCATGACCGACCTGCGCGGCGGCGCGAACGTCAGCGTGATGATGGTCAACGCGGCGGAAAAAAGCGAACGGCTCAATCTGCCGGATTCGTTGAAGTGCCAGCACACGGCCAGGCTCACCGCGGGTCACTGCCTGTACTCCGACATGGGCCGCGTGCTTGCCGCAATCGTCGCGGATACCTGCGGCTGGCACGACAGCATCGGCGGTGTGTCGAACGCCGACGAGGTTCGCGAACGATACGGCGCGGGCCGCTATCAGGAACTGCGCAACGCGTTCTATCGCAACGGCACGGACAACCTGCTCGTCGAAATGAGCAAGTGGGGGCTCGGCATCACCGACCTGCTGATGACGCTCAATCTGTTCAGCCGTGTCGAGGTCAGCGACGATGGACTGCTCAACTTCGTTCCAGGCAACTCGCAGGCGAACGACTACGTCGAGCTATACGCGCCGATGAACACCCTCGTGGTACTCACCGCGATCCAGCACCCGCTCGACCCGCACCCCGAGTACGCGCCCCGGCCTGTGAAGCTCGAGCTGAGCGACGCGCGCCCCGATGTCGCCGAAGTTTGCCGCACCGCATGCGAAGAGAACGTACGCGGTTTCATCAATACTGAACGCTTCTTTCTTTGAGCGAAGGCCACGCTTATGACTAGCACGCTTATCGTCAGCGACAAACGTCCGGAAACCGCGGTGTATCGAGAGACGCTCGCCGCCGGCGAGCCGTGGCTTCACGAGGTGAAGGCTGGGCAAACGCTGCGCGTCGTCGATCTCGAAGGCAACCAGGCGGTCGACACGCTGTTCTACAGCCTCGCCGATCCGCGCGAGCGTTTCGACCCGCAGCGCACGTTGCGCCGGCAAAAGAGCCTTTACCTGACCTCGGGCTCGGTGCTGTACTCGAACCTCGGCAAGCCGATGCTGACGATCGTGGCCGACACCTGCGGCCGCCACGATACGCTCGGCGGCGCCTGCGCGCAGGAGAGCAACACGGTGCGCTACGCATTGGAGAAGCGCTATATGCACAGCTGCCGGGACAACTTCCTGCGTGCCTGCGCGCATGACGGCCGCCTGTCGAAACGGGACATCGGCGCTAACGTCAACTTCTTCATGAACGTGCCGGTGACGGCCGAAGGCGGGCTCAGCTTCGAAGACGGCATTTCCGCGCCGGGCAAGTACGTGGAATTGCGCGCCGAGATGGACGTCATCGTGCTGATCTCCAACTGCCCGCAGCTGAACAATCCGTGCAACGCCTACAATCCGACGCCCGCGGAGCTGCTGATATGGAACTGAAGCGCATCCGCCACTGGGTGTTTCTCGTCATGCTGGTTCGCTCGGGACGCTACTTCATCCGCACGCGCGAACAACCGACCCGCACAGATCGCTGACGCGACATCGGCCGTGGACGACCACGGCCGGTCATTCCCACGGCGGGACGGCCCGCCTCCGAATCGACACACCTTCCATGTTCGAGAAGATTCTGATCGCTAATCGCGGCGCTATCGCGTGCCGCATTCTCAGGACGTTGCGCGAACTCGACGTGACCGGCGTCGCCATCTACGCGGAAGCCGACAGAGCGAGCCGCCACGTCAGCGCAGCGCCCATCGCCCATGCGCTCGGCGACGGTCCAGCCGCGCTGACCTATCTCGACGTGGACAAAATCCTCGCGATTGCGCGTCGCGAAGGCGTGCAGGCGATCCATCCCGGCTATGGGTTCTTATCCGAGAACGCAGCATTCGGCGAAGCCTGCGAAGCGGCCGGCATCGCCTTCATCGGGCCGACGCCAGCGCAGCTTCGCGCGTTCGGCCTCAAGCACACGGCCCGCGAAATCGCCGCCAATGAAGGGGTGCCGATGCTCAAAGGCACCGGGCTGCTCGCGGACTTGCCGGCGGCGCTCGCGGCCGCGCAGACCATCGGCTATCCGGTGATGTTGAAAAGCACCGCGGGCGGTGGCGGCATCGGCATGCGGGTGTGCTGGAACGCCGACGAGCTCGGCGCCCATTTCGACGCGGTCAAACGCCTCGGCGAAAACAACTTCAGCGATGCCGGCGTGTTTCTGGAGAAGTACATCGAACGGGCGCGGCATCTGGAAGTGCAGGTATTCGGCGACGGCCGAGGCGACGCGCTGGCGCTCGGCGTGCGCGACTGCTCGGTGCAGCGGCGCAATCAGAAGGTGCTCGAGGAAACCCCCGCGCCCTGCCTGCCGGACGGGATTCAGGCCGCGTTGTGCGAGGCCGCGGTCAAGCTCGCGAAAGCCGTCGACTATCGCTCCGCCGGCACCGTCGAGTTCGTGTACGACAGCGCCGCCGAACAGTTCTACTTCCTCGAAGTCAATACACGTCTGCAGGTCGAGCACGGCGTAACCGAACAGGTGTGGGGCGTCGACCTGGTGCGTTGGATGATCGAACTCGCGGCCGGCACGCTCGCGCCGCTGCGGGAACTCGCGGCAGGTCTCACGCCGCGAGGACATGCGATCCAGGCGCGACTCTACGCGGAGGACCCTGGGCGTGACTTCAAACCGAGTCCGGGTCTGCTGACCGACGTCGCGTTCCCGCACGCGGACGGCCGTGCGCTGCGCATCGATACATGGATCGAGGCAGGTTGCGAAGTACCGCCGTACTTCGACCCGATGCTCGCGAAAGTGATCGCGTGGTCGCCGACTCGCGATCAAGCGCGCCATGCGCTCGACGATGCGCTGCGCCACACCCGGCTCTACGGCGTCGAGACGAATCGCGACTATCTGCGCCAGATTCTGCGCGATCGGCCGTTTGCGTCGGGCGAACCGTGGACTCGATGTCTCGAAGCGCTCAGGTATCAGGCCAGCACGGTCGACGTCGTCAGCGGCGGCACGCAAACGACGGTGCAGGACTATCCTGGCCGGTTGGGTTACTGGGCAGTCGGCATCCCGCCGTCGGGGCCGATGGATGACCGGGCGATGCGGCTCGGCAATCGCCTGCTCGGCAATGCGCCCGACGCCGCCGCTCTCGAAGTCACGATGAGCGGACCGACGCTGCGCTTTAACACGGATGCAGTGGTCGCCGTCACCGGCGCGGAGCTTCCGGTGCTGCTCGACGATGTCGCGCAGCCGCTCAATACGAGCCTTCATGTACCGGCGGGTGCGACGCTCGCGCTCGGCACGATACGCGGCGCGGGCGCGCGCGCTTACCTATGCGTGCGCGGCGGCTTCGACGTCGCGCTCTACCTCGGCAGCCGCAGCACCTTTACGCTCGGCCAGTTCGGCGGCCATGGCGGCCGCGCGATCCGCGCCGGCGACGTGCTGCATCTTTATCCGCTCGCCGACGCGCAGGCCGGCGCGGCGCTCGTCAACGCGCCGATGCTCGACGGCGTGCGCGCTGTGCGCGTGATCTATGGGCCGCACGGTGCACCGGAATACTTCAGCGCCCGCTATATCGCGCAGCTTCTCGACACCGAGTGGGAGGTTCACTTCAACTCCAGCCGTACCGGCGTGCGCCTGATCGGGCCGAAACCCGAGTGGGCGCGCGAGGACGGTGGCGAGGCCGGCCTGCACCCGTCGAACATTCACGATAATCCGTACGCGGTCGGCGCCGTCGACTTCACCGGCGACATGCCCGTGATTCTCGGACCCGACGGCCCGAGTCTCGGCGGCTTCGTGTGTCCGGTGACGATCATCGAGGCGGACCTCTGGCAGATCGGCCAACTGAAAGCGGGCGACAAGATCCGCTTCGTTCCGGTCGAAGTCGAGCAAGCCCGTCAGGCGGCGCATGAGCGTCGGCGGGAACTGGAGAGCCTCGAGATTGCACCGAACGCGCCGAGCGAAAGAACCACCTCGCTAACGTCGCCCATCGTGCTCGATACCGGCACGGATCGCGAAAGACTCGTCGCGCGTCTATCGGGCGACACGCATCTGCTGCTCGAGATCGGGCCGGCGGAACTCGATCTGGTTGCGCGGTTTCGCGGACATGCGCTGATGCAGTCCCTCGAAGCGATGCATCTGACGGGCGTCATCGATCTCACGCCGGGCATCCGCTCGCTGCAGATCCACTATCGGCCCGAAGAATTGCCGCTCGCCCGCTTGCTCGACATCGTCGCGCAGGCGTGGGGCGAGGTCGGGTTGCACAAGGACCTGCGGGTGCCGTCGCGAATCGTGCATCTGCCGCTGTCGTGGGATGACCCCGCGTGCCAGCTCGCGATCGACAAATACATGACCACCGTGCGCAAGGATGCGCCGTGGTGTCCGAGCAACCTCGAATTCATTCGCCGCATCAACGACCTCGACTCGATCGACGCGGTCAGGCAGATCGTCTTCGATGCGAGCTATCTCGTGATGGGACTCGGCGACGTCTACCTCGGCGCACCGGTCGCGACGCCGCTCGATCCTCGTCACCGGCTCGTTACGACGAAATACAACCCGGCGCGTACGTGGACCGCGGAGAACTCGGTCGGCATCGGTGGCGCGTATCTGTGCGTCTATGGCATGGAAGGGCCGGGCGGCTATCAATTCGTCGGCCGCACGTTGCAGATGTGGAATCGCTACCGCGATGTCGCGGATTTCGCTGGACAGCACTATTTGCTGCGCTTCTTCGACCAGATTCGCTTCTACGAAGTGGCGGCCGCCGATCTGTTGCGCATCCGCGCGGACTTCCCGCTGGGCCGCTATCCGTTGCGGATCGAAGAGTCCGAGCTTTCGCTGCCGGACTATCAGGCGTTCCTCGCCAGCGAATCCGTCGGCATCGAGCAGTTCCGTTCGCGGCAACAAGCGGCCTTTCAGGCGGAGCGCGAGCGATGGCGTGAAGCCGGCGCCTCGGAAGAAACGTTCGAGACGCCGGTCGCCGAAGACACTCAATCAGCTCCGCTGAAAAACGGCGACGTCGCCGTGGACAGCGAAATTGCCGGCAGCCTCTGGCAGGTCAAGGTGAAAACCGGCGACGCGGTCGACGCAGGCGACGTGCTGCTCGTCATCGAGTCGATGAAGATGGAGATCTCGGTGTGTGCGCCGTGCGCGGGTATCGTCGGCGATATCTACGTGGCGCCGGGGTCGCCCGTGCGCGCGGGGCAACGCGTTGCGGTTATCGAACGTCACTAAATATCTGGACGGAAAACCATGTCGTCATTCGATCTACGTCTCCCGACGCTTCGCGCCGCATACCGTGCGGGAACGCTCACGCCGCGCAAGCTCGTCGCTGAACTGCTCGCCAAAGCCGCCGCGCTGAATCCGTCGTTCAATCTGTTCATTCATCTTCTGACCGAAGAGGAAGTCGCGCCCTACCTCGACTGGCTTAACGCGCAAGACATCGAAAGCCTGCCGCTCTATGGCGTGCCGTTTGCGATCAAGGACAATATCGATCTCGCCGGTATTCAGACGACGGCCGCGTGTCCCGCCTTCGCGTACACGCCGTCGCGCTCCGCGAGCGTCGTTGCGCAATTGATCGCGCTCGGTGCGATACCGCTCGGCAAGACCAATCTCGACCAGTTCGCGACCGGTCTCAACGGCACCCGCTCGCCGTACGGCAAATGCCGCAATAGCGTGCATCCCGACTATCCGTCAGGCGGCTCGAGCGCCGGCTCGTCACTCGCGGTCGCGCTCGGCGTCGCCAGTTTCGCGCTCGGGACCGACACGGCCGGTTCCGGTCGCGTGCCTGCCGCGCTGAACAATCTCATCGGTCTCAAGCCAACGAAAGGCCTGTTGTCCACCGCGGGCGTGGTGCCCGCGTGCCGCACGCTCGATTGCGCGACGTTTTTCACGGCGACGGCGGAAGAAGCGAGCGAGCTTCTTGCGTTGAGCTCGTGCGCCGATCCTCGCGATGCATACAGCCGCGCGAATCCGCAATGGAACACCGCACGCGCGTTTGGCAGGCCCCGGGCGTTCCGCTTTGGCGTGCCGGCGCAACTGGAGTTTGCGGGCTGCTCCGAAAGCCCCGGCTTGTTTGCCAAGGCGCGCGCGTTGCTGGAAGCGGCAGGAGGCGAGGCTGTCGAGATCGACTTCGAGCCGTTCGTCGAAGCCGCGAAGCTGCTCTATCAGGGCCCGTGGGTGGCCGAGCGCTACGACGTGGTGGGCGAGTTGATGACAACGAGGCCGGCTGCGGTCATGCCCGTCATTCGCGACGTGTTGGCGAGAGCGCCGGGCGCCACCGCGGTCGAGCTGTTTCGCGCGCAATATCGCCTGCAGGAATTGAAGGCCGTCTGCGACGCAGCGATCGAGTCGCTCGATTTCGTGCTGACGCCGACGTATCCGCGTCCCGTCACGCTCGACGAGTTGGAGCGCGACCCGATCGGTCCGAACTCGCTGTCGGCTACTACACGAACTTCATGAATCTGCTGGACTATGCGGCCGTCGCTACCCCGACCGGCTTCATGAACAATGGTCTTCCGTGGGGCGTCACCGTCTTTGGCCGCGCATTCACCGATCAGTATCTGTTAGGCGTGGCCGACCTGCTGCAACGAGAAAGCGACGTGCAATGCGTAGGCAGGCCAAGCGTCGAGCCGGGCGAGCCGGGCGAACGACACACGGCCACCCATGACCGCATGCCGATCGCGGCCTGCGGCGCTCACATGCAAGGCTTACCGCTGAACCGGGATCTGGTCGCCCGACGTGCACGCCTCGTGCAGGCCACGCACACTGCGGAGCACTATCGTTTGTCTGCGCTGCCCGCATCGGCGGACGGCACGAGGCGGCCAGCCATGTGGCGCGTCGCGGACGGCGGCGCAAAAATTGCTGTCGAAGTATGGGATATGCCCAGCGCCGAGTTCGGCTCGTTCATCGCGACCGTTCCTTCTCCGCTGGTTCTGGGGAAGGTCGAACTCGTCGACGGTTCGTGGGTGACCGGCTTCCTGTGCGAGCCGTATGGTGTGCAGTCGGGAACCGACATCTCGGGGTTTGGCGGATGGCGAGCATGGCTGGCCAGCGAGCGCGGCGCGAGCTCCTGATCGAACGAAGCGGTGGCCACCCGCGTCACAGGGTATGGGCAGTGAAACGCTGCGGGTTTGTTGCAGCCTTCGTCTCTTGAGAGAATAGAGTCATGAGCCAGCCTGACACGTTCTCTCCGGAGAGTCCAACGCGCGTCCTGGATGCAGGACCTGACAGGCTTCCTGCCAGCATCGCCAATCCGTCGCAACTACGAGGAGGTTCACTGATGACGTTCCGCACCGTCGCGCTCGCCGCAACCAGCGCTGCGCTCGCGCTCGCCGGCACGACCGCCACCCGCACCGCCCATGCCCAAGCCCCAACTCCGTCCGACAGCCAATGGCGCGCCAGTTCGACCATGCTCGCGACGCTGCTTCAGGATGGCTACAGGATTGTCGCCGTCGTCAACAACGGGCCGGCCGACACAATCTTCGTGCAGCGCGATCAGAGTGCGTTCAAATGCATCGATCCGCAGCCGGATACCAAAGCGAAAACCTCCGCAGCGCCGGGCTGCTACGAACTGGTGCCGCCGACCAGCGCCGCGCCCGCGTCAGAATCCAAATAACGTAATTTGAAGCGCGAGCCGCCACCGCAACGCGTCAGCGATCCACGAGCCGGCTCAGGTTGCCGCGCACCCGTTGCAGCAGCCCGATCAACTGCGCCGATTCTTCATCGCTGAAACCATTGAGCGCTTCGAGCGCGACCTCGTCGCCGACCTTGCGCGCCTTGCCGAGCGTGCGCTCGGCCTTCGGCGTCATGCGAACCTGGCGTTCGCGGCGATCCTGCGGATTCGCGGTCCGTTCGATCCAACCGCCTTCCTCCATCCGGTCGAGCAGCCGGCCCGCCGAGATCGGCGCGACCTCGAGTAGATCCGCGAGCCGCGCCTGATTGATGTCGCCGAAATGGCCGAGATAGGCCAGCACGCGACACTGCGCGCGCGTCAGATCGACCGACGACCTCGCGAGATCGTCGAACCGCTTGCCCGCCAGCCGGCCGACGTCGTAGATCAGAAAGCCGAAGCGCTCTTCGAATTGGGTTTTCATGCGCGGATTATACGGAAGCACTTCGGCTTGCAGCGTGCCTGCGCACGCGTTCCGCCCTCAGCACAAGCCCCGATAGCGCAAACCGGTACGGCCGATATAATAAGCATGCTTACTATATCGGCCATCCCCACCGTTCATGTCCTCTGCCTCCACGCCGGCGAGCGCCACCGCGCTGCTCAACCGGCCGATGATCACGATCTCGATCATGCTCGCAACGCTGATCCAGACGCTCGACAGCACGATCGCCAACGTGGCGCTGCCGCATATGCAAGGCGCACTGTCCGCGTCGCAGGACGAGATCACGTGGGTGCTGACCTCCTATATCGTCGCCGCCGCGATCGCCACGCCGCTCACCGGCTGGCTGGCGGATCGGCTCAGCGTCAAGCGGCTGCTGCTGATCGCGATCGGCGGCTTCACGGTGTCGTCCGCGCTGTGCGGGCTCTCCGAGACGCTGTCGCAGATCGTCGTGTCGCGTCTGCTGCAAGGGATCTTCGGCGCGTCGCTGGTGCCGCTGTCGCAGTCGATCCTGCTCGATATCAACCCGCGCGAAAAGCAAGGCCAGGCGATGGCCGTGTGGGGCATGGGCGTGATGGTCGGGCCGATTCTCGGCCCGACGCTCGGCGGCTGGCTCACCGATAGCTATAACTGGCGGTGGGTGTTCTTCATCAACGTGCCGATCGGCGCGTTCGCGCTGTTCGGCGTCGCGACCTTCCTGCCGACGCGCGAGCCGAAACACGACGTCAAATTCGACGCGTTCGGCTTCATCACGCTCGGCCTCGCGATCGGCGCATTGCAGGCGATGCTCGATCGCGGCGAGCAGCTCGACTGGTTTTCGTCGACTGAGATCGTGATCGAGGCGCTCGTCGCGGCGATCAGCTTCGCGTTCTTTCTCGTGCACACGGCGACGATCGGGGAGCGCTCGTTTTTCAAGTACAAGTTGCTGAAGGACCCGAACTTCGCGACCGGCACGTTCTTCATCTTCGTGATCGGCGCGGTGATGTACGCGACGCGTGCGCTGCTGCCGCCGATGCTGCAAAACCTGATGGGCTATCCGGTCGCGACCACGGGCCTCGTCACCGCGCCGAGCGGCGCCGGCACGATGGTCGCGATGCTGATCGCCGGCCGGCTGCTCAAGCGCGTCGACGCCCGACTGCTGCTGCTCTGCGGCTTTCTGATTTCGGCGTTCGCGCTATGGCAGATGATGCAATACACGATCGTGCTGTCGGCGTCGAACATCGTGTGGCCCGGCGTGATCCAGGGCTTCGGACTCGGCCTCGTGTTCGTGCCGCTGTCCACGCTGACGTTCTCCACACTGTCGCCGGAACTGCGCGCGGACGGCACCGCGACTTATAGCCTGATGCGCAACATCGGCAGCAGTATCGGCATTTCGATCGTGCAGACGCTGATGACGCGCAACACGCAGATCTCGCACGCGGACCTCGCCGCGAACGTCACCGCGTTCAATCCGGGGCTGCAGTCGATGCTCGCCAGCGGCTCGAACTACGACATCGCGGCGCTGAATGCGTCGATCACGCAGCAGGCCACGATGATCGCGTATCTGAACGACTTCAAGCTGATGTTCGTGGCGACGCTGCTGGTCGTGCCGCTGTTACTGCTGATCCGGCCGTCGCACAAGACACCGGATGCATCGGTCGCGCATGCGGCGATGGATTGACATCGCGTGCGGCAGCGTCCGCCTCAGCCTTCGATTCGCCCGCGCGTCACGCCGAGCAATGACGCCATCGCCGCGTACGCCGCGGCGGCATCGCGCGCGCGAATCGCCTCGAACACCGCCGTGTGCTCGGCGAGCGACGCGTTGAACACATCGGCGCGTTTCGCATTGAGCCGCAACTGTCCCTCGAGCGTGCGCTCGATCAGCGCGCCAAGGGGAATCAGCAATTCATTGCTGCACGCGGTAAGCACGCACAGATGGAACTGCAGATCGGCACGCACCCATTCGTCGACGTTGCGCGCCGCCACCATCGCGGCATGCGCGGCCGCAAGCGCATCCAACGTGTCGTCGGTGTACGCGGCGGCCGCGAGACCGGCGGCGTACGGCTCGACCATCTCGCGCATTTCCTGCAGCTTGAGCGCGAACGCCATCGGCTCGGCGACCCGCGAATACCAGTCGAGCAGATTGGCATCGAGCAGATTCCACGCGGATTTGACCCGCACGCGCGTCCCGACGCGCGGCCGCGATTCGATCAACCCTTTCGACGTCAGCGTGCGCAGCGCCTCGCGCAGCACCGTGCGGCTCACGCCGAACGCCTCCATCAACTCCGCTTCGCGCGGCAGGATCGACTCGGGTGCATAGTCGCCGCGCAGAATGGCAGTCGCGAGCACTTGGGCGACTCGCCCATGCAGATCGTGCGGCATGGTTCTCTCCTCGCGATGGTCTCGTAGCGCAATGTGGCGTAACTCTTTCAAGCTCACCACTATGTGATCAATTATACTATTAATAGTACTTTTAAAGCACTTTTGTTGTAGCATGGAATCCTCGAATTTTTTGCCGCAACCATCTTGCATGGACTCGGAGCCAGCGCTAAAGCGCCAGCTCCGACCGACATAGGAGACGCACAGCATGAAAATCACCAAGCTCGAAACCTTCATCGTCCCGCCGCGCTGGTGCTTCCTGAAGATCGAAACCGACGAGGGCATCGTCGGTTGGGGCGAGCCGGTGGTGGAAGGGCGCGCGCATACGGTCGCGGCGGCCGTCGAGGAACTATCCGACTATCTGATCGGCAAAGACCCGCTGCTGATCGAGGATCATTGGCAGGTGATGTACCGCGCGGGCTTCTATCGCGGCGGTCCGATCACGATGAGCGCGATCGCGGGCGTCGATCAGGCGCTGTGGGACATCAAGGGCAAGCACCATGGCGTGCCGGTGCATGCGCTGCTCGGCGGCCAGGTGCGCGACAAGATCAAGGTGTACTCGTGGATCGGCGGCGACCGCCCGAGCGATGTCGCGAACAACGCGCGCGCGGTGGTCGAGCGCGGCTTCAAGGCCGTCAAGATGAACGGCTCGGAAGAGCTGCAGATCATCGATACCTTCGACAAGGTGCAAGGCGTCATCAACAACGTCGCGGCGGTGCGCGAGGCGGTCGGGCCGAACATCGGCATTGGGGTGGACTTTCACGGCCGCGTGCACAAGCCGATGGCGAAGGTGCTCGCCAAGGAGCTCGATCCGTACAAGCTGCTGTTCATCGAAGAGCCGGTGCTGTCGGAAAACGCCGAGGCGCTGCGCGACATCGTCAATCAGACCAATACGCCGATCGCGCTCGGCGAGCGCCTGTATTCGCGCTGGGACTTCAAGCACATCCTGTCGGGCGGCTACGTCGACATCATCCAGCCGGATGCGTCGCACGCGGGCGGCATCACGGAATGCCGCAAGATCGCCGCGATGGCTGAAGCCTACGACGTTGCGCTCGCGCTGCATTGCCCGCTGGGCCCGATCGCGCTCGCCACCTGCCTGCAGATCGACGCGGTCAGCTACAACGCGTTCATCCAGGAACAGAGCCTCGGCATCCACTACAACCAGGGCAACGACCTGCTCGACTACATCAGAAACCCGCAAGTCTTCAAGTACGAAGACGGCTTCGTGTCGATTCCGCAGGGCCCGGGACTTGGCATCGAGGTCAACGAAGAGAAGGTGCGCGAGATGGCGAAGGTCGGTCATCGCTGGCGCAATCCGGTGTGGCGTCACGCCGACGGCAGCGTCGCCGAATGGTGATCTGAGCACTCCGAACTGAGCAGCTGAGCGAATCAGCCCCGTCCCTCGCCACGCCCTACCCCGCCTGGCTCTCGCTTAAGTTCGTTCGGTATCGGACATACGCATGGCCGTCTCCCTGCTGAAATGCATGCAAACAACGCATGCAGCAGGGAACACCATGGGCGAATTCCTTCCCGACTATCTGATCCGCGAACAGGCGACGGTTGGCGCGTTGGTCGCGTTCGGCGTGCTGCGCCTGATCGGCGCGATGCTCGCGTACGAGCGCGGATGGAGCATCTCGGTGGTCGGGAAATGCTTTATCGCCGCGGCGGTGCTGTACTGCCTACCCCAGCTCTTCGATCTGCTCACGCAGATGGTCAGCTCACACGCGGCCGGCGCCGAGCTCGAAGGCAAGGCCGCGGGCTGCGCGATCGCGCTGTTCTGTGCGCCGATTCTTGGTCATCGCCTGGGCTTCGAGTAAGCGGACTTCGAACCGGGGCCGCGCATTCAACCGAGCCCCGCGAACGCCGGCACGCTATGCGACAACGCGGCCGCGACGACGAACACGCCGATCATCACGAGCGCTTCCAGATACATCACGTTGACGAACGTGTGCGCATCCATCGTCGACGCGGTGCGACGCAGGCGCGGCAGCGCCGAGCTCCGGTTCAGCGCGCCGAGCACGAGCGCGAGCGCGACCAGCACGAGCTTCAACGTCAGCACATGACCCCAGGTGCTCGCCTGAATCGCTTCGAACGAGCCGCCCGAGCCGCGCACCGCATTGAAGACACCCGATAGCAACGCGAACACGACCGCGACGATCGACACGTTCGAGACCTGCGTCGCCGTGCGAATCAGCATGCCGCGCGCGGTCGATGCGCCGAGCGCCGGCAGCACCGCGAGGCCGGAGGCCATCACGAGTCCGCCCCATACGCTCGTCGCCAGCACGTGCAGCGTCTGCATGCCGATCGCGGCGGAGACGACGCCGGCGTCGGCCGCATGACCGAGCGACGCTTTGCCGGCCGCGATCGCGAGCACCGCGAGCCACAGCACCGTGCTACGCAGCATGCCCGTGCCATGGCTCAACGCGGTGCCGAGCAGCACCAGCGCGCCGCCGAACGCGACGCTCCAGCCGTAGCCGACATGCGTTTGCGTCAGCACCGTCGGCACCATGCCGAACGCCGCGAGCAACGCAACGCCGCCCATCGACGCCGCCTGATACAACAGCCAGCCGAGATCCGCGAGCACCAGCACGATGGTGGCCGCGAGCATCGAGCGTTGCGCGCGCATCCAGCCGGGACGCGCCGGTGACGTGCCGGGGAGCCCGTCCTTCGCGAGCCATGCGCCGAGTAGCGCCGAGCCGACGGCGAAACCGAACGCGACGTTCATGAGCGCGGCCATGGCGACCTGCCCGATCCACAGTCCGTCGAAGTTCATTGGACGTTGAACGCAAAGTCGCCTTGCGTGCGATGGCCGTCGATGGCCACCGCGATCCAGTGCACCGCATAGCGGCCGCTCGTCAGCGCAGGCAGCGCGAGGCGCATCGCGCGAGCGTCCGCGTGATCGACCGTCGACGCGGTCGGCGTCGCGGACTTGCCGCTTGCGTCGGCGAGCGTGATCCTGCTGAACGCCGGTTCGAGCGGCTCGGTGAAATGGATTATCACGTCGGCGGGCGCGACGGCCTCGGCGTTCGCGGCCGGCACGCTCGAGATCAGATGCGCGTGCGCGAACACGGTGGGCGACATGGCCAGCGCCACCGCGCCGGACATCAACGCACGCTGCGTCGAAGAAGAAAAATCGAATAGCTTCATGTAAGGCCGATAGCGAATGAGAACGAACGAAACATAGCCGGGCCGGCGACGCGCTGCGTCTGCACGACGACCGGCGAGCCCGGAAGTGTACGCTTCGACGGCGCGCGCGGGGATCGATTCGACCTGACGCACTGTCGCATGGCGGTCACACCGGGAACCGTCTCTCATGCGGCAAATGGTCACCATCAACCTTCGATGATAGAATGCTGCGTCGCCGCAGCGACGGCTGTCCTTCACACCGAGCCGCCCGAAGTTCGGTCAGGTCCCCGATTCTGATGGAGTTACGCGTGTCTTCAAGACGCCTCTTCCGCCCGTTGCTTGCCCTTCTGCTGATCGGCACCGCGGGTGTCTATAGCGCTGCAAAAGCGCAGACTCAACCGAAGGCCCCCGACACGATGGAAGCGCGCGTGCAAGGCTGCACGGCTTGCCACGGCTCGCATGGACAAGGCACCGACAACGACTACTTCCCGCGCCTCGCGGGCAAGCCGGCGGAATATCTGTTCAATCAGTTGCAAAACTTCCGTGAAGGGCGCCGCAAGTACCCGCCGATGAACTACCTCGTCACGTATCTCTCCGACGACTACCTGCATCAGATCGCCACCTTCTTCTCGCAGCAGCGCCCGCCGTATCCGACGCCGGCCAAGCCGACGGTCTCGGCCGCCACGCTCGCGCGCGGCGAGCAGATCGTGCTGCACGGTGATGCGTCGAAGCAGGTGCCCGCTTGCGCGGCCTGCCATGGCAAGGCGCTCACCGGTATGGAGCCGGCGATCCCAGGTCTCGTCGGTTTGCACGCCGACTACATTAGCGCGCAGCTCGGCTCGTGGCGCTCGGGCACGCGTCGCGCGATCGCGCCGGACTGCATGCACACCATCGCCACGCGCCTGAGCGACGAAGACGTGAACGCCGTCGCGGCCTGGCTTTCCACGCGGCAGGCTCCGCAAAACCCCGTGCCGGCTCCGGCCCGCTCCTTGAAGACTCCGCTTGCCTGCGGCAGCGAACCGCAATAAGGCGCCGGGAGAGACATTCAAATGAAACGCAAGTCTTTGTTCGCCCTCTCGGCAGTCGTCGTAGTCGCGGCCGCCGCTCTCGTTCCCGTCCTCTGGTCGGGCGGCGACAATCTGCATAGCAGCGGCGCGGCGGTGGCGGCAACGCCCGCGGACCAGGCTGACCTGGTCAAGAAGGGCGAGTACCTCGCCCGCGCCGGCGACTGTATCGCCTGCCACACGGTGCGCGGCGGCCAGCCGTTCGCGGGCGGCCTACCGATGGCCACGCCGTTCGGCACGATGTTCACGCCGAACATCACGCCCGACGACCAGTACGGCATCGGCAAGTGGACCCAGGACGACTTCTATCGCGCGATGCACACCGGCCGCTCGAAAGACGGCAGCCTGCTCTATCCAGGCTTTCCGTTCACGAGCTATACGAAGGTCACGCGCGCCGACTCCGATGCGATCTATGCCTACCTGCGCTCGGTCGCGCCGGTCAACGTGCCGAGCCGTCCGCACGAACTGAAATTCCCGTTCAACCAGCGCAACATGCTGATCGGCTGGCGCACGCTGTTCTTCCGTGAAGGCGAGTTCAAGCCTGATCCGACCAAGTCGGTCGAATGGAACCGTGGTGCGTATCTGGTCGAAGGCCTCGGCCACTGCGGCATGTGCCACACGTCGATCAACGCGATGGGCGGCCCGGTCAATTCGGCGGCGTTCGCTGGCGGTCTGATTCCGTTGCAGAACTGGTACGCGCCGTCGCTGACGTCGAACCGGGAAGCCGGCCTCGGCGACTGGGACCTCAAAGACATCGCCGATCTGCTCAAGACCGGCGTGTCGAGCCGCGGCGCGGTGTTCGGTCCGATGGCCGAAGTGGTTCACAACAGCCTGCAGTATCTGTCGACCGAAGACATCAACGCGATGGCGACGTACCTGAAGACGATTCCGCAGAAGAGCGAAGCACCGGAGCCGCTGCAGCTCGAAACCTCGGAAAAGTTCGGCGGCGAACTGTTGAAGCAAGGCCAGAAGATCTACGCTGACAACTGCGCGAAGTGCCACGAGGAAAACGGTCTCGGCCGGCCCCCGGCATTCCCGCCGCTCGCGAACAACCAGTCGATCCAAATGCCATCGGCGGTCAACCCGATCCGCATGGTGCTGAACGGCGGTTATCCGCCGAGCACGGACGGAAACCCGCATCCGTACGGCATGCCGCCGTTCGCGCAGGCTCTGTCGAATCAGGAAGTCGCGGCGGTCGTGACGTACATCCGTATGTCCTGGGGCAACCACGGTACGGCCGTGTCACCGCAGCAGGTGGCCAATCTGCGTTCGGCGCCGCTCGACTAAGCAGCGTTTGACGCACCCGGGCGCGGCCTGCGAATTTCGCGGCCGCGCCCTTCGTTTTTTCAGGACCGGTATCATATGGGCCTGTTCGTATCGACGGTCGCCCTCGTGGGACCGTGCTGGAGGAAAGAGTCGTGCACGTCGGTGAGCGTTTGAACAGCATCACCCATCTCGTCGGCACCGTGCTTTCGGTGGTGGGGCTGGCGACGCTGGTCACGATGGGCGCGCTCGCCGGCGACGCGTACAAGGTCGTGAGCTTCAGCGTGTACGGTGCGATGCTGTTCGTGCTGTATGCGATCTCGACGCTGTATCACAGCGTGCGCCATCCACGTCTGAAGGCGATTCTGCAGAAATGCGATCATTCGGCGATCTACCTGCTGATCGCCGGCAGCTACACGCCGTTTACGCTCGTCACATTGCGTGGACCGTGGGGCTGGTCGCTATTCGGCGTAAGCTGGGGGCTCGCTGCCCTCGGCATCGTGCAGGAACTGACGCTCGGGCGACGCACCCGCAGCGTGTCGATGGTGCTGTATGTGTTGATGGGATGGCTCGCGCTCGTAGCCGTCCACCCGCTGGTGCAGGCGTTGCCGGCCGCGGGAACCGCATGGCTCGTGGCCGGCGGCGTCATCTATAGCGTCGGCATCTATTTCTTCATCAACGACGAGCGCATCCGCCACGGACATGGTATCTGGCACCTGTTCGTACTGGCGGGCAGTCTGTGTCAATTCGTCAGTGTCGCGCGCTATGTCGCGTGACATGCCACGGCGACGAAATGCAACTTAAGGCCAGTCGACGTGTCTGCATAGCGCGTTGAATCATCCGGCACCTCTGTGAGCGTGCCGCCGATTTCTCCGTGAACGGAACCGGGCTGCGGCCTCGCACACGCCATGCGGGCGTGTCGATGCCGTGCTGGTTTTTCCGCGTTGGGGCCGCTGTGTCCCGCGGGGCCGTTCGCGAAACTGCATTGCAAAGAGTTTTTATGTCTTTTGATTCCCTCGGCTTGTCCGAACCGTTGGTCCGCGCTGTCAATGAACTGGGCTACACCAGCCCGACTCCGATCCAGACTCAGGCGATCCCGGCCGTGCTCAACGGCGGCGATCTGCTCGCCGGCGCGCAAACCGGCACCGGCAAGACTGCCGGCTTCACGCTGCCGATCCTGCAGCGCCTCAATTCGACGCCGCCGGCCGCCGGCGGCAAGCGCGTGGTACGCGCGCTGATCCTCACGCCGACGCGTGAACTGGCCGCGCAGGTCGAAGAAAGCGTGCGCGCCTATGGCAAGTATCTGAAGCTGAAATCGACCGTGATGTTTGGCGGCGTCGGCATCAATCCGCAAATCGATGCGCTCAAGCGCGGCATGGATATCGTCGTCGCGACGCCGGGCCGCCTGCTCGATCACATGCAGCAGAAGACCATCGACCTGTCGCATCTCGAGATCCTCGTGCTCGACGAAGCGGACCGCATGCTCGACATGGGCTTCATCCATGACATCAAGCGTGTGCTCGCGAAGCTGCCGCCGAAGCGCCAGAACCTGCTGTTCTCGGCGACGTTCTCCGACGAAATCAAGGCCCTCGCCGACGGCCTGCTCGACTCGCCGGCGCTGATCGAAGTCGCGCGCCGCAATACGACGGCCGAAACGGTCGCGCAGAAGATTCACCCGGTCGATCGCGACCGCAAGCGCGAGATGCTCACGCATCTGATCCGTCAGCACAACTGGTTCCAGGTGCTCGTGTTCACGCGCACCAAGCACGGCGCGAACCGCCTCGCCGAGCAACTGACGAAGGACGGCATCACCGCGCTCGCGATTCACGGCAACAAGAGCCAGTCGGCACGCACGCGTGCGCTCGCCGAGTTCAAGGATGGCACGCTGCAGGTGCTGGTCGCGACGGACATCGCCGCACGCGGCATCGATATCGATCAGCTGCCGCACGTGGTCAACTTTGATTTGCCGAACGTGCCGGAAGACTACGTGCACCGCATCGGCCGCACCGGTCGCGCGGGTGCGACGGGCGAAGCGGTGTCGCTCGTGTGCGTCGATGAACTGCAGTTGCTGAAAGACATCGAGAAGCTGATCAAGCGTCCGATTCCGCAGGAAGTGATCGCCGGTTTCGAGCCGGACCCGACCGCCAAGCCCGAGCCGATCCTCCGACGCGGCCAGGGCGGTGGTGGCGGCGGCGGCCGCTCGCCGCGCCAGGGACAAGGTGCAGGGCGCCGCGAGGGCGCGAGTGCGGGCGGTGCCGGTGGTGGCGGATCGGCTAAGCCGGCCCAAGGCTCCGGTCAGCGTACCGCGCAAGGCACGGGTCAGCGTTCGTCGAACGCTCAGCCCGCGCCACGGCCGCAAGGCGCAAAGCCGGCCGGCAACGGTGGACAGACGCGCCGCGATACGCAGCGTCATGACGATCGTCCGCGTGCGGCAGGGCAAGACGGCGGTGCCGCGCAACATGCGCCGCGCAAGCCGCAGGGCAATGGTTCCCCTAACGCCAATCCGGGCGCATTGCTCGGCGGCACAAAGCGCAACGATGCGCCGCGTCGTGCGCAACCGTCGCGCAACGGCGAGCGCGGCCGCTAAGCGTCGTTTCGCCTGAAGGCCGCCGGCGCGTGTCAGCCGTCAGTGCTTGCTGCTCGAAGACTAACGGCTGCTTGCGGCGGCGGCCCGCTTCAAATACTCGACCTGCTGTTCCCATCGCTCGAGTACCGCATTCCCCTCTCCTTGCAAGGCGAACGTGATGCCGCCCGTCAGGTGCGCATAACGGACGCTTTGCGCCTCCGCCGTGTCGATCGAGCCGAGCAGGTAGACGAGGCCGCTATCGTCGTCGGCGACACCGGGCAGCGGCGTGACACGCAACTGCACCTGATAGAACGCCGCATCACAAACGAAGCTCAACGCCGCGCGTCCGCTTTGCTCGATCGCGCGCGTGGCTCGCGCCTGCGGCCATAGCGCGATGCACAGCGTGCGCGAGTCGGGTGCATAGAGTTCGCCGACGCTCAGCAGCGATGTGCGCACGTGGCCGTTCGCATCGACTGTCAGCAGCGACGCGGTGAAGCCCGCCTTGTCCGCGAGCAACGAACCGTCGAGCAATGCACGCACGTTGGCCGGCCATTCGTCGAACGTGACCTGTTCGAGCGCACGCGCGGACGTCGATGCGGAGGAGGGGTCGCTCATGCTATCGATCCAGCCGAAGTAGTCAGTCAGCCTCAACGAGCGATAGCTCAGCGAAAGAACACATGCTGAGTGATCTTCGCGAGCGGGTAATGCACGCCCGGCTGAATGCGCGCTGGCAGATCGAGCGGTTTGAGCAGCATCTTCACGCACATGTCGGCGGACAGATTGCGCCGCACCAGCTTATTGATACGCGCGGCGCGCTCGCGGTTATACGCGCAGTCGTGCACGCGCTCTGGATAGCGAATCGCGAACACGTGCCGCAACGCGATCTCCGAATCTTCGTTCTTGATTTCCATCACGCGACGCATCAACGCGCCGAGCACCGCGAGCCGGCCGTTGCCCTCGATCCGGTTGTACTTCTTGAAGTACTTGAAAAAGTGCTTGTAGTGACGGACTTCGTCGGTGCGGATGTTGTCGGTGATCTGCTTGAGCACCGCTTCATCTGAGCACTCGTTGATCGCGCGATACAACGTCGCCGTGCCCGTTTCCACTACGCAACGCGCGACCATCTCGAGCGCGCGGGTCTTTTCGAAATCCTCGACCGAGCAAGTCAGCGAATACTCGGCCATGAAATTGCGGAATGCGGTGTCCCAGTCGAACTCCGGCCACACATGCGCGATATAGGTCTTCAGCGCGCGGCCGTGCTGCATTTCCTCGGGCTCCCACTCGTTGTTGAGCCAGGCGGAGACCTCGGGGTCGTCGTTGAAAAACGTACTCAGATTGCTGGTGTAGAGATCGGTGCCGCTTTCGATGAACGAAGCCGCGCACAGCAACAGCAGCAGGTCTTCGTTGGCCGCCGCCTTCTGCCGGTCAATGCGCGTCAGATCGATGTCCTCGATCCGCCAGGGCATGACATGGTTCAGCTCTGTGTGCATCGTGTCTTGCTCCCATGCTGTACCGACCGGTGGACTTCTTCGCAACTGCTCCAGCGCTCGCCGCGATGTTTGTCCGTGTCGGATGCAACGCCGTGAATTAGAGTTTGGGCTCTTGTACTCGGCATGTTAGCTGGAGATATCCGACTATGCAGAGTACACAGCACAGACCATGCCGCATCAGTGCAGTTCCAATTCCAGATAGTCGATATCTTCCACCGTATTAAAACGATGTGCGCGAGACGAAAAAAGCCAGCCCAAAAGGCTGGCTTTCCGGACAGACACCGGGCCCGATGGGCCCGGCGGCCCCAGCGGGGTGCCCGCAAGCTCAGGCAGGCTGTACGCCGCCTGGGACGGGGCACGCGCGACGCCTGCGCAGCGCGACGATGACCAGCGATATGCCTGAAAGCACCGCCGCCAGCAGCACGTAATAGCTGGGCGCAAGTTTGTCGCCGGTCAAATGAATGAAGGTTTCGACGATGGTCGGCGCGAAGCCGCCGAAGAGCGTCACGCCGATGCTGTAACCGATTGAAAGGCCGGTCGAGCGCACCTGGGTCGGAAAGATCTCCGACATCAGCGCGGGCATCGGCCCCGAATAAGACGCCTTGAACATCCCGGCGACGCCTTGCAGCACCAGCAGCCAGCCAATCGTCGGATGGCTCTGCAGCCACGCGAACATCGGATAGATCAACAGCCCCATCAGGATCGAGGTGGTCAGCATGATGCGAATGCGGCCGATGCGATCGGACAGCGCGCCCATGATCGGCGAGAAGATGAACTGCATGCCGCCGTTCAGCACGACTACGCCGAATGACGCGGCGGCCGCCATATGCAGTTGCTTGACCGCGTAGAGCGGCATGTAGAGCTGCAGCACGTACACGCCGACCGTCGACTGCGCGACGATGCCGATCGCAAGCAGCAGGTTGACCCACTGACTCGAGAACGACGCATCTTTCGTTTCGTCCGGCATCTTGCGCTCGCTGGCCGCCTCGCTGGCCGCGCGCGTTTCACGCAAGGCGAGGAATTCGGGCGTTTCGTCGAGATGCGAGCGGATGTAGTAGCCGACCGGCCCGACCAGCAAACCGAACACGAACGGCACGCGCCAGCCCCAGCTGTTGAGATGCTCGGCCGGCAGCCACGCGGTCAGCAGTGAGCCGAACGCCGCCGCGGTGATCGCCGCGAGACCCTGGCTCGCGAACTGCCAGCTCGCGTAGTAGCCGCGCCGCGTCGCGCTGTGCTCGACCATGAACGCGGTGGCGCTGCCGAACTCGCCGCCGACCGCGAAGCCCTGCACGAGCCGCGCGAGCAGCACCAGCAGCGGCGCCGCGAGACCGATCGACGAAAACGGCGGCATCACCGCCATCGTGAAGGTACCGACCATCATCAGCGCGATCGCGAGCGTGAGCGCCGCCTTACGGCCCTTGCGGTCGCCATAGACGCCGAGCACGATCGCGCCGAGCGGGCGCATCAGGAACGAGATGCCGAAGGTGGCGATCGCGAGCAGCGTCGAGAGCCACTCGTCCTGCATCGGAAAGAACTGTTTCGCGATGATCGTCGCGAAGTAGCCGTAGACCAGAAAGTCGAACCACTCGAGCGCATTACCGATCGACGATGAGAAAACGATCCGCCGCACCATCGCTTTCGACAGCGGTGCGGCGTGAGGGGAAGCGGTCGTCGAATGCGACGCGGGGGTGTTCATCATGGTCTCCTGCGGGTCTGCTGGGTGATGACTGTCGTAGGTGCGGCACCGCCCGCGTCGGCGAGGCGGCGAGGCGGCCGCGCAAGTGTGCGCGGCATGCGCAACGCCGCGCGTTCATTACCTGTTGCCTCGTTCCGGTCTAGAAGCCGGCGGCGAGCCCGTCGCGGCGGCTGTCGCTCGCCGCCACATAGCCGCGCTCCGGCTCGTTGCGATCGAGCTTCCAGATGAACTGGCCGGAGCCGAAGTCCATATACGGATCATCGACCGACTTGATCGTGTGGCCGAGCTTGTGCAGGCCCTCGGTGGTCTTCGGATCGAGCGTCGACTCGATGTCGACCGTGAAGTCGCGGTTGACCTTCCAGCGCGGCGCGTCGCACGCGGCCTGCGGCTGCTGGCCGTAGTCGAGCATGCGCACCACCGTTTGCAGGTGGCCTTGCGGCTGCATGTCGCCGCCCATCACACCGAAGCTCATCACCGCTTCCTGCTGGCCGTTCACCTGTTGCGTGAGGAACGCCGGGATGATCGTATGGAACGGCCGCTTGCCGCCCTCGACGACGTTGGGCGACTTCGGATCCATCGAAAAGCCGCAGCCGCGGTTCTGCAGCGCGATGCCGCTGTCCGGCACCACGACCCCCGAGCCGAAGCCCATGTAGTTCGACTGGATGAAGCTGACCATCATGCCGCTCTCGTCCGCGGCCGACAGGTAGATCGTGCCGCCCGCCTTCGGCATGCCGAAGTCGAAGTGCGTCGCACGCTTCGGATCGATCAACTTCGCGCGCGAGCTCAGGTACGCGTCGTCGAGCATCTGCTCGGGCGTGACGTCCATCGAACGCGGATCGGCGACGTAGCGATACAGATCGGCAAACGCGAGCTTCATCGCTTCGATCTGAAGATGCTGCGACTCGACGCTGTCGACCTTCAGCGACTTCACGTCGAACTTCTCGAGAATGCCGAGCGCAACCAGCGCCGCGATGCCCTGGCCGTTCGGCGGAATCTCATGCACGGTGTAGCCGCGATAGTCCTTGCCGATCGGCTCGACCCAGTCCGCGCGGTAGTTGCGCAGGTCGTCGGCGGTGAGCGCGGCGCCGCCTTCGCGCGCGAACGCGGCGATACGCTCGGCGATCTCGCCCTCGTAGTACGCGCGCGGACCTTGCTCGGCGATCAGGCGCAGCGTCTTCGCGTGACCGGGAAAGCGCACCGGTTCGCTGACCTCGGGCGCGCGGCCGCGCGGCATGAAGGTCTGCGCGAAGCCCGGCTGATCCTTCAGCTCCGGCACGGCGTTCGCCCACTTGTAGGCGACGATGCTGGCCACCGCGTGACCGCGCTCGGCGATCTCGATGGCCGGCTCCATCAGATCGGCGAACGGCAGCTTGCCGAACTTCTGGTGCAGCGCTTCCCAACCGGCGATCACGCCCGGCACCGTGACGGCGTCCCAGCCGCGCTTCGGCTGCTTCGCGAGGCCGTTTTCCTCGCCATATTTGCGCTTGAAGTAATCGACGTTCCACGCAGCCGGCGACACGCCCGACGCGTTCAGACCGTGCAGCTTCTTGCCGTCCCACACGAGCGCGAACGCATCGCCGCCGAGGCCGCACGAGACCGGCTCGACCACCGTGATCGCGGCGGCGGCCGCGATGGCCGCATCGACGGCATTGCCGCCCTTCCACAGCATGCGCAGGCCGGCCTGCGCGGCGAGCGGGTGCGAGGTCGAGACGAGATTGCGTGCGAATACGGGCAGACGTTGCGTCGGATAGGGGTTTTGCCAGTTGAAGCCAGTCATGTCGAACACTCTCGAAAGCGCGGCCCGGCACGACAAAGTCGCCGGACATCATGGGAAAGGTTGTTAAGCAGGTAAAACACGAAGCCCCGAATTGCAGCGCGAACCGGCCCAAAAAACAAATTCATTTATCAAATGAATAAATGCGCGACGTGCCTGAATGGATCTAAAAGCAGGTTCGAGACCTTCGCGCCGCGTTTGGCCGGATTGCGCCAGTTGGCGGACAAGAGGCACGTTGGTCTTACAATAGCCGCAACCACAGCCACGACACGAGACACATGACACGAGACCCCCGCCTGACTCTCAACGCCCGGCAACAGGAATTGCTGGAGTGGGTGCAACGCGACGGCTTCGTGACCGTGGACGACCTCGCGAGCCACTTCGACGTCACACCTCAGACGATCCGCCGCGACGTCAACTGGCTCGCCGATATGAACCTGCTGCGCCGCTATCACGGCGGCGCCAGTCTGCCGACCAGCTCCGAGAACGTCTCCTACACCGCGCGCCAGCGCATGTTCCACGACGAGAAACGCCGCATTGCCGCGCTGGTGGCCACTCACATTCCCGATCAGGCGTCGCTGTTCATCAATCTCGGCACGACCACCGAGGAAGTGGCGCGCGCGCTGAACCGCCACCGCGGACTGCGTGTGATCACGAACAATCTGAACGTGGCGAGCATGATGAGCGGCTACCCGGATTGCGAAGTGCTGGTGACGGGCGGCATCGTGCGGCCGTGGGACAAAGGCATCGTCGGTGAACTGGCGATCGATTTCATCCGCCAGTTCAAGGTCGACTTCGCGATCATCGGCACGTCGAGCATCGAAACGGACGGCACGCTGCGCGATTTCGACACGCGCGAAGTGCGCGTCGCCGAGGCGATCATCGAGCACGCGCGCACCGTGTTCCTGGCCGCCGATCACTCCAAGTTTGGCCGCCCGGCGTTAGTTCGCCAGGGACATCTGGAGCAGATCGACGCGCTGTTCACCGACGCCGCACCGCCCGCCGACTTCGCCGAGGCGCTGAGCACCGCCGATTGTCAAATGTATATTGCCGGATAATTCCAGGCGTTCTCCGCCATGCTGCGGTGCACGCCAAACTTCGCGTTAAATCAAGAAATTGGCTGGCAGGCAGGACCGCCGGTCGCCCATCAAATTGTCAAATGGAAAATTTGCGGGCGGCAGGTTGGCGTTTCGTCGGTGCTCGCCTACACTCCAGTTCCCCAGCGTACGTTGCGAGTTTCGCACGGCGTCGGTCGTGTGAATCTGTCGTATAAGCCGTACCTCCCGCCCTGATCCTTTAGCGGACCCTGCTCCGACCTCCGGTCGACTGCAAGGCTATCCGCAATTCGCTGACATGGAGAGAACGATGCTGAGTCCGCATGAATTCGCCACGTTGTTGCTCGTCAAAGACGCCCCCAATCAAGTCGAAATGAACCGAGAAGAACTCGATGCGTTGCTCGAACGCCAACTGGTGCAACTCGAGCGCCTCGCATCGGGCAACGAAGAATGGCGCGTGACCGAAACCGGCGACACCGCATTGCGGGCCATCAAACGTTCTTCCTGAATTCGCCGCAGTCAGTTCGAGAGTCGTTGGCGGCGTGTTAGCGCCGCCCTTGCGGTATGCGCCGCGCTCGCGCTCTACTTCCAGGTTCGCGTCACCTACTTCTCACGACCGCGAGCCGCTTTCGCAGCGCGTTGTTGTGCGTAGCTCATTTACGCAGTAAATTTCCGCGACGGACTTCCCGCCCTCGCGCATGCCCAAAACCCTCTCCGCCGACGATATCCAGCAGTTTCGCGAAGCCATGCGGCGCGTCGCTGAAAACGCGTTTGCGACCCGCGGCGCGCAGGGCGTGACGATGCGCGAGCTGGCCAAGGAACTCGGCTGCAGCGCGATGACACCGTATCGATATTTCCGCGACAAGGAAGACATTCTGGCGATGGTCCGAGCCGCCGCGTTCAGCCGCTTCGCAGCGCGCCTCGAAGCGGCCGCGCAACGCATGCCCGCGAACGCCCTCGCGATCGACCGCAGCGCCGTCAGCGAGGCCTACGTCGCCTTCGCGCTCGACGAACCGCACGCCTACCGCTTGATGTTCGACCAGACGCCGCAACAGCAAGACGTCTACCCTGAACTGGCCGCGGCTTCGCAGCGCGCGCGGCATCTTATGGAAGCGCACTTCGAGCAGCTCGTCGAGGCGGGCGTTCTAGAAGGTGATCCGCGCCTGATCGGCTACGCGTACTGGACCAGCCTGCACGGTTTCACGATGCTCGCGCTCGCGAACCAGCTGCCGCCGTCGGCGGCGCAACCGGCCGATCCCGCCGGCCGCGATGCACAGCAGCCATCGCGCGAAGCGGTGTTTGCGCAACTCTTGCGCATGCTGTGGCGCGGCGCGCTGGCGCAGCCAAAGTGAAGCTGGACACCGGGCAGGCGGCGAGGAATCGCGCTCGTCGGTCAGCCCAATGCCGCCTACCCGTTACGCAAGGTCGGATCGACGCCCGCCCGCCAGCTGATCGCCCTTGCTCGCTGTTCGTTGAAAAACTCCACCCACTGATTGCGCACCTTCGGATCGCTGCTCGTCGCCTCGCTCGCATGGCGCTGCGCAATCGATGCCTGGAAAGCGCAGAAGTCCTCGTTCGACAAGCGGCCGCGCCGGTTCGCCACGTAGGCGTCGAAGAACGTCTCATAGACGATCTGCGCATCGCTGCCGTAATCGACGGTCTGCGGCGAACACATCTTCTGCAACGACTCGAACGACGCCGCGCCCCTCGTTCCCTCCAGGCTCGGCGTACTCACGCATCCCGCCAGAACCGCCACCGCGCCGATCATCAAAAGTCCACGCATTCATCACCTCGAAATAGCTGCTGCCAAGAGTATCGTCCGCGGTCGTGCGTTACGCCACTCCGCTCGCCATTCGGCCCAGTCCGCCCGGAGAAAGCGAACTTTACTTTTTCGTTTGTGTTCGTTAAAGTTCGAAATCGAACATCACTCATTCAATTCGCTTTCCAACCCATTTCCAGAATCGATGCAGAGGACTCAGCAGGTGACGTCACGCACGAAATACGATTTGCTCGTCGTCGGTGGCGGGATCAACGGCGCCGGCATCGCCCGCGACGCGGCCGGCCGCGGCCTGTCGGTGCTGTTGTGCGAGCAGGACGACCTGGCCGCGCATACGTCGTCGGCGAGCACGAAGCTGATCCACGGCGGCCTGCGCTACCTCGAGTACCGCGAGTTCGGGCTCGTGCGCAAAGCGCTGCAGGAGCGCGAAACGCTGCTGCGCGCAGCGCCGCACATCATGTGGCCGCTGCGCTTCGTGATGCCGCATATGCCGGATCTGCGCCCCGCGTGGCTGATCCGGGCGGGTCTGTTTCTCTACGACCATCTGGCCAGGCGCGAGCTGCTGCCGGCTTCGCGCGGCATCGTCATGAGCCGGCATCCGGCCGGCGCGCCGCTCGTCGATTCGATCAAGCGCGGCTTCGTTTATTCGGACGGCTGGGTCAACGACGCGCGCCTTGTCGTGCTGAACGCGCTCGACGCGCACGAGCGGGGCGCCACGATCCTCACGCGCACGAAGCTGGTCAACGCCGAGCGCGACGGCGGCGAGTGGCTCGCGCAACTGCACCGCGCGGACGGCACGACGCTCGAGGTGCGCGCCTCGGCAATCGCGAACGCGGCGGGCCCATGGGTCGGCGAGCTGCTGAAAGGTGCGCTCGGCCGACCGGCGTCGCATAGCGTGCGGCTCGTCAAGGGTAGTCACATCGTCACGCGGCGCCTGTTCGAGCACGATCACGCGTACATCTTCCAGAACCCGGACAAGCGGATCATCTTCGCGATTCCGTACGAGCACGACTACACGCTGATCGGCACGACCGACCTCGAATATCGCGGCGACCCGTCGCGGGTCGCGATCGACGCCAACGAAACGCAATACCTGTGCGATTCGATCAACCGCTACTTCAAGCAGAAGATTTCGCCTGCCGACGTGCGCTGGAGCTATTCGGGCGTGCGCCCGCTGCTGGAGGACGAGAACGCGGACAATCCGTCGGCGCTCACGCGCGACTACTCGCTCGAACTCGACGCGCCCGCGGACCAGGCGCCGCTGCTGTCGGTGTTCGGCGGCAAGATCACGACTTTTCGCAAGCTCGCCGAGCAGGCCGTCGATACCCTCACCGAGGCGCTCGGCCACGGTGCGTCCGCGTGGACCGTCGACGCGCCGCTGCCGGGCGGCGACATCGCGCAGGCGAACTTCAATCGCTTCCTCGGCGAGTTCTCGCGCGAGCACGCGTGGCTGCCGGCATCGCTCGCGCATCGGCTCGCGCGCGCGTATGGCACGCGCGCGAATCGCGTGATCGGCCTCGCGCGCTCGCGCGCCGAGCTCGGCCGGGAGTTCGCGCCGGGGCTGCACGAAGCCGAGCTGATCTATCTGCGCGACACTGAATGGGCGCGCAGTGCGCAAGACGTGCTGTGGCGGCGCTCGAAGCTCGGCCTGCATGCGGAGCCGGGCACGCTCGAGCAAGTCACGCGCGACATCGACGCGTGGTTCGCGCGCGAACCGGTGCGGCAGAGCGCGTAGGCCGCGCGGCGCCGCAAGCTCGCGGCCCCCGGCGAAAGCGCGAGCGCAAACCGAACGCGCCCGCGGCAACGGTGCGCACCGCCCACGACCTGAAGCAGCCTGCCCACCCCGCAGCTCCGCTGGACGACGCCGGCACGCGCCCTCACACTATGGCGGCCCCCTCACAACAACACGCCGCTCCCGTCGCCGGCCAGCAATCCGGCGATCGATAACACGCATGGAGAAGAGACAATGCAGGATCAGTACGTCCTCGCGCTTGACCAAGGCACCACCAGCTCGCGCGCGATGCTGTTCGACCGGCGCGGCAACGTCGTGTCGACCGCGCAAAAGGAATTCCAGCAGATTTACCCGCACCCGGGCTGGGTCGAGCACGACCCGCAGGAAATCTGGTCGACGCAGGCCGGCGTCGCCGCCGAGGCGGTCACGCGAGCCGGCATGAACGGCACGTCGATCGCGGCGATCGGCATCACGAACCAGCGCGAAACCACGATCGTGTGGGATCGTGACACCGGCCACCCAATCTACAACGCGATCGTCTGGCAGGACCGCCGTACCGCCGACTTCTGCGACGAGCTGAAGGCGCAAGGTCTCGAAGCGAGCGTGCGCGCGAAGACCGGTCTGCCGATCGACTCGTACTTCTCGGCGACCAAAATCCGCTGGATTCTGGACAACGTCGAAGGCGCGCGCGAAAAAGCGCGTCAGGGCCGGCTCGCGTTCGGCACCGTCGACAGCTGGCTCATGTGGAACTTCACGAAGGGCGCGCTGCACGTGACCGACGTGACCAACGCGTCGCGCACGATGCTCTTCAACATCCACACGCTGAAGTGGGACGACGAACTGCTCGCCGCGCTCGACATTCCGCGCAGCATGCTGCCGGAAGTGCAGCCCTCGTCGCAGGTGTATGGACCGACGGTGACCACCGTATTCGCGTCGAAGATTCCGCTCGCGGGCATCGCCGGCGACCAGCACGCCGCGCTGTTCGGGCAGATGTGTACCGAGTCCGGCATGGTGAAGAACACCTACGGCACCGGCTGCTTCCTCGTGATGAACACCGGCGACAAACCGATCGAATCGAAAAACAATCTCGTCACGACGATCGCCTGGCAGATCGGCGAGCGTATCGACTATGCGCTCGAAGGCAGTATCTTCATCGGCGGCGCGGTCGTACAGTGGCTGCGCGACGGCCTCGGCATCATCAAGAACGCGGCGGAAATCGAAACGCTCGCGCGCGGTGTGCCGCATTGCGACGGCGTATATCTCGTGCCCGCGTTTGCCGGCCTCGGCGCGCCGCACTGGAACGCGCATGCGCGCGGCACGCTGTTCGGCGTCACGCGCGGCACGACGTCCGCGCATATCGCGCGCGCGGCGCTCGATTCGATCGCGTATCAATCGCTCGATGTGCTGAAGGCGATGGAAGCCGACTCGGGCATTCGCATCGGCGAGCTGCGCGTGGATGGCGGCGCTTGCGCGAACAATCTGCTGATGCAGTTCCAGGCCGACATCCTCGGCGTCGACACGGTGCGCCCGCGGGTGTCGGAGACGACCGCACTGGGCGCCGCCTATCTGGCCGGTCTCGCGGTGGGTTACTGGAAGGACATCGACGAGTTGAAAAGTCAGTGGAAGCTCGAGCATCGCTTTACGCCGGCGCTCCCGCATGCCGAGCTCAGGACCTGTCTCGAAGGCTGGCAACGCGCGATCCGCGCGGCGAAGGCCTGGGCCGATACGCCGTAAGGCAACCCCCACCCCGCGCGCTTTGCGCTTACCGTTTTTCAGGCATGATCGACCACCTCATCTGTGACTGCGACGGGGTACTCGTCGACAGTGAAGTCATCGCCGATCGCGTGATGTTCGATACGCTGACGGCCACCTACCCCGGCCTCGATTTCGCGCCCGTCATCAAAACCGCGTTCGGCCAGCAAACCTCGCGCTTTCTCGCCGGCCTCGAGATGCAGTTCGACATCGCGCTGCCCGCGAACTTCCTCGATACGATCGAGCACAACGTCGAGCTCGCACTCGCCGCGTCGCTCGGTCCGATCCACGGCGTGCGCGACGCGCTGCAACGCGTGACGCTGCCGGCCGCGGTCGTATCGAACAGCCGCATGACGCGCGTCGCGGCGTCGGTGCGGCGCGCGGGCTTGCAGCGGATTTTCGGTGAGCGCGTGTTCAGCGCCGAACAGGTCGCGCGGCCGAAGCCGTATCCCGATGTCTATCTGTTTGCGGCCACCACGCTCGGCGTCGAGCCGGCGCGCTGCCTCGTCGTCGAAGACAGCGTCGCGGGTCTGAACGCGGCGCGCGCGGCCGGCATGAAGACGATCGCGTTCGTCGGCGCGAGCCATATTCCGGACGGCTATGCGGACGCGCTGCGCGCGATGGGCATCACGCGAATCATCAAGCACATGCAGGAGTTGCCGGCGCTCATCGAGGCGGGCGTGCGCGGCGAGTTCGGCGACGTGCAGTCGTAGCGGTTTCCGGCTTTTTGCGTGATCGCTTCGCGTGCCGCGCCAGCTGGACGGCCGTCAAGCCTCCAGCATCGCGCCCTCGCGCGCCTGCGCGAGCGCTGCGCGAAACTCCACCAGCTCGGCGATCGTCAGCATCGGCAGGTCGTGTTGCGCGGCGAAGCGCTCGACGTCGGCGCCGCGCGTCATCGTGCCGTCGGCGTTCATGAGTTCGCACAGCACGCCGGCCGGTTTCAGGCCCGCGAGGATGGCGAGATCGACGGTCCCTTCGGTATGGCCGCGCCGCGCCAGCACGCCGCCGGGCATCGCGCGCAGCGGGAAGACGTGACCGGGCCGCACGATGTCGGCGGGTTTGGCGGCATCGGCGATCGCCGCGCGGATCGTCGTCACGCGATCCTGCGCGGATACGCCGGTGCTCACGCCTTCGCGGGCTTCGATCGACACCGTGAACGCGGTGCCGTGACGGCTTTCGTTGTTGATGGCCATCGGCGGCAGTTCTAGCGCGCGGATCTTGTCGTCGGGCAGACACAGACACACGATGCCGCTGCATTCGCGGATCAGCAGCGCCATCGTTTCGACCGACAGGCGCTCGGCCGCGACGATCAGATCGGCTTCGTTCTCGCGGTCGTGGTCGTCCTGCAGCACCACGGCGCGACCCTCGCGCAGCGCCTGCAAGGCAACGGCGATGCGCGGCGGAACGGCTTCGGTGGCAAGCAGAGGGAGATCGGCGAAAGCATCGGCTGCAATCGTCGACGGAGCGGGAAAAGTAGCAAAGGACATGGTTGAAACGCTCATCGCGAAAGTTGGGCGAGAAACGTTTCAGGGCATTGCAAACAGACACAGACGCGCCGCCGGGCGCCGCACGAAGCGGGCGCTCATCCGCCGCCTCGGTGACGGGCGGCGTCGGGGAACGCACATGACTATCTGCACATCTTCTTCCATCCGGACTATGACCGTCGGCTCTGGCTTCTGACCAGATCTGCTGACCCCGCGGCTGTCTTCGAGATTCCGGAGACCACTCGATGCGGGCGCTCGCGGGCTTGCCGGCTCACGCTGTCGCGCTGCCGGCCTACCGCCGGTGGGGAATTTCACCCCGCCCTGAAGACGCACTGATTGCCGGTTCGACCGGCCGGCGAAGCATACAACAGTCGCGCGGGAGCTGCAGCGCGACAAACAATGACCCTACTGGCGGCGTTAGACCTGCATCGACGCGCTGAGCTACGCCTGATCCTCGAGCGCCGTCGATCCTCAACCCGGCACGCCTTCGCGTGCGGCTTCGTCGCGCGCGACGCCTGCGGCGGGCGCTTGCCAGCGCGGCGGCGTTTCCGCCCGCAGTGTCACGCGAAACGCGCGCGCCTCGGTATCGCCGGGATTGCGCAGGCTGTGCGGCTGATCGGCATCGAATACGATCGCGTCGCCGGTCGCGAGCAGCTGGCGCTGGTCGTGCACGCTGACTTCGAGCGTGCCGTCGCTGACCACCAGATTCACCGTCGTGCCAGGCGTGCGGCGAATGCCCGCCTCGGTATGGAGCGGCGCGATGCGCAGTTCGTGAAACTCGGCGGCGATCGACTCGTCGTCGGGATACAGCGGCCGCACCGAGTAGCGCCCGTTCGCGCTGACCACACGCGCCGAGCGCTCGGCCGGCAGATGCTCGAAACCGTTGGTCGCGTGACGCCGCAGGAACGCCGCCACCGACACCTTCAGCGCCGCCGCCACCTTGCACAGCACCTTGATCGACGGCACGCTGCGCGCCGACTCGATCTGCGCGAGCATCGCGCGCGACACGCCGGATGCGCGCGCCAGCGCATCGAGCGAAAGCTGCCGCTCGGCGCGCAGCCGCGCCAGATTCACGCCGACCAGCTGTTCGAGCGCATCGAAGGGTTCGGCCGAGCGCGGCGCCGCATCGGTATCGGCATCGGCCGAAGGATCGCGGACCAGCGCGAGCGGGGAATGCATATTGGCCTCCAGAGCGCCGCCCGGCGGCGCAAGAGCAGTGAGTGGAAGCAAGATAGCATCGGCTTTGGCCGCACCCAACGAAGTTATCTTCACACTGTTATCAGCATTGCGGAGGCAAGCAACCGACAACCCACGCGCGGCGGCGAGGTGCAGCCGGAAAGCCTGCTGGGACTGGCGCCGGGCCGACGGATCGGTCCCGGAACCCCCGCTCCCTGAAGGGCTATAATGTTCCGTTACACCGCAACGACACGCGCAGACTGGCCACCGGGCAGCGCGCTGCTCCGCGCCGCGGCCTCCCTCACCTTTTTACGACGCCCCCAGGTTAACCACTGCGACCGGCGAAATTCGATGACCAAGAAAGTTTATGTAAAAACCTTTGGCTGCCAGATGAACGAGTACGACTCCGACAAGATGGTCGACGTGCTCGGTGCCGCTGAAGGACTCGTCAAGACCGACACGCCGGAAGACGCCGACGTGATCCTGTTCAATACCTGCTCGGTGCGCGAAAAAGCGCAGGAAAAAGTCTTCTCCGACCTCGGCCGCGTGCGCGAGCTGAAGGACGCGAATCCGAATCTGATCATTGGCGTCGGCGGCTGCGTTGCCAGCCAGGAAGGCGCATCGATCGTCGCGCGCGCGCCGTACGTCGATATCGTGTTCGGTCCGCAAACACTGCACCGCCTGCCGCAGATGATCGGCGCGCGCCGCGCGAGCGGCCGCGCGCAGGTCGATATTTCGTTCCCCGAAATCGAGAAGTTCGATCACCTGCCGCCAGCGCGCGTCGAAGGTCCGAGCGCATTCGTGTCGATCATGGAAGGCTGCAGCAAGTACTGCAGCTATTGCGTCGTGCCATACACGCGCGGTGAGGAAGTGTCGCGTCCGCTCGACGACGTACTGACCGAAATCGCCGGTCTCGCCGAGCAGGGCGTGCGCGAAGTCACGCTGCTCGGCCAGAACGTAAACGCCTATCGTGGAAAATTCGGCGGCGCGCCGACAGCCGGCTCGGCCGAGATCGCCGACTTCGCGACGCTGATCGAATACGTCGCCGAGATCCCCGGCATCGAACGGATCCGCTATACGACGTCGCATCCGAAGGAATTCACGCAGCGCCTGATCGACACCTACGCGAAGGTGCCCAAGCTCGTCAGCCACCTGCATCTGCCAGTGCAACACGGCTCCGACCGCATCCTGATGGCGATGAAGCGCGGCTACACCGTGCTCGAATACAAGTCCGTGATCCGCAAGCTGCGCGCGATCCGCCCGGACCTGTCGCTGTCGACGGACATGATCGTCGGCTTCCCCGGCGAGACCGACGAAGACTTCGCGAAGATGATGGCGCTCGTGGACGAGATGCAGTACGACACGAGCTTCTCGTTCATCTACAGCCCGCGTCCCGGCACGCCGGCCGCGAACCTGCACGACGACACGCCCCGCGAGGTGAAGCTCAAGCGCCTGCAACACCTGCAGGCCACGATCGAACAGAACGTGCAGCGCATCAGCGACGCGATGGTCGGCAAGGTCGAGCGCATTCTGGTCGAGCGCCCGGCACGCAAGGACCCGAACGAGCTCGCGGGCCGCACCGAGAACAACCGCGTGGTCAATTTCCCGGCGCCGGTCGCGTCGCACGCACGGCTGATCGGCCGGATGGTCGACGTGAAGATCGTGCACGCGTACCCGCACTCGCTGCGCGGCGAGCTCGTGATGGTTCACGACGACAGCGCCGCCACGACGCACTGAACGACCTTCCGAGTACCGCAACCGACAGGATCGACTCACTGCCTTGAAGACCACTCAGCAGCATCTGGAATTCGCCGCACCGCGCGAAGACAACGCGCGGCTCGCCAACCTCTGCGGACCGCTCGACGAAAATCTGCGGCAGATCGAGCAGGCGCTCGACGTGACCCTGCAGCGTCGCGGCCATCGCATCACGATCCGTGGGCGCGGCGCGAACCTCGCGCTCACCGCACTTGAAAACTTCTACAACAACGCGCGCGAGCCTTTGTCGGTCGACGACATCCAGCTCGCGCTCGTCGAAGTCCGCCATCCGGCGCTCCATCGCCCGAACGGCAACGGCAATGGCGACGACGCCGTCCATCCGCGTTTCGCCGGCAACCCCGATCATCCGTTCGACCAGCCCGCCGATACCGTCGCGAACGAAGACGACTTCGAGGAATACGGCCCGAAGCTGTACACGCGGCGCGCCGATCTGCGCGGCCGCACGCCGGCGCAGCGCGACTACCTGAAGCAAATCGTGTCGCACGACGTCACGTTCGGGGTCGGCCCGGCCGGTACCGGCAAGACCTACCTCGCGGTGGCCTGCGCGGTCGACGCGCTCGAGCGCGACCAGGTGAAGCGCATCGTGCTGACGCGCCCCGCCGTCGAAGCGGGCGAGAGGCTCGGCTTTTTGCCGGGCGATCTCGCGCAGAAGGTCGATCCGTATCTCCGCCCGCTCTACGACGCACTGTACGACCTGCTCGGTTTCGACAAGACCGCGAAGATGTTCGAGCGGCAGATGATCGAAATCGCGCCGCTCGCCTACATGCGCGGCCGCACGCTGAATCACGCGTTCATCATCCTCGACGAGGCGCAGAACACCACGCCCGAGCAGATGAAGATGTTTCTCACCCGGATCGGCTTCGGCTCGAAGGCGGTCGTCACGGGCGACACGACCCAGGTCGACCTGCCGCGCGGCCAGAAGAGCGGACTGATCGAAGCGCAGCAGGTGCTCACGAACGTGCGCGGCATCGCACTCACGCGCTTCACGAGCGCGGACGTGGTTCGCCATCCGCTGGTCGCGCGAATTGTGGAGGCGTACGATGCGCATGCGCAGAAGACGTCGACTCCGGGCGATCCGCGCTAAGGCGATGTCCCTCGCAGCGCGACGCGCAACCCGCCACGCCGCAAAAAACGCTTGAGCCACGAACGCCACGCACAAAAACCGCATGAGCCGTACCCCGAAACTGACGTTGACCTTGCAATTCCCCGCCGCCAAAGCCTGGCCGGAACACAAGACGCTGCTGCCGCGCGCGACGGTGGCCGGCTGGATCAAGGCGGCTTTGTTCGCGGACGGCGAACTGACCGTGCGTTTCGTCGACGCCGAAGAGGGCCGCACGCTGAACCGCACCTATCGCGGCAAGGATTACGCGACCAACGTGCTGACTTTCGCCTATGCCGAATCGGAAGATGACCCGGTCACGGGCGATCTGATCCTGTGTTGCCCAGTGGTCGAGAAGGAAGCCGCCGAGCAGGGCAAGCCGCTGGCCGCGCATTACGCGCATCTGCTCGTGCACGGCACGCTGCATGCACAGGGCTACGACCACGAAGTCGAAGAAGAAGCCGACGAAATGGAAGCGCTCGAAACCGAAATCCTCGGCAAGCTCGGCTTTCCAGCCCCTTATCAATAAGCGTCCTGCGTCGCGGCCCCGCCCTTCTTCCACGCCAGCCCGAATTCACCGTGAGCACCCCGTCCCCCGAAGCCGATGCCCCCGTGCGCTGCCCGGACTACCCGCCGATGCTCGGCGAATCGCGGCTTCTGACGGATGAAGAACTGCGCGCGTCGCTTGAATCCACACTGTGCGGCTGGGACCGCCAGAGCGATCTGTGGCTGTTCGGCTATGGCTCGCTGATCTGGAATCCGGGACTGCCCACCGTCGAGGCGATGCGCTCGAAGGTGCACGGCTATCACCGCGGCCTTTATCTGTGGTCGCGCGTGAATCGCGGCACGCCCGAGCAGCCCGGCCTCGTGCTCGCGCTCGATCGCGGCGGCTCGTGCACCGGCATGGCGTTCCGGCTCGCGGCCGTTGGCTCGATGCCGCATCTCGAAGCACTGTGGCGCCGTGAAATGCCGATGGGGTCGTACCGTCCCGCGTGGCTGCCGTGCGTGCTCGCGGACGGCCGGCGCGTCGACGCGCTAGCGTTCGTGATGCGTCGCGACGTGCCGAGCTATACCGGCAAGTTGCGCGACGACATCATCCAGACCGTGCTGGGCTGCGCGAGCGGCCGCTACGGCACGACATTCGACTACGTGAGCCGTACCGTGCATGCGCTGCGCGAAAGCGGCATGCCGGACCGCGCGCTCGAAGCGCTGCTCGCGCGCTGCAAGCCGGCCGGGTGAGCGCCGCGGCTCGGCAAAAACCCCAGCCGCGACTTTTTTGCCCGCGAGCGCTTTTGCGCGCGTAATCGGTTAGGATGATTCCACGCTCCGCCGTCGCGGCGCGGCCGCTTCACCCTGGCTTCGCTCATCGCCCGGCCCGGCGGGACACGGTTCCGCCATCTGCCTGGTGTATCCTTAACGATCTGCAACAGCGCGCCCAGTCTCGCCGGGCGCACTACCATGAACGACACGTATCCCAGTCGACGCCATACCGGACGCCAACTCGACAAACCTCACGAAAAGCGCTCGCTGCTCGAGCGCCTGACCGACTTCATCTCGCCCGAGCCCGACTCGCGCGGCGAACTTCTGGAAATTCTGCAGGACGCGCATGAGCGCAACCTGATCGACGCCGACTCGCTGTCGATGATCGAAGGCGTGTTCCAGGTATCGGAACTGAGCGCACGCGACATCATGGTGCCGCGCGCGCAAATGGACGCGATCAACATCGCGGACAATCCCGCTGAATTCATCCCCTACGTGCTGGAGAAGGCGCATTCGCGCTATCCCGTCTACGAGGGCAATCGCGACAACATCATCGGCGTGCTGCTCGCGAAAGACCTGCTGCGCTACTACGCCGAAGAAGAATTCGACGTGCGCGGCATGCTGCGCCCGGCCGTGTTCATCCCCGAGTCGAAGCGGCTGAACGTGCTGCTGCACGACTTCCGCGTGAACCGCAACCACCTCGCGGTGGTCGTCGACGAATACGGCGGCGTCGCGGGCCTGATCACGATCGAAGACGTGCTCGAGCAGATCGTCGGGGACATCGAGGACGAGTACGATTTCGACGAGGAAAGCGGCAACATCATCGCGTCGCCGGACGGACGCTTCCGCGTGCGCGCGCTGACCGAGATCGAGCAGTTCAACGACACCTTCGGCACGCATTACTCGGACGACGAAGTCGACACGATCGGCGGGCTGGTCACGCATCATTTCGGCAGGGTGCCGCATCGCGGCGAGCAGGTCCGCCTCGACGATCTGATCTTCGAGATCCTGCGCGGCGACGCCCGCCAGGTCCACATGCTGCTGGTGCGCCGCGACCCGCTCGCGGGTCAGCGCGAGCGGGAGACGCAGCACGTCCAGACCTGAGCCGGGTGCTCGGGCCGATGCACGGCCTGCGCGCCCGCGCACTTTCTACGTGCGCCTTTTGCCTACCGATTTGCCCTTTCAACTTCCGACGCCGACCGCGCAACGATGGCCGACCCGATCATTTCCCGTTCGCACCGCGGCGTGAGCGCCCCCGCTGCCGCCCCCACCGACAACGGCACGCGCAGCCGCGCGCTGCCGCGCTGGCACTACCTCGTCGCACTGGCCGCGGGCGCGGCCAATACGCTGTCGTTCGCGCCGACGCCGCACGGCGGCTGGCTGCAGCTCGCGATCTTCGTGTTCTTCTTCGCGTGGCTCACGCGCAGTACCGGCTGGAAAAGCGCCGCGCTGACGGGCGGCGCGTTCGGCTTCGGCAACTTCCTGAGCGGCGTCTGGTGGCTGTATGTGAGCATGCACTACTACGGCGGCATGCCGGCGCCGCTCGCCGGCACGGCGCTGGTGCTGTTCTCGCTCTACCTCGCCGTTTATCCGGCACTCGCCGCGGGGGTATGGTCGTTCTGCGCGGGCCACGCACAGAACGGCGCGGTCGACGCGCGCGCGCCGCTCCCACCCTTCGCGCCGACCTGGCACGGCGCGCTGGCCTTTGCGAGCGCGTGGGCGATCGGCGAATGGCTGCGCGGCACGGTATTCACCGGCTTTCCGTGGCTCGCCACCGGTTATGCGCAGGTCGACGGCCCGCTCGCGGGGTTTGCGCCGGTGGTCGGCGTGTACGGCGTCGGCTGGATGGTCGCGCTGACGGCCGCGTTGATCGTGCAGGCGTTGCTGGCGCTGCTGCCGTCGTGGCGCTCCCGGCGTGCAAGTGAATCGCGCGATCCGAACGCCAGCGCCGACCATGACGCCGGCGGCCGCGCCGCGCGAGGCCGCGGCCCGCGCGTCGCCGCCATCGTCGTGCCTGCCGGCGTCGCGCTCACGCTGCTGGTGATCGGCCTGCTGCTGCCGCTCGTGCAGTGGACCACGCCCGCCAACGCACCGCTGTCGGTGCGTCTGCTGCAAGGCAACGTGAAGCAGGAGATGAAGTTCGAGGAAGCCGGCTTGCGTGCGGCGATCGACGAGTATCAGCAGATGATCACGTCGAAGCCGGCCGATCTGATCGTCACACCGGAAACCGCGATTCCGGTGCTCGCGCAGCAGCTGCCGCCGAACTTCGCGGCGGCGATCCGCCAGTTCACGGATTCGACCGGCAGCGCGCTGCTGTTCGGCGCGATCGGCGGCACGATCACGCCGGACGGAAGGGTGGTCGACTACACCAACAGCCTGTTCGGCGTCACGCCCGGCTCGCACGAGATCTACCGCTACGACAAGCATCACCTGGTGCCGTTCGGCGAATTCGTGCCGTGGGGCTTCCGCTGGTTCGTGAACCTGATGAACATTCCGCTCGGCGACTTCTTCCGCGGGCCGCCGGTGCAAAAGCCGTTCATGGTTCACAACCAGCCGGTCGCGGTGAACATCTGCTACGAGGACATCTTCGGCGAGGAGATCGCGCGCACGCTGCGCGAGAATGCGACGCCCGCCGGCGTGCTGATCAACTCGACCAATCTCGCGTGGTTCGGCGACACGGTCGCGCTCGACCAGCATCTGCAGATCGCGCGCATGCGCTCGCTCGAAACCGGCCGGCCGATGCTGCGCGCGACCAACACCGGCATGACCGCCGCGATCGACGCGAACGGCCGCGTGATCGGGCGCCTGACGCCGTACACGGTTGGCTCGTTGGACGTCACCGTGCAAGGCACCTCGGGCAACACGCCCTACGTGACGAGCGGCAACAACACGGTGCTCGCGGTATCGGCGCTGCTGCTCGCGTTCGGTTTCGCGTTCGGACCGGCAATCGCGCGGCGACGCAACGGCAAGCGGTAACGCCGGCGCCAACGTCAAGGCAACGACACCTCGCAAAAAAAATGCGCCTGACATGCAGGCGCATTTTTTTCATGTTCACTCGAGCTTCGTCAGTCTTTCGGCACCGTATCGATGAACGACTGCCGCAGCGACAGTTTCTGGAAGTGCTTGTCCAGGTTCGCATGCGATTCGCGCCAGTTCAGTTGCGGCATGCGGAAGTCCAGATAACCGAGCGCGCAGCCCACCGTGATGTCGGCCAGCGTGTAGTGATTGCTCGCGCACCACGGCTTGCTGCCGAGCCCCTGCGACATCGCGATCAGCGCTTCGTCGATCTTGCGCTGCTGCCGCGCGACCCACGCGTCCACGCGCTGCTCGGGTGCGCGCTGCGTGCCTTCGAGGCGGATCAGCACGGCTGCGTCGAGCAGGCCGTCGGCGAGCGCTTCCCAGCAACGCACCTCGATGCGCTCGCGCCCCGAGGGCGGGATCAGCTTGCCGACCGGCGACAGCGTATCGACGTATTCGCAGATCACCCGCGAATCGAACACGGCCTCGCCGTCTTCCATCACGAGGCACGGCACCTTGCCGAGCGGATTGAAGGTGTGAATCCGGGTATCCGGCGCCCAGACGTTCTCGGGCACCAGTTCGTAGTCGATCTTCTTGTCGGCGAGCACGATACGCGCTTTACGCACGAACGGGCTGCCGAACGAACCGATGAGTTTCATCATGACCTTCTGCCTTTTCCTGAATCCGGCGAAAGTATAAGTGGTGTAAGGCGTTCAGGAACGTACCGTCGACATCTTCGCGCGCTGTCCGCCGACCCGCTGTGGACGGATTGCAACATGACGGCGGCCGCCGCGCCGTCGGGCCGCGCGCCAGGCGAATCAATGTAGCGCGCGGAGAATGGGCCCGTGGAACCGCGGCGCTACAATCACACGATGAACCAGCCGACCGAACCCACCATCGCCATCGACGTCTACCGCACGCGCCGCGAGCGCGTTCTCGCCGCGCTGCGCGCGACGGGTGGCGGCGTCGCCATCGTGCCGACGGCGCCGCAAGCGCTGCGCAATCGCGACGCCGACTATCCGTACCGCCACGACAGCTACTTCTATTATCTGACCGGCTTCACCGAGCCCGAGGCGCTGCTGGTGCTCGACGCCAGCGCAGCGCCCGGCGCACCGTCGTCGATCCTGTTCTGCCGCGAGAGAAACCTCGAGCGCGAGACGTGGGAAGGCTTGCGCTTCGGCCCCGACGGCGCGCGCGAGGCGTGCGGGCTCGACGCCGCGTTCCCGATCGGCGAACTCGACACCCAGTTGCCGCGCATCATCGCCGACAAGCCGGCGCTGCACTACGCGCTCGGCACGTCGGCACGTTTCGACGAACAGGTGCGCGGCTGGCTCGACGCGGTGCGCGCGCAAAGCCGGGCGGGCACCGTCGCGCCCGCGGCCGCGCGCGACCTGCTGCCGTTGCTCGACGAGATGCGGCTCGTCAAGGACGACCACGAACTCGCGATCATGCGCCGCGCGGGGCAGATTTCAGCGGCCGCGCATCGTCGCGCGATGGCGGCCTGCCGGCCCGGCATCCGCGAATACGAGCTCGAGGCCGAACTGCTCTACACGTTCCGCCAGTTCGGCGCGCAGGCGCCGGCCTATACGTCGATCGTCGCGGCGGGCGCCAACGCGTGCGTGCTGCACTACCCGGCCGGCAACGCGATCGCGCGGGACGGCGAGCTGATCCTGATCGACGCGGCCTGCGAACTCGACGGCTACGCGTCCGACATCACGCGCACGTTTCCGGCAAGCGGCCGTTTCACGCCCGCGCAGCGCGAACTCTACGACATCGTGCTGGCCGCGCAGCAGGCTGCCGTCGACGCGACCCGCGCCGGCGCGAGCTTCGACGATCCGCACCAGGCCGCGCTGCGGGTACTGTCGCAGGGGCTGCTCGACACTGGCATCGTGCCGCGCGCGAAGTTCGCCTCGGTCGACGATGTGATCGCCGAGCGCGCCTACGCGCCGTACTACATGCACCGCACCGGCCACTGGCTCGGCATGGACGTGCACGATTGCGGCGACTACCGCGAGCGCGGCGCGCCGCGCGACGAGGCGGGCGCGCTGCCGTGGCGCACGCTGCGCGCGTCGATGACGCTGACGATCGAGCCGGGCCTGTACGTCCGCCCGGCCGAGGGTGTACCCGAGCGTTACTGGAACATCGGCATCCGCATCGAGGACGACGCGATCGTCACACCGACCGGCTGCGAGCTGATCACGCGCGACGTACCGGTCGCCGCCGACGAGATCGAGGCGCTGATGCAGGAAGCGCACACGACCCATCAAGCGTCTCATCAAGCGAGGATCTGATCCGCGATGAACGAAGCCGCTCAATCCGCGGTGATCCTGAGGCCCGCGTCCCACCAGCAGGGGTTCGATTTCGACGTGACGATCGTCGGCGCGGGGCCGGTCGGCCTTGCGCTGGCCGGCTGGCTCGCGCGCCGCAGCGTGACGCGCGAGCTGAAGATCGCGCTCGTCGACGCGCGCGAGCCGGAAGACTCGATCGCCGATCCGCGCGCGATCGCGGTCTCGCACGGCAGCCGGATGATCCTCGAGCCGCTGCGCTGGCCGGCCGACGCCACCGCGATCGAGCGCATCCACGTGTCACAGCGCGGTCATTTCGGCCGCACGCTGATCGATCATCGCGAGCACGGGCTGCCGGCGCTCGGCTATGTGCTGCGCTACGGCTCGATCGTGCACGGCCTCGCAGAAGCCGTGCATGCGACGCCGGTCCACTGGTTCCGCTCGACCTCGGCCGGCGCGCCGGTTCAGGAGCTCGACGGCGTCACGCTGCCGATCGAAACCGCGGGCGTTGCGCGCCAGTTGCGCACGCGGATTCTGGTGAACGCCGAGGGCGGGCTGTTCGGCGATCAGAAGCACGCGAAAAACGTGAGCCGCACCGCGGACGAAGACGCCGGCGCACGCAACATCGCCACAAACAACGCCGGCTCGCGCGACTACGGCCAGACCGCGCTGGTCGGCACGGTCACCGCGTCCGCGCCGCAGCCGCACGTCGCATGGGAGCGCTTCACGTCGCAGGGCCCGATCGCGCTACTGCCGATGGGCGGCGTGCGCGGCGCCGACTACGCGCTGGTCTGGTGCTGCGCGCCGGATGAAGCCGCGCGCCGTGCGCAACTGTCCGACGAAACGTTCCTGCGCGAGCTCGACGCCGCGTTTGGCGATCGGATGGGCCGCTTCACGCACATCAAGGGACGCGCGTCGTTCCCGCTCGGACTCAATACGGTCGACACGCTCGTGAATGGCCACATCGTCGCGATCGGCAATGCGGCGCAGACGTTGCATCCGGTCGCGGGCCAGGGCCTCAATCTGGGCTTGCGCGACGCGCACGCGCTCACCGATGCACTGTCGGCCGAGGGCCCAACCCCGCTCGCGCTCGCGCGCTTCGCGCAACGCCGCGCGCTCGACCGGCGCCTGACGATCGGCTCGACCGATACGCTCGCGCGCCTGTTCACCGTCGACTTCGCGCCGCTCGCGGTGCTGCGCGGCCTCGCACTGACCGCACTCGAATTCGTCCCGCCGGTGAAAACCGCGCTCGCCCGGCAGATGATGTTCGGCCAGCGCCGCTAGGCGCGCACAGCGCTGCGCGGCTCTATGAGCCGCGCGACTTTCATAGAAGATTGAACGGGTTACGAGATCCGGTTCGCGAGTCCCGCTAAGCCGTTAACGCTAAAATGGCTGTTTTCCCCTCGCATTTCGCGCTGCGCCGGCTGTCACGGTTACCAAATCCTGACCCCTTCGCTGGCGTGCGCTCACGTCATGCCTACACTCGGCTCCCACAATCTGCGTAACAACCTGTTCGTCGCCCCGATGGCCGGCGTGACCGACCGGCCGTTCCGCCAGTTGTGCAAACGGCTCGGCGCGGGCTACGCGGTGTCGGAAATGGTCGCGTCGAACGCGCAGCTGTGGAAGAGCGAAAAGACCATGCGCCGCGCCAATCACGAAGGCGAGGTCGAACCGATCGCGGTGCAGATCGCCGGCGCGGACCCCGACATGATGGCCGAGGCCGCCCGCTACAACGTCGCGAACGGCGCGCAGATCATCGACATCAACATGGGCTGCCCGGCCAAGAAGGTCTGCAACGTCGCGGCCGGGTCAGCGCTGCTGCAGAACGAACCGCTGGTGCAGCGCATCGTCGAGGCGGTCGTCAACGCGGTCGGCGTCGGGCCCGACGCAGTGCCCGTCACGCTGAAAATCCGCACCGGCTGGAATCGCGAGAACAAGAATGCGCTGAACGTCGCGCGTCTCGCGCAAGCAGCGGGTATTTCGATGCTGACCGTGCACGGCCGCACGCGCGCCGACCTGTATCACGGCGACGCCGAGTACGAAACCATCGCCGCGGTCAAGGCGGCGGTGCGCATTCCGGTCGTCGCGAACGGCGACATCACCTCGCCGCACAAGGCGCGCGAAGTGCTCGCCGCGACCGGCGCGGACGCGATCATGATCGGGCGCGCCGCGCAGGGCCGTCCGTGGCTGTTCCGCGAGATCGAGCATTTCCTGCAAACGGGCGAGCTACTGCCGCCGCCGCGCATCGACGAAATCCAGCAGGTGATGAACGAGCATCTCGAAGATCACTACGCTTTTTACGGGGAATTTACCGGTGTTCGCACTGCGCGCAAGCACATCGGCTGGTACACTCGCGGCCTTTCCGGCGCCAACCTGTTCCGGCATCGCATGAATACGCTGGACAGCACGCGCGAACAGCTCCTCGCCGTCAACGAATTCTTTGACGCGCAAAAGGCGATCTCAGACCGCCTCGTCTACGTCGACGAAGCGCCCGGCAACCCCGGGCTCGACAGCGAGAGCGAGGACAACCCAGACCGACTAGCAGCATGAGCAAGAACAATATCGAACAATCTGTCCGCGACAGCCTGGACGTGTATTTCCAGGATCTCGACGGCTCCAATCCGCACGACGTCTACGACATGGTCATTTCATGCGTGGAAAAACCGTTGCTCGAAGTGGTGCTCGAGCAGGCCGGTGGCAACCAGTCGCTGGCCGCCGAGTATCTCGGCATCAACCGCAACACGCTGCGCAAGAAGCTGCAACAACACGGTTTGCTGTAGCGCGTTGTAGTTTCTGGCGCCCTGCCACGTTTCCCTTCGGCTTTTCGTCTTCATCATGATCAAGCAAGCGCTCATCTCCGTTTCCGACAAGTCCGGTATCGTCGACTTCGCCAAATCGCTGTCGGACCTCGGCATCAAGATCCTGTCGACCGGCGGCACCGCGAAACTGCTCGCGGACGCGGGCCTGTCCGTCACCGAAGTCGCCGACTACACGGGCTTCCCGGAAATGCTCGACGGGCGCGTGAAGACATTGCATCCGAAGGTGCACGGCGGCATCCTCGCGCGCCGCGATCTGCCCGAGCACATGGCCGCCCTCGAGAAACACGACATTCCGACCATCGACCTGCTGGTGGTGAACCTGTACCCGTTCGTGCAGACCGTGTCGAAGGAAGAGTGCTCGCTCGAGGACGCAATCGAGAACATCGACATCGGCGGCCCGACGATGCTGCGCTCGGCCGCGAAGAATCACCGCGACGTGACGGTGGTGGTCGATCCGGCCGACTACGCGGTCGTGCTCGACGAAATGCGCGCGAACGGCAACACGGTGTCGTACAAGACGAACTTCCGCCTTGCCACCAAGGTGTACGCGCACACCGCGCAGTACGACGGCGCGATCACCAACTACCTGACGAGCCTGACCGACGCGTTGCAGCACTCGTCGCGCAACGAATACCCGGCCACCTTCAACATGGCGTTCGAAAAGGTCCAGGACCTGCGCTACGGCGAAAACCCGCACCAGAGCGCGGCGTTCTACCGCGACCTAGCGGTGCCGGCCGGCGCGCTCGCCAACTACAACCAGCTGCAGGGCAAGGAACTGTCGTACAACAACATCGCCGACTCCGACGCGGCGTGGGAATGCGTGAAGACCTTCGACGTGCCGGCCTGCGTGATCGTCAAGCACGCGAATCCGTGCGGCGTCGCGATCGGCGCGAACGCGCACGAAGCGTATTCGAAGGCGTTCCAGACGGATCCGACCTCGGCCTTCGGCGGCATCATCGCGTTCAACCGGGAAGTCGACGAAGCGGCCGCGCAAGCCGTCGCGAAGCAGTTCGTCGAAGTGCTGATCGCGCCTTCGTTCAGCGCCGAAGCGCGTCAGCTGTTCGCGGCGAAGCAGAACGTGCGTCTGCTCGAAATCGCACTGGGCGAAGGCCATAACACGTTCGACCTGAAGCGCGTCGGCGGCGGCCTGCTGGTGCAGTCGCTCGACTCGAGGAACGTTCAGCCCCGCGAACTGCGCGTCGTCACGAAGCGTCATCCGACGCCGAGGGAAATGGACGACCTGCTGTTCGCATGGCGCGTCGCGAAGTACGTGAAGTCGAACGCGATCGTGTTCTGCGGGAACGGCATGACGCTCGGCGTCGGCGCGGGCCAGATGAGCCGCGTGGACTCCGCGCGGATCGCGAGCATCAAGGCGCAGAACGCCGGTCTGACGCTGACCGGTTCGGCAGTCGCATCGGACGCTTTCTTCCCGTTTCGCGACGGTCTGGACGTGGTCGTCGCGGCAGGCGCGACCTGCGTGATCCAGCCGGGCGGCTCGGTGCGTGACGACGAAGTGGTCGGCGCCGCTGACGAGCACAACATCGCGATGGTGCTGACGGGCGTGCGTCACTTCCGTCATTGATCGCCGAGCTTCGGTAGCGGCAAAAAAGGCCCGCGGGTTGTCCCGCTGGGCCTTTTGTTTGGGAACGACGCGCTCAATCGTCCGGCTCTTTGCGCGCGTAACCGTCCCGCACTTGCGCATGCTGGCTGATGTAGGTGCCCAAACCCCGTCCGCGGCGCGCCAGACGCTTTAGCACCGCCACATGTTCGGTGCCCACACTCTGCTCTGTGTACCAATACACGACGCCCGGCCGAAAGCGCACCTTGATGAAATCGTCGCCGATTTCGTAAGCGTCGACACCGGACTCGCCGCTGAGATTCCCGTAGCGTTCCATCCTCGATCGCCTCCTTGCGCATTGCCGCAGCAGCTTTTATTCCGCCAGGCACGCGGCGAGCGGACCGCCGCGCGCCGCGTTCGTTGTAGTATCGCAGGCACCTGGTTTTTATCGCTTGTGCGGCACCTCATGAAAATTCTCGGCATCGACCCCGGCCTGCGCGTAACGGGCTTCGGCGTGATCGAACAACACGGCCACACACTGCGCTACGTCGCGAGCGGCGTGATCCGCACCGCCGACGCCGATTTGCCGTCGCGGCTCGGTACCATCTTCGCGGGCATTTCGACGCTGATCCGCGAGCACGCGCCGGATCAGGCGGCGATCGAAAAAGTCTTCGTCAATGTCAATCCGCAATCGACGCTGCTGCTCGGCCAGGCGCGCGGCGCCGCGATCTGCGGGCTCGTCGCGGGCGGCGTGCCGGTCGCCGAATACACGGCCCTGCAGTTGAAGCAGTCGATAGTCGGCTATGGCCGCGCGACCAAGGAGCAAATGCAGCAGATGGTCGTGCGCCTGCTGAGCCTGTCAGGCGTACCGGGCACCGACGCCGCCGACGCGCTAGGCATGGCCATCTGCCACGCGCACGGCGGCTCGACCCTGAGCACGCTCGGCGGCATCGCGCCGGCGCTCGCGAAAAAGGGGCTGCGGGTGCGGCGCGGGCGTCTGGTCGGCTAGCGCAACGATGCCCCGCGCCGCCGATCCGCTGCGCTACACTCGCGCTTTCCCATCCGACTCTGAAAACTAATCCGCCATGATCGGTCGCATCGCCGGCGTTCTGCTGGAAAAAAACCCGCCGCATCTGCTCGTCGACTGCAACGGCGTCGGCTACGAAGTGGATGTGCCGATGAGCACCTTCTACAACCTGCCGTCGACCGGCGAGCGCGTCGTGCTGCTCACGCAGATGATCGTGCGCGAGGACGCGCATCTGCTGTACGGCTTCGGCACCGCGCAGGAACGTGCGACGTTCCGCGAGTTGCTGAAGATTTCCGGCATCGGCGCGCGCATGGCGCTGGCGGTGCTGTCCGGCATGAGCGTCGCGGAGCTCGCGCAGACCGTCACCATGCAGGACGCCGCGCGCCTGACTCGTGTGCCGGGCATCGGCAAGAAGACCGCCGAGCGGCTGCTGCTCGAACTGAAGGGCAAGCTCGGCGCCGACCTCGGCGCGATGGCGGGCGCCGCGTCGCCATCCGATCACGCATCCGACATCCTCAACGCGCTGCTTGCGCTCGGCTACTCGGAAAAGGAAGCGCTCGCGGCGGTCAAGAACGTGCCGGCCGGCACCGGCGTGTCCGAGGGCATCAAGCTCGCGTTGAAGGCGCTGTCGAAGGGCTAAGCTCCAGGCCACGCACGGTACAATGACCGCATGATCGAAACCGACAAACTCGCCGCCGAGCGCATCATCGCGGCCACGCCTGTGTCGCCGAACGAAGAAGCGTTCGAGCGCGCGTTGCGCCCGCGTCAGCTCGAGGAATATGTCGGGCAGGAGAAAGTGCGCGGACAGCTGGAAATCTTCATCGAGGCCGCGAAGCGCCGGTCCGAATCGCTCGACCATGTGTTGCTGTTCGGGCCGCCGGGCCTCGGCAAGACCACGCTCGCGCACATCATCGCGCGCGAGATGGGCGTCAATATGCGGCAAACGTCGGGCCCGGTGCTCGAACGCGCCGGCGACCTCGCCGCGCTGCTCACCAATCTCGAAGCCAACGACGTGCTGTTCATCGACGAAATCCACCGGCTTTCGCCGGTCGTCGAGGAAATCCTGTATCCGGCGCTGGAGGATTATCAGATCGACATCATGATCGGCGAGGGGCCGGCCGCGCGCAGCGTGAAGCTCGATCTGCAGCCGTTCACGCTGGTCGGCGCGACCACGCGCGCGGGCATGCTGACCAATCCGCTGCGCGACCGCTTCGGCATCGTCGCGCGACTGGAGTTCTATAACGCGGAAGAGCTCGCGCGCATCGTCACGCGTTCGGCCGCGCTGCTCGGCGCGCAGATCCATCCGGACGGCGCGGTCGAAATCGCCCGCCGCGCGCGCGGCACGCCGCGTATCGCGAACCGCCTGCTGCGGCGCGTACGCGACTTCGCCGAAGTGAAGGCCGACGGCAACATCACCGCGCAGGTGGCCGACGCCGCGCTCAGAATGCTCGACGTCGACGCGGTCGGCTTCGACCTGATGGACCGCAAGCTGCTCGAAGCGATCCTGTACAAGTTCGACGGCGGCCCGGTCGGTGTCGACAATCTCGCGGCGGCAATCGGCGAAGAGCGCGACACGATCGAAGACGTGCTCGAACCCTATCTGATCCAGCAGGGCTTCCTGCAGCGCACGCCGCGCGGCCGCGTCGCCACGCTGCTCACCTACCGGCATTTTGGGCTGGCCGCGCCGGACGCGTCGAGCGCGCTGCCGGGTCTGTGGGATTCCACGAACTGAGTCACGCAACGAGGCCGACCAGGATGTCCGACCAGACCGAGCAACCCGGCCCATCCAACCCTTCACCCGTCAATCCCGCCGGCAGCCCGTCCGGCAAGTTCACGCAGCGCCTCACCCACCGCCTGCGCTCGAAGCTCGCCGCCGGCGTCACGCATCTGACGACCGGCAGTGGCCCAATGCTCGACTACTCGTCACCGCCGGGCGATCCGGGCCTGTTCGGGCCCGACTCCGTCTGCTGGAAAGTCCACGCCGACTTCACGTCGATGATGACGGGCGGCATCAGCGCGCTGCTGCTGCAGGCGCTGCATCCGCTCGCGCTCGCGGGCGTCTGGGATCACTCGAGCTTTCGCACCGACATCCTGGGCCGGCTGCGTCGCACCGCGACGTTCATCGCCGGCACGACGTACGGCAGCAAGAACGATGCGCTCGCGCTGATCGAGCGCGTGAAGCGCATTCATCTCGACGTGAGCGGCGTTGCGCCGGACGGCCAGGCGTATCGCGCGAGCGAGCCCGCGCTGCTCACGTGGGTGCACGTCGCCGAAGTGTCGAGCTTCATGACCGCGCATCTGCGCTATGTGAATCCGGTGCTGTCCGTCGCCGCGCAGGATCAATACTTCGCGGAAACCGCGCGCATCGCGGAAATGCTCGGCGCGGTCGATATTCCCCGCTCGCGCGCCGAAATCGAGGCGTACCTGCTCGCGATGCGGCCCGCGCTAGTCGCGAGCGAGCGTACGCGCGAAGTCGTCAGGATTCTGATGAACGCGCCGGCACCGAGCTTCGCGATGCGGCCCGCCGGCACGCTGATGCTCAACGCCGGGGTCGATCTGTTGCCCGACTGGGCGCAGACGATGCTCGGCTTGAGTCGCTACGCGGCGCTGCGTCGAACGTTCGCGCGGCCTGGCGTGCGGATCGTCGCACCGGTGATTCGCTGGGCGCTGGTCAATGGGGTATCGAAGCGGGCACGGCGGCGTGCGGCGGCGGCGCGACAGCAGGATTGAACACGGCGCGCGGGTAGGGCCATCGCCCGCGTCTGGTTAGCGCTTCGGCTCCGGCCCCTTCCTCAAACCGTCATCGTCGGCGCTGCCCGCGTCGAGATGCGATACGTCCGCCCACGATACGATCGTCGCGCGACCGTTGACGTAATCCACGATGTTCAGGCTGGTGTTCAGCAACGGGTAATCGCGCGGTGCGTCGAGCGGCATACCGCTTGCAAAGCGGCGCACGCAATCGAGCACGCCGCCATGCGTGACACACGCGATGCGCCCACCCGGATGCGCGGCGACGAGCGGCTCGATTGCATGCACGATGCGGTGGTAGAACACGCGTTGCGACTCGCCCTCGGGCGGCGCGAAGCCGGGATCGCGGGTTTGCCACTGTGCGTATTCGTCGGGAAAACGCAGCGCGATCTCGTCGCTGTCATGGCCCTGGAACGCGCCGTACGAGCGTTCGCGCAAATTCTCGCGCGATTGCAGCGGCAGGCCGAGCGCATCGCCGATCGGCTGCGCGGTCTGCTGCGCGCGCTGCAGATCGCTCGAATAGATCGCGTCGAGCCGCGTGCCCCGCTTCGCCTCGTCGGCGAGGCGCTGCGCGAGACGCTTCGCTTGCGCGACGCCCGTCGTCGCGAGCGGAATGTCGATGTGACCTTGAATGCGCTTGATGCGGTTCCAGTCGGTCTCGCCGTGCCGGATAAACAGGATCTGCGTCGTCATGAGAGAGAGAGGTGCCGTTCGCGGGTGTGTCGAGCGGCTATTGTCGCAAAAAGCAGCCGCGCGCCTCGCCTGCGGCGACGGCGCGACGTTAGCGCTCGGTCACGCGTTGGTCTGCAACCAGAACGTGACCGGCCCGTCGTTGACGAGCGACACCTGCATCTGCGCGCCGAACTCGCCGGTCTCGACGATCGGATGCTTCGCGCGCGCGGCCGTGACGAAGTAGTCGAACAGGCGCTTGCCTTCATCGGGCGGCGCGGCCGGCGTGAAGCTCGGGCGCAGGCCGCTGTTGGTATCGGCGGCGAGCGTGAACTGCGACACCAGCAGCAGTCCGCCCGCGCGCCCCGCGCCGTCGAGATTCTGCACCGACAAATTCATCTTGCCGGCCGCGTCGCTGAAGACGCGGTAGCCGAGCACCTTGGCGAGCAGCTTGTCGGCCGCAGCTTCGGTATCGCCACGCTCCGCGCAGACCAGCGCGAGCAGGCCTGCGTCGATCGCGCCGGTCACACGATCGGCGACGCGCACTTCGGCGCGCCGCACGCGTTGGATCAGCGCGATCACGCCGTCAGCGTCACGCGCGCGAAGCGGCGCTTGCCGACCTGCACGACGTACTCGCCCGCTTCGACCTTCAACCCCTTGTCGGACACCGCCGTACCGTCGATCTTCACGCCGCCCTGTTCGATGTTGCGCAGCGCCTCGCTCGTCGACGGCACGAGGTTCGCCTGCTTCAGCAACTGGCCGATCGCAAGCGGTGCGCCCGCGAGCGTCACGGCCGGGATATCGTCAGGCACGCCGCCCTTCGCGCGATGATTGAAGTCCTCGAGCGCGCGCTCGGCGTCCGCCTGCGAGTGGAAACGCGCGACGATTTCCTGGCCGAGCATCACCTTGAAGTCGCGCGGATTGCGGCCCGCGTCGGTCTCGCGCCTGAAGCCGGCGATCTCGTCCAGCGGACGGAACGACAGCAGTTCGAAGTAACGCCACATCAGCGTGTCGGAGATGCTCATCAGCTTGCCGAACATGTCGGTCGGCTTTTCGCTGATGCCGATATAGTTGTTCTTCGACTTCGACATCTTCTCGACGCCGTCGAGCCCTTCGAGCAACGGCATCGTCAGGATGCACTGCTGCTCCTGGCCGTACTGCTTCTGCAGTTCGCGACCGACCAGCAGATTGAACTTCTGGTCCGTGCCGCCGAGTTCCAGGTCCGCGTTCAACGCGACCGAGTCGTAGCCCTGCATCAGCGGGTACAGGAATTCGTGGATCGAGATCGGCACGCCGCCCTGGAAGCGCTTCGTGAAGTCCTCGCGCTCGAGAATGCGTGCGACCGTATAGCGCGACGCGAGCTTGATCATGCCGTCGGCGCCGAGCGGCATCGACCATTCGCTGTTGTAGCGGATCTCGGTCTTGTCGCGATCCAGCACGAGCGCGGCCTGCTCGAAGTAGGTCTTCGCGTTCGATTCGATCTGCTCGCGCGTGAGCGGCGGGCGGGTCGCGTTACGCCCGGACGGATCGCCGATCAGCGACGTGAAATCGCCGATCAGGAAAATCACCGTGTGGCCAAGGTCCTGCAGCTGGCGCATCTTGTTTAGCACGACCGTGTGGCCGATATGGATGTCGGGCGCGGTTGGATCGAGCCCGAGCTTGATGCGCAGCGGTTTGGCCGTAGCCGCGCTGCGCGCGAGTTTTTGCGCGAATTCGTCCTCGATCAGCAGTTCGTCGACACCGCGCTTGGTCACGGCGAGCGCGTGACGGACTTCGTCGGTGATCGGGAAGGCGGAAGCGGGATTGGGCTGGGTGGACTCGGTGCTCATGCTGGAAACGTGAAGTCGCGAAAAAACAGGATTGTCCCATAGATGCGCCGGCGCGGACGCACGCGCGACACCCGCGCCGCGCTCATCTTTGCGCCGCGCTGGTGCCGATAATCTGCTACAACCAATCGCAATGAACATCGACAGGAGCAGCGACGTGGCGCAAGACCCCGCAGAAGGCATCTATTTCGGATTGATGTCGGGTACCAGCATGGACGGTGTGGACGGCGTGGCTGTCCGGTTTACGGAAGGGAAGCCGCCCGAGGTGCTGGCCGAGGCGTTTGTCGGCTTTTCGGCCGGCATCCGCGAGGCGCTATTCGCGCTGCAGCAGCCGGGCGACAACGAGATCGAACGCGAGGCGCTCGCCGCCAACGCGCTCGCCACCCGCTACACGGTGTGCTGCCACGATCTGCTGCGAGACAGCCGTGTATCGGCCGATAACGTCCGCGCGATCGGCGTGCATGGGCAGACCGTGCGGCATCGGCCGGAAAAAGGCTATACGCGGCAGATCAACAACCCGGCGCTGCTCGCGGAAATGGTGCATATCGACGTGGTCGCCGATTTCCGCAGCCGCGATGTCGCGGCCGGCGGTCAGGGCGCGCCGCTCGTGCCCGCTTTTCACGCGACGGTCTTCGGCGCGAAGAACGAAACGCGCGTCGTCTGCAATCTTGGTGGCATCAGCAACATCACCATCCTGAACGCGACCGGCGGGGTGCGCGGTTTCGACTGCGGGCCGGCGAACGCGCTGCTCGACGCGTGGGCCGAGCGCCATCTCGGCAAGCCATTCGACGAAAACGGTCATTTCGCGGCGAGCGGCCAGGTCGATCGCAAGCTGCTGAACGCGTTGCTCGACGAACCGTTCTTCGCCGAACAGCCGCCAAAGAGCACCGGCCGCGATCTGTTCAACACCGCATGGCTCGATGCGAAGCTCGAAGCGTTCACCGCGCTCGCACCCGCCGACGTACAGGCGACGCTGGTCGCACTGACCGCGGTGACGGTCGCACGCGAGATCGAGCGGCATGCATCGGACGCGCGCGCCGTGTATGTGTGCGGCGGCGGCGCGCGCAATCCGGAAATCATGAAGGCGTTGCAGCAGGCGCTCGAAGACAGCGGCGTAAGCGGCGTGCCCGTGATGACGACCGACGCGCTCGGCGTGCCGCCGAGCCAGGTCGAACCGCTCGCATTCGCGTGGCTCGCGATGCGCTGCCTCGCGCGTCTGCCGGGCAGTCTGCCAAGCGTGACTGGGGCGTCCGCGGAGCGGGTGTTGGGCGCCATCTATCCGCGCTGAGAAATGCACGGCGCGCGCTTGTCGTCGATGTACGTGGTCGGCAACGGATTTTGCTCACGTCGCTGACGGATCAAAGGCGTTTCGAGGCCGCCGGACCATTCGGTACGAAATGACATGGGCGGACGTGACGCGCTCGTACGGCAAATTGCCTGCGCTGCTCACACGCCTGAAGGACAGGCTCACGCAACCAACGCCCCAATGAGAAACGGCCCGGGCGCATTTGCGCTCGGGCCGTCAAATCAAGCTCGTTTCGTTATACCGTTCGAGTCCTCAAAAGAGACCTCAACTGAACGGCATTTGGGCCAAGCCCCGTTTTCACTGTGGCGCGAAGGGCCTCTTCGCTCAGACCGAGAACGACGAACCGCAACCGCAGGTCGTGCTCGCGTTCGGGTTCTTGATGACGAACTGCGCGCCGTTGATGTCGTCCTTGTAGTCGATCTCTGCGCCGACCAGGTACTGGTAGCTCATCGAATCGATCAGCAGCTGGACGCCGCTCTTGTTCATCACGGTGTCGTCTTCGTTGATCGCTTCGTCAAACGTGAAGCCGTACTGGAATCCTGAGCAGCCGCCGCCCTGCACGAACACGCGCAGCTTGAGCTCCGGGTTGCCTTCCTCATCGATCAGTTGCTTGACCTTGTCAGCCGCTGCGTCGGTGAAGACGAAGGGGGCCGGCATTTCGGTCACGGGGGTGTCGGTGACTGCGTTCATTCGAACTCTCCAAAAAGCTTTAACCGATATTGTAGGGCTGTTCCGGATATCGTGCTGAAGTCCACAAAATCAATGGGTTCTTGCTGCAAGATCGGTGCAAGACGAGCCGTTGTCGCTTGAACGAACGAGACCGGCGCACGAACCCCGGCAAACCATGAAAAAAGCCGCCTTCGCGCATGGCGTTGGCGGCTTGTGCTGCAAACCGGCGCGAAGCCCGGTTCGCGTCCGAAACGATTAACGCTTCGAGAACTGCTTGCGACGACGTGCCTTGTGGAAGCCGACCTTCTTACGTTCGACTTCACGAGCGTCACGTGTAACGAAGCCAGCCTTCGACAGTTCCGGCTTCAGCGTCGCGTCATAGTCCATCAGCGCGCGCGTGATGCCGTGGCGAACCGCGCCGGCTTGACCCGTTTCACCGCCGCCCGTCACGTTGACCTTGATGTCGAACGTGACACCGTGGTTCGTCAGTTCCAGCGGTTGACGCACGATCATCAGCGACGTTTCGCGCGAAAAGTAGTCGGCGATGGGCTTGCCGTTCACAACGATGTCGCCCTTGCCTGCCTTGATGAACACACGTGCGACGGCGCTCTTGCGGCGGCCCGTGCCGTAATTCCAGTTACCGATCATGTGGGCTCCCCTTAGATCTCGAGCGCCTTCGGCTGTTGCGCCGAATGCGGATGCGTTGCTTCAGCGTAGACCTTCAGCTTCTTGATCATCGCGTAGCCGAGCGGGCCCTTCGGCAGCATGCCTTTGACCGCCTTCTCGAGCGCGCGGCCCGGGAAGCGTTCCTGCATCTTGCCGAACGTCGTTTCATAGATACCGCCCGGGTAGCCCGAGTGACGGTAGTACTTCTTGTCGGTAACCTTGTTGCCCGTGACCTTCAGCTTGCCAGCGTTGATGACGATGATGAAATCACCAGTGTCGACGTGGGGAGTGAATTCAGGCTTGTGCTTGCCGCGAAGACGGTGTGCCACTTCGCTGGCGACACGCCCGAGAACCTTATCCGTCGCGTCAATCACGTACCATTCGCGCGTCACCTCATGGGCTTTTGCGGAAAACGTCTTCATGATCGATCCAAAAAAATTGCTGCGCCCAATGTGTTCTTTCCTGCTTGTAGTGTGCGCATCGAGGCGCGTGCAGGCTCTCCCTGGTTCTTCCTCCGCGGGCGCGGATGCGGAAAAGCCCTGAATTATAAAGGAATTTGTGCTCGCAAGTCAAAACCTGCGATGCGCTTGCCACGAGCGGTCCGAAACCGGGGGAAACGCGGGCGCAGACATGGGCGAAAAAAAACCCGAACGAGCGGCTCGGGTTTAATCCACCAAAGGAGGAGGTGGAGGAGACAGCGGAGATCGCACAACTGCTGCGACGATGAGACGAATTATAAGGGCCGCCCTTGGACGGCGCAAGAACATCTGCATTGCGAAATGTGATTTCATAATGTGGCAGATGCCGCGCGTGAGGGTGCGTTCATCGAAACTCCTTTTGCATCGATGATTCATGATTAAACGACGCCGATCGGATAACACATCGCTTAGAGCGAAACCCCAATGGCTTGCGCAATTCAGGAACCGCCCGTCCGTTTCGCACTGCAGCAAAACAGCAAATACCATGCATAACCTCGCGATGCGCCCAGCGTGCGCTGACCGTCAGGCACCGGGCTACAATGCCGTTTCGACTAAGCGATGCGCGGTGGGAGTGACAGCATGGAATGCAAAGTAAGCTGGATGGGGCAAGACGGGATGGCGTTCGCGGCCGAGACGGGCAGCGGTCATCTGGTCGCGATGGACGGCGCGCCCGAAGGTGGCGGCCGCAACCTCGCGCCGCGTCCGATGGAAATGGTGCTGCTCGGCACCGGCGGCTGCACCGCCTACGATGTCGTCATGATCCTGAAGAAGAGCCGCCAGGAGATCGCCGGCTGCACGGTGACGCTGAAGGCCGAACGCGCGAGCGAAGATCCGAAGGTGTTCACGAAGATCCACTTCCACTTCACGGTGACCGGCAAGAATCTGAATCCGGCGACCGTCGAGCGCGCGATCAATCTGTCGCACGACAAGTACTGCTCGGCGTCGATCATGATCGCGAAGACCGCCGAGCTCACGCATTCGTTCGACATCGTCGCGCTCTGAGCGCGACAGCGATAGCGGCCAAGGCTGCGATCCGCGCCCCACATGAAAAAGCCGGCGTCCCAACGGACGCCGGCTTTTCTATTCAGCGGCAAAGCAGGCCGATAAGCCGGATTCTGTGCACGCGCCGGGTCCGAAGACGCGACGCGCGTGGCAGCCATTCCTCTAGGCGCGCCATTACTGACGCGCTCAAGCTTCCTACCCGCAGACGAGACGGGGGCCCCATCCTGCATCGCGAAGATGCGCGCCTGCCTACTTGGAATTGCTCCGGGTGGAGGTTACCGTGCCGGTCTGCCTTGCGACAGCCGCGGTGCGCTCTTACCGCACCGTTTCACCCTTACCTGATCCCGACTTGCGCCGGGCCATCGGCGGTTTGCTTTCTGTTGCCCTGTTCCGCGTGTCGCCACGGATGGCCGTTAGCCATCACCCTGCCCTGTGGAGTCCGGACTTTCCTCGCCCTCGTTGGCCGAAGCCGTCGAAGCCGCGACTGCCTGGCCTGCTTTGCTGGCGCGGATTTTAACACCGAACAGGGATGCGCCTAGCGCTTGCGGCGCCCCGTTCGGAACACGGACGTGTCGTCGTAGAACGCCGTCGATTCATTCTCGCGCCACCAGCCCGGAATGCCGAGCACGGGCAGCGGCGCGAACATGCGGCTGGTCAAGACGTCGGTGTCGAGCAGCGCCGCGCTGACCGCCTCGTCGAGCCACGCGTCGCGCGCGGCGGGGTCACGTTCGAAATAGTCGGGAGGCACGTCGACGATCCACGCATGGCCGGTGCAGCCCTTGAACGGCGCGATCAGCTTTTCCAGCAGCGCATGGCCAAAACAACGCACTTCGCAGCCCCGTCCCCACGCATCGCGCCGCGTGACGAATAGCGTCTGCCAATCGAAGCCGCGTAGCGCGATGCTGAGCGAAGGATCGGCGCAAGCGAACAGCAGCGCGTTTTCGTCGAAAAGGGTCAGCATGTCGCGCACGCCGCCACGCATCGGGCCGACGCCGAGCAGCTCGAGTTCCGCGGACTGGCGCGCGTTGAGCGCCGCCTTGATGCGCGGAAACGCGAACCACATCGAACCATTGAAGAAGTCGTGCAGATTGTGGCGCGTCGGCACACATCCGCTCGACGCGATATGCCCCTCGTACGGCGCGCCCGGTGGCAGATCATCCTGCGCGATGAACGCGAGACGCTGGCCGCGGCCGGTGGTCTGTTGCATCTGAGCGGCGTCAATGTTCATCGCGGCGAGCAGATCCGCGTAGCCGGTCAGCGCGGCTTGCTGCCAGCGCTGACCGCGCGCGGCGAACTGCGCGAACCACGGCTTCGACCAGTCGATCGCGGCGAAGCGTGACGGCAGAGGCTCGGGCGCCATGCCGCGCGCAACTTTGACCGCGGCTTCATGCGCTGCCGCCGAACCCGCTGTCGCCGCGGCGTCGTCATCCGCAATGCGCGGCCCCGCCTCACGCTCCCACATCTATCGTGGCCTCAAACGAGACGCCAACCGATCGACTCGCCGCCTCGCAGCGGTACCACCGGCGTGTCGCCGGCCGGCAGTTCGGCCGGCAGCGTCCATTCCTCGCGACGCAGCGTCACCTTCTCCGTATTGCGAGCCAGACGATAGAAGTCCGGACCGTGGAAGCTCGCGAAGCCTTCGAGCTTATCGAGCGCGCCGGCCTTGTCGAACGCTTCGGTGTACAGCTCGAGCGCGTGCAGCGCCGTGTAGCAGCCCGCGCAGCCGCACGCATGCTCCTTGAGCCCCTTCGGATGCGGCGCGCTGTCGGTACCGAGGAAGAAGCGCGGATTGCCGGAGGTCGCTGCCTCGACCAGCGCGACGCGATGCGTCTCGCGCTTGAGCACCGGCAGGCAGTAGTAATGCGGACGGATGCCGCCCTGGAAAATCGCGTTGCGGTTGTACAGCAGATGGTGCGCGGTGATCGTAGCGCCAAGCAGTTCCGGCGCAACGCCCGCTTCGCGGACGTAGTCGGCCGCGTCTTTCGTCGTGATGTGCTCGAAGACGACCTTTAGCGCCGGAAACGCGCGTCGCAACGGCATCATCACGCGATCGATGAAGACCTTCTCGCGATCGAACAGATCGATGTCCGAATCCGTCACCTCGCCATGCACGAGCAGCGGCATGCCGAGTTCCTGCATCACTTCCAACGTTTTCGCACATTTCATCAAATCGGTGACGCCCGCGTCGGAGTTCGTCGTCGCGCCCGCCGGGTATAGCTTCACGCCGTGCACAAAGCCGCTTTCGCGCGCGCGGCGGATTTCGTCGGGCGGCGTGTTGTCGGTCAGGTAGAGCGTCATCAGCGGCTCAAATTTCGCGCCCTCGGGAATCGCGGCGATGATGCGCTCGCGATACGCGTTGGCCATTCCGGTCGTGGTGACGGGCGGCTTCAGGTTCGGCATGATGATTGCGCGACCGAACTGGCGCGCGGTGTCAGGTAGCACGGCCGCGAGCATCGCGCCGTCGCGCACGTGCAGGTGCCAGTCGTCCGGGCGGACCAGCGTGACGGAATCGGGGGAAACGTTGGAAGCAGTCATGGCAGGAATTCGAGACTTCACGCGCCTCGCTGATCGACCGTCAAACCGCGTTGTAGCGGCCCAAACACAGGTCAATTTCGCTATTTGGCGTATTCGGCTCGGTGATATGCTTGGAAGATCATCATTGTAACGGCTCACTCCGTTCACAGGCTCACCTGCAACATGTGCCAACTTCTCGGAATGAACTGCGCCGCGCCGACGGACGTCACGTTTTCCTTCACGGGCTTTGCGGCGCGCGGCGGCGTCACCGATCACCATGCCGACGGCTGGGGCATCGCTTTCTTCGAAGACAAGGCCTGCCGGTTGTTCATCGATCATCAATCGTCGGCCACGTCGCCGATCGCCGAGATGGTCAAGCGCTACCCGATCAAATCGAAAAACACGATCGCGCACATCCGCAAGGCGACGCAAGGGCACATCCTGCTCGAAAACTGCCACCCGTTCATGCGCGAACTGTGGGGACGTCACTGGATCTTCGCGCACAACGGCGATCTGCAGGCTTACGCGCCGGAGTTGAACGGCGTGTATCAGCCGGTCGGCACGACCGACAGCGAACTGTCGTTCTGCTCGCTGCTCGAAGGACTGCGCAAGGCGTTCCCGGGCGCGCAGCAGCCGCCGCTTGACGAACTGTTTGCCGCGCTCGAGGCGCTCACGCGTGAAATCACGCAATACGGCGTGTTCAATTTCCTGATGTCGAACGGCCAGGCGCTGTTCGCGCATTGCTCGACGCATCTGCATTACCTCGTGCGTCGCTGGCCGTTTTCGACCGCGCATCTGGTCGACGCGGACGTGTCGATCGATTTCGCCAAATACACGACGCCCGAAGACCGCGTCGCGGTGATCGCGACCAAGCCGCTGACCGACAACGAAGTGTGGACCGCGTTCGAGCCCGGCGATCTGCTGATGTTCCAGCATGGCGACGTGATCGGCCGCGCCAATATCCCGGTGCCGCAGTCGGTGCTCGACAAGTTGCGCAATCCGGCGCTCGACGCATCGGCGTCGGCTACGACGATCGCGGCGTCGAGCGGCGCGCACGCGGTGAGCACCAGCGGAACCACGCTTTCAGCCGACAGCGAAACCGATCTCGAAGCCGCCGATGACGCGGCAGCGTTCGGGTCGTAACCCGCAGCCGTCACCTACGCCGCAAAAAAAAACCGCTCACACTGAGCGGCTTTTTTTCGTCCCGCGCGGGCCCCGAAACGAGGCCTGCGCGCCAACCCTCAGTGCAGAATCTTCGCGAGAAAATCCTTCGCGCGATCCGACTTCGGATTCGCGAAGAAGTCTTCCTTGCGGTCGTCTTCGACGATCAAACCCTTGTCCATGAAAATCACGCGATGCGCGACCTTCTTCGCGAAGCCCATTTCGTGCGTCACGCACATCATCGTCATGCCTTCCTGCGCGAGTTCGACCATCACGTCGAGCACTTCGTTGATCATCTCCGGATCGAGCGCCGAGGTCGGCTCGTCGAACAGCATCGCGATCGGGTCCATGGACAGCGCGCGCGCAATCGCCACGCGCTGCTGCTGACCACCGGACAACTGCGCCGGATACTTGTCCGCATGCGCGCGCAAACCCACGCGCTCGAGCAGCTTGAAGCCCTTCGCGGTCGCCTCGTCGTTCGAGCGGCCGAGCACCTTCACCTGCGCGAGCGTCAGGTTCTGCACGATCGACAGATGCGGGAACAGCTCGAAGTGCTGGAACACCATGCCGACCTTCGAGCGCAGCTTCGACAGATTGGTTTTCTTGTCGGTCAGCGACTGGCCGTTGATGACGATCTCGCCTTTCTGGAACGGCTCCAGTCCGTTGACGGTCTTGATCAGCGTGGACTTGCCCGAACCGGACGGCCCGCACACCACGACCACTTCGCCCTTTTTGACTTCCGTCGTGCAGTCGGTCAGCACCTGGAACTGGCCGTACCACTTCGAAACATTCTTGATAGAGATCATCTTGCGACCTTTTTCTGAAGACCTTTGACGAGGCTCGACGCGATCACGCAGATCACGAAATAACACGCGCCCGCGAACAGTACCATCTCGACGTTCGTGCCGTCACGATCGCCAATATTCGTGGCCGTGCGGAAGAAATCGGCGAGGCTGATCACGTAGACGAGCGATGTGTCCTGAAACAGCACGATACCTTGCGTGAGCAGCAGCGGCACCATCGCGCGGAACGCCTGCGGCAGCACGATCAGGCGCATCGCCTGCCCATAGGTCATGCCGAGCGCGAACGACGCGTTGACCTGGCCGCGCGGCACCGCCTGAATGCCGGCACGGATGATCTCGGAATAATACGCGGCCTCGAACAGCGAGAACGCGACCATCGCCGAGGCGAGCCGGATGTCGATGTCGGCCGACAGACCGAGCACGCTTTGCAGCACCTGCGGCACGATCAGGAAGAACCACAGCAGCACCATCACGAGCGGGATCGAACGGAAGAGCGTCACGTAGCCCTTCGCGAACCATTCGAGCGGCTTGATCGACAACAGTCGAAACAGCGCGAGAATGGTGCCCCAGATGATGCCGAACACGATTGCGATCAGCGTGATCTTGAACGTGATGATCGCGCCGGTCCATAGCGTAGGCAGCGCGCCCGGAATACCGCTCCAGTCGAAATGATGCATCACTTGCCTCCGATATAGCCGGGCAGCCGGGTCTTCGCTTCGACCCAGCGCATCAGTTGCATCACGATCAGATTGATCAGCATGTAGGCGACCGTAACCGCGATGAACGACTCGTAAGTTTGCGACGTGTAGTCGACGAGCTGACGCGCCTGCGCGGACAGATCGAGCAGACCGATCGTCGAGGCGACCGCGGAGTTCTTGAAGATGTTCAGAAACTCGGAGGTGAGCGGCGGCACGATGATCCGGTACGCGACCGGCAGCAGCACGTAGCGATACGTCTGCCATTGCGTGAAGCCCACCGCGAGACCGGCTGCGCGCTGGCCGCGCGGCAACGCGTTGATGCCCGAGCGCACCTGCTCGCATACGCGCGCGGCGGTGAAGAGCCCAAGACACACGATCGACGACGAGAAGAATTGCGCGCCCGGCGGCAATTGCTTGAACCAGTTGCCGATCGACACAGGCAGCAGCTCCGGTATCACGAGATACCAGATGAAGAACTGCACGATCAGCGGAATGTTGCGGAAAACCGCGACGTAGACGGTGCCGACGGCCGACGCCCATTTGTTCGGCACCGTGCGCAGCACACCGAACAGCGAGCCGACGACGAGCGCGATCACCCATGCCGACAACGACACGGTGACCGTCACCCACAGCCCCGACAGCAGCCAGCCCAGGTAGGTGGTCGGCTCGCCCGTGGAGACGGGACTCAGCAGAATGCCCCAGTTCCAGTGATATGACATGACCAAGACTCCGGCAAAAAGAAACGGAAGAAGCGCGTGGCCCCTTCCGTTCCGTTCAGCGTTTCGAAAGTGTCGAAAAAGCAGCTACGTTAGTCGATTGCCTTGTCGTTGGGATTCTTGAACAGCGCACGCATGTCGTCGCTCATCGGGAAGTTCAGGTTCAGGCCCTTCGGCGGGATCGGCGATTCGAACCAGCGCTTATAGATCTGTTCGCCTTCGCCCGACGTCTGCACCTTCGCGATCGCGTCGTCGGCGACCTTCTTGAAGTCGGGGTCGTTCTTGCGCAGCATGCAGCCGTACGCCTCACGCGATTGCGGCGTGCCGACGATCACGAAATCGCCCGGATTGTTCGACTTCGCGCGCTCGCCGGCGAGCAACGCGTCGTCCATCATGAATGCGGCGGCGCGGCCCGTCGACAGCGTCAGGAACGACTCGCCGTGATCCTTCGCGCTGATGATGTTCATGCCCATGTTCTTGTCCTGATTCATCTTGCGAAGCAGGCGTTCGGACGTGGTGCCGGCGGTCGTCACGACGGTCTTGCCCTTGAGGTCGGGGAAGTCCTTGATGCCGGAGTCTTTCTTGGTCATCAGGCGCGTGCCGATCATGAAGATGGTGTTCGTGAAGGCGGCCTGTTGCTGGCGCTCGAGGTTGTTCGTGGTGGAGCCGCACTCGATGTCGACCGTGCCGTTCTGCACGAGCGGAATGCGGTTCTGCGACGTGACCGGCACGAGCTTCACCTTCAGGTTCGGCATGTTCAGCTTCTGCTTGACGGCCTCGACCACCTTCATCGCGTAATCCTGCGAGTAGCCGATCACGTTCTGCTTCTCGTCGTAATAGGAAAACGGAATCGACGATTCGCGATGACCCAGCGAAATGACGCCCGTATCCTTGATCTTCTTCAGCGTGCCCGAGTCTTGCGCGTGCGCGCCAACCGTAAATAGTCCGAGAGTCGCGAGCAGCAGCGCAGCTTTTTTAATCTTCATCTTGATCTCCTTGGCAAGAACCGGCGCCAGTGTAACAAAGTAATTTTTCTGAAAGTATCGCTATTAACCATTCTGTTGCGCGTACGCCGCGATGGATCGCGGCGCCGTCGTGCAGCCGTTTCGCATATGAGAAGGCGGGCGGCATCGATAGGATGCCGCCCGCCGGTCAAACACGCCGTCTTGTGGACCGCGCTGATGCACAAAATGGCGGCGATTGTGCCTCCCGGCCCGCAAACCGGGCCGCGCAACCGCCGTTTGAAACAAGATAGGACAGAGTCGATCAGGGATATAAGCCGCGCATCTCGCGCGCTTGCAGAATCCGCTTACACGCGACGATGAACGCCGCGGTGCGCACCGACACGTTCTGCTCGCTCGACACCTGCCACACCGCCGCGAACGCTTCGCGCATCACACGCTCGAGGCGCTCGTTGATCTCGTCCTCGGTCCAGAAGAAGCTCGAGAAGTCCTGCACCCATTCGAAATATGACACCGTCACACCGCCCGCGTTTGCGACCACGTCCGGAATCACCAGGATGCCGCGGTCGTGCAGGATGTCGTCGGCCGCCGTGGTGGTCGGGCCGTTCGCGCCCTCGACGATGATCTTCGTCCTGATCTTGCCGGCGTTCTTTTCGGTGATCTGGTTTTCCAGCGCCGCCGGAATCAGAATGTCCGATTCGACCGTCCAGAACTCTTCGGTGGCGATCGCGTCGGCTTCGGCAAAGCCGCCGACGCCGCCCGTCTTCGCGACGTGAGCGAGCAACGCGACCGCGTCGATGCCGGTGGACTTGTACAGCGAGCCGGTGTGGTCCTGCACCGCGACAACCTTCGCGCCCGCTTCCTGGAACAGACGCGCGGCGATGCCGCCGACGTTGCCGAAGCCCTGCACCGCGATACGCGCGCCTTCGATGTCGAAGCCGATGCGCCGAGCCGCTTCGCAGCCCACCACGAATACGCCGCGGCCGGTCGCCTCGCGACGGCCGAGCGAGCCGCCCAGCGTGATCGGCTTGCCAGTCACGACGCCGGTGGCCGTCTGGCCCTGATTCATCGAGTACGTGTCCATCATCCACGCCATGATCTGCTCGTTCGTGTTCACGTCCGGCGCGGGGATGTCGGTATTCGGTCCGATGATGATGCCGATTTCGCTCGTATAGCGGCGCGTCACGCGCTCGAGCTCGCCGCGTGACAGCGTGCGAGGATCGACGCGGATGCCGCCCTTCGCGCCGCCGTACGGCACGTTCACCGCCGCGTTCTTCACCGACATCCACGCCGACAGCGCCATCACTTCGGAGAGCGTAACGTCCTGGTGATAACGCACGCCGCCCTTGCCCGGACCGCGCGACACGTTGTGCTGCACGCGATAGCCCTCGAAGTGGGCGACCGTGCCGTTATCGAGTTCGATCGGCACATCCACGATCAGAATGCGCTTCGGGCGCTTCAGGGTTTCGAGCCAGCGCGACAGCGAACCGAGATACGGCGCGACCCGGTCGACCTGGCGCAGATAGTTGCCCCAGGGGCCGAGGTCTTCGCGATTGAGGTAGGAGGGAACGGACTGCAACGTTGAGGCGGCTTGAACCGATTCTGCGGCGTGTTGCTGGGATGACATGAACGCTCCGGCGTTTGATCGAATACGGGCATTGTGGAAAAACGCCGTATCGAAATCCAATGCCGTTTCCTTATCCCGTTATGTTTTTCTTGCATAACGTTCGGAAAGCTGCAAATTCGCGTCGTCAGGCGGCGCCCTGCCTGAGCTCCTCCGACACCACGTCCCATAACTGCCGCACGAGGATCTGGCGCGCGTCGTCGCTTTTCGCGGCGAGCTTGTCGCGATACAGGCGAATCTCCATGCTGAGCGTTAGCTGGCCTTCGGGCGTGCCCCGCGTCGCGCGATCGAGGCGGATCAGCCGGCCTTCGGCTACCGCGTCTTCGACCGCGCTATGCGGCAGGAACGCGACGCCGTGACCGGCGAGCGCCATCGCCTTGAGCCCCTCGGCCATGTCGGTTTCGTAGAGCCGGTCCAGGTATAGGCGCTGCGGCGCGTTCGCGAGAATCACCTCGGTCATGCGCCCGAGGTACGCGTTCGGCGTGTACGACAGATACGGCGCGGGCGCATCGGCCGAGCCCGGCAGCGTATGGCGCGGCCTGCCCGCGCGGGCCGGCGCCGAGAACGGGCTGATCGGCTCGTGGCCGAGCGTCAGCATGTCGTAGCGTGCCGGGTCGAGCGCGACCGGGTGGCTCGGATGGTGATAGCCCATCATCAGATCGCAGCCGCCTTCCACCAGCGAGAGCGCCGCGTCATGCACGTTCAGCGCGCGCAGCCGGGTATGGATCGGGCCCATCTGCGCCTCGATGCGCTGCAGCCAGCGCGGAAAGTACGTCAGCGACAGCGTGTGCGGGACCGCGAATTCGATGGTCGCCTGCGGCGTCGCCGTGTGGCCGCGCAGCAACGCGCGCGCCTCGTGGAATTGCGACAGCATCGCGAGCGCCTGCTCGTTGAACACCTGACCGGCGGCCGTGAGCCGCGTCGGATAAACAGAACGATCGATCAGTTCCGTGCCGAGCCACGCTTCGAGCGCCTGGATGCGGCGCGAGAAGGCAGGCTGCGTGACGTGGCGCAATTCGGCCGAGCGGCTGAAGCTACGCGTTTCCGCGAGCGAAATGAAGTCTTCGAGCCATTTCAGTTCCATGCGATTGCGCTTGCCGGCGAGAGGGAGGAAGTCTGCATTCTAGCGGCGCGAGGCGTGGCCGGCGCATCCGGGCGGCCGCCTCGGATCGCGGTGGTAAAATCCACGGTTCCCTCCGTTTCCGATCCGCTCGCTGAGCGCTCAACGCCTCAACCCGGTCCTCACCATGTCCGACACCCGCCCCGACACTCTGTTCGCGCTGAACGCGCTCTCCCCGCTCGACGGCCGCTATGCCGCCAAAACCGAAGCCCTGCGCGACTGGCTCTCGGAAGCCGCCTTCATGCGCAATCGCGTGACGGTCGAAGTCCACTGGCTGATCGCGCTGTCGCGCGCCGGCTTCGCCGAAGTGCCGCGCTTCTCCGACGCGTCCGAGCAGTTCCTGCTGCAATTGGCCGAGCGCTTCACCGCGCACGACGCCGCGCGCATCAAGGAAATCGAGCGCGTGACGAACCACGACGTGAAGGCGGTCGAGTACTGGCTGAAGGAATCGGTCAAGGGTCAGCAAGAACTGGAGCGCGCGAGCGAGTTCATCCACTTCGCGTGCACGTCCGAAGACATCAACAACACCTCGCACGGGCTGATGCTGGCCGGCGCGCGGGAACACGTGATCCTGCCGGCGCTGCGCTCGGTGCATCAACGCCTCGTCGCGCTCGCGCACGCGCAGGCCGCCCAGCCGCTGCTGTCGCGCACGCACGGTCAGCCGGCCAGCCCGACCACGCTCGGCAAGGAACTCGCCAACGTCGCCGCGCGTCTCGCGCGCGCGATCGAGCGTATCGCGAAGGTCGAGCTGCTCGGCAAGATGAACGGCGCGGTCGGCAACTTCAACGCGCACCTATCCGCGTATCCGGAATTCGACTGGGAAGCGTTCTCGAAGGACGTCGTCGAAAACCGTCTGAAGCTCACGTTCAATCCGTACACGATCCAGATCGAGCCGCACGACTACATGGCCGAGCTGTTCGACGCGATCTCGCGCGCGAACACGATCCTGCTGGACCTGGACCGCGACGTGTGGGGCTACATCTCGCTCGGCTACTTCAAGCAGCGCACGAAGGCCGGCGAGATCGGCTCGTCGACGATGCCGCACAAGGTCAACCCGATCGACTTCGAAAACTCCGAAGGCAACCTCGGCCTCGCGAACGCGACGCTGCGTCACCTCGCCGACAAGTTGCCGGTATCGCGCTGGCAGCGCGACCTGACCGACTCGACGGTGCTGCGCAACATCGGCGTCGCGTTCGGCTACTCGCTGCTCGCGTACGACTCGCTGATCCGCGGCCTCGACAAGCTCGAAGTGAACGCGCAGCGTCTGAACGACGACCTCGACAACTGCTGGGAAGTGCTGGCCGAGCCGGTGCAGACCGTGATGCGCCGTTACGGCATCGAGAATCCGTATGAGCAGCTGAAGGAGCTGACGCGCGGCAAGGGCATCACGCGCGAGGCACTGCGGAGCTTCATCGGCGGCCTGGCGATTCCGCAGGACGCGAAGGACCGCCTGCTCGCGATGACGCCTGGCTCGTACATCGGCAAGGCCGTCGAGCTGGCGAAGCGGATCGGCTGATCGGCTGGCCCAGTTTCAGCGCGCAAAAAAGCCGCTCCGGGGAGCGGCTTTTTTTTCGTCCCGCGGTCGAGGCCGGAACGCGGAGAAATTAAAGCATCAGCGCGCTTCGACCTGCGCGAGCACCTGGTCGACGATCTGTTCCGGCGTCAGCTCGATGCTGACCGTGACCGCCTCATCGTCACCGGGCTCCTCGAGCGTATCGAGCTGGCTTTGCAGCAGCGACGGATCGAAGAAATGCCCGGTGCGATGCCCGAGACGCTCGGCGAGCACCTCGCGCGAACCCTTCAGGTAGACGAAGCACACGTCCTTGTCGCCGTCGCGCAGTACATCGCGATACGAGCGCTTCAGCGACGAGCACGTGAATACCGCCGTCTCGCCCGCCTTCTGCTTTTCCTCGATCGCCGCGCGGATCGTCTTCAGCCACGGCCAGCGGTCCTCGTCGGTGAGCGGGATGCCGTGGTGCATCTTCTCCTTGTTCGCCGCGCTATGGAACGCGTCGCCGTCGGTGAACGCGCAATGCAGGCGCTCGGCCAGCATTTCGCCAATCCTCGTCTTGCCGGCGCCCGACACGCCCATTGCGATCAGAATCATTTGAAACTCCTTACAGGACCGCCGCGAGTGCGAAGGTCAGGCCCAGCCCCATCAGCGAGATGATGGTTTCGAGGAGCGACCACGTCTTGAAGGTCTGCCCCACCGTCATACCGAAATATTCCTTGATCAGCCAGAAGCCGCCGTCGTTCACGTGCGAGAAGATCAGCGAGCCCGAGCCGGTCGCGAGCACCATCAGTTCCGGCTTCACCTGCACCGCGCCCGCAGCCGCGATCGGCGCGACGATGCCGCAGGCGGTCGTCATCGCGACGGTGGCCGAACCGGTCGCGAGACGGATCATCGCCGCGACGAGCCAGCCGAACAGCAGCGGCGAAAGATGCACCGCGGTCGCCACGTTGGTGATTTCCTTCGAAATGCCGCTATCCATCAGCACGCGGCCAAAACCGCCGCCCGCACCGACGATCAGTGTAATGCCGGCGATCGGCGCCAGACATTCGCCGCAGAACTTCTGGATCTGCTCGCGCGTAAAGCCGCGGCTCGCGCCGAAGGTCCAGAAGCTGACCAGCACGGCCGTCAGCAGAGCGACGTCGGTATTGCCGAAGAAGCGCAGCAGATCGTTCGGCACGGTCTTCGGCGCGAACACCAGGTCGGCCCAGCTGCCGACCAGCATCAGCACCACCGGCAACAGGATCGTCGCCAGCGTGATGCCGAAGCCCGGCAGTTCGCGCTTCGGTGCGGCGACCTTCGCGGCGTGACCACTTTGCACGCCGTTGGCGTCCTTGACGTCGCTACCCAGAAACTGCGCGGCCAGCGCATTTTCCGTCGGCAACTGGATATGGCGGCTCACCAGCAGCGCGAACAGCGGACCGGCGACGATCGCGCACGGCACGCCGACGATCAGACCGTAGGCGATCGTCTTGCCGATATCCGCGTGATACGCCTGCACGGCCAGCAGCGCGGCCGGGTGCGGCGGAATCAGCCCGTGCACGACGGACAGACCCGCGACCATCGGCAGCCCGACCAGCAGCAGCGACTTGTTGGTGCGCCTGGCGACGTTGAACGCGATCGGAATCAGCAGCACGAAGCCGACTTCGAAGAACACCGGCAAGCCGACGATGATCGCTACGACCATCATCGCCCAGTGAATGTGCTTCTCGCCGAACCAGTTGATCAGCGTGGTCGCGACGCGTTCGGCGCCGCCCGATTCGGCCATCATCTTGCCGAGCATCGTGCCGAGACCGACCACGACGGCAATGTGCCCCAGCGTGTTGCCGTTACCGGTTTCGAACGATTTGACGATGGTCTGCATCGGCATGCCGGCCACGAGGCCCAGCAGCAATGAGACGATGATCAGGACGAGAAACGGATAGACCTTTAAGCGCGTGATCATGAAGATCAGCAACGCGATCGCGATTAACGCGTAGACCAGCAGCATGCTGCCGTGGGCAGATTCCATGAAGCCTCTCCTTTGGTTTATTGATTTCAGAGTGCGGATGCGGCCGCCACCTCGTCTCACGGCAACCTGCGCGATGCCTGACAATCCGGCTAGCCGCGCGGACGCTGAATTTTACTGTCTGTTTCCCGAAAACGCGCGCAAGTCCAGCACGCATACCCAGTAAAAAAGGAGCCTCGGCGCGACAGCCTGATGCGGCTGTATCGACGAGACTCCTTTTATCCGGTTAATTGACCGATACGCGCAAGCGGCGTTTAGTGCACGGGCGCCGCCAGTTGGCTCGCGGCGCGCGCGAGGCGCGTGACCTCGTCCCAGTTCTGCGCGGCGAGCGCGGACTTCGGCGTGAGCCACGAACCGCCGACGCAGACCACGTTCGGCAGCGACAGGAAATGCGGCGCGCTCTCCGCCGTAATGCCGCCGGTCGGGCAGAACTTCAGCGCGGGGAACGGCCCGTGGAACGCCTGCAACATCGGCACGCCGCCCGCCTGCTGAGCCGGGAAGAACTTGACGATCTCGTAGCCGAGTTCGAGCGCGAGGATGATGTCCGACGGCGTCATCACGCCGGGCAACAGCGGCAGACCCGCGTCCTGCGCGGCCTGGTGCATGTCCTTGGTCAGACCCGGCGACACGCCGAATTGCGCGCCCGCCTTCTTCGCTTGCGCGCAATGCTCGGGCTTCGTGATCGTGCCGACACCGACCACGATGTCGTCGGCGAGCTCGCACGCGCGCTCGATCGCGCCGAGACCCGCCGGCGTGCGCAGCGTGATTTCGAGCACCTTCACGCCGCCCGCGTGCAACGCACGCGACACGTGTTCGCCCTGTTCGACCGTTTCAAACGCGAGCACCGGAATCACCGGGCCGAGGCGCACGATATCGCTTACTGATTTTGACGTCATGGTCAGACTCCTTGTTTTTGCAGCGCCGCGCCGGCTTGCGCGGTGCTCGCGTGATGGTCGCTGTGTTGATGGCCGTGCTTGTGGTGGCTGCCGTGGCCGTGCTGACCGTCAGCCGCGCCGCCCTCGCCGACCAGCTTGCCGAACACCGATGCGCCCTGCTCCGCCGGCGCCGCCGCCGCACGGAACACGCCGAACAGCTCGCGGCCGAAGCCGACTTCGTTATCAGCCTGATGCAGCGACTCCGCATGCGCACGCGCGGCCCATTCGGCCTCGTCGATCTCGACGTCGAGCACGCCGGCTTCGGCGTCGATCACCAGCATGTCGCCGCTGCGGATCTTGCCGATCGGGCCTTGCAGCAACGCTTCCGGCGACAGATGAATCACCGCCGGCACCTTGCCCGACGCGCCCGACATGCGGCCGTCGGTCACCAGCGCGACGTGAAAACCCTGATCCTGCAACACGCCGAGCAGCGGCGTCAAACGATGCAACTCGGGCATGCCGTTGGCACGCGCGCCCTGGAAGCGCACCACCGCGATGAAGTCGCGCTTGAGCTCGCCCTTGTCGAACGCTTCCTGCACCGCTTCCTGTGAATCGAACACGATGGCCGGCGCCTTCACCTTGCGATGCTGCGCCGCCACCGCCGAAATCTTGATCACGCCGCGGCCGAGCTTGCCCTGCATCAGACGCAGGCCGCCGTCCGGCTGGAACGGTTCCTTGATGCCGCGCAGCACCGCGGTGTCCGCGCTCGCCTCGACGCCCGCGACCCATTGCAGCTTGCCGTCGAGCAGCTTCGGCTCCTCGGTGTAGCGCTTCAGGCCCTTGCCCGCGACCGTGTTCACGTCTTCATGCAGCAGACCGCCTTCGAGCAGATTGCGCACGAGGAACGCGACGCCGCCCGCCGCGTGGAAGTGGTTCACGTCGGCCTTGCCGTTCGGATAGATCTTCGCGAGCAGCGGCACCGCTTGGGAGAGCGCATCGAAGTCGTCCCAGTCGATCACGATGCCGGCCGCGCGCGCGATCGCGACCAGATGCAGCGTGTGATTGGTCGAGCCGCCGGTGGCCAGCAGCGCGACGATGCCGTTGACGATCGCCCGTTCGTCGACCACATGGCCGATCGGCATGTAGTGGCCGCGCTCGACCGTCAGATCGAGCACGCGGCGCGCGGCCTGCGCGGTCAGCGCGTCGCGCAGCGGCGTATGCGGATGCACGAAGGCGGAGCCGGGCAGATGCAGACCCATCACTTCCATCAGCATCTGGTTGCTGTTCGCGGTGCCGTAGAACGTGCAGGTGCCGTGGCTGTGATAGGCGGCCGCTTCCGCTTCGAGCAGCGCGTCGCGGCCGCACTGGCCGGTCGCGAACTGCTGGCGCGTCTTGGCTTTGTCGTCGTTCGACAGGCCGCTCGCCATCGGGCCGGCCGGCACGAAGATGGTCGGCAGGTGGCCGAACTGCAGCGCGCCGATCAGCAGGCCCGGCACGATCTTGTCGCAGATGCCGAGGCACAGCGCCGCGTCGAACATGTTGTGCGTGAGCGCGACGGCCGTGCTCATCGCGATCACTTCGCGCGAGAACAGCGACAGCTCCATGCCCGCGTTGCCCTGCGTGACGCCGTCGCACATCGCCGGCACGCCGCCCGCGAATTGCGCGACGCCACCGTTTTCGCGTGCGGCCTGCTTGATGATGTCCGGGTAGTTTTTGTACGGCGCGTGCGCCGACAGCATCTCGTTGTACGACGACACAATGCCGATGTTCGGCTCGCGGATCTGCTTGATCACGAGCTTGTCGTTGCCTTCGAGGCCGGCGAAACCGTGAGCGAGATTCGCGCAGGACAACGCGCCGCGTGCAGGGAAGCGTCCCTGCGCATGCTGGATACGGGCCAGATACGCTTCACGCGTGGGCCTGCTGCGCTCGATCACGCGTTGCGTGACCTTCAACAATTGCGAATGCGGGGAAACCATCGGAGCTCCTTCGTCGCTGGGGGCGGGCGCATGCATGACGCCAGGCGGGTATTGCGGGTTGGGTTATCGAACGACGCCATCTTAGTAGAAAAACTACACGCCAGCAACGATGAGTTCTGCTGCGGCGCCGCATCGCCTGGAGCGTCGAATCGCCCTACCGGCGGCGCTTCAACGCTTTGCATCGAAAACCCAGGGAATACACTTATGCACCGATATGTAGTTTTTGTACCTAGCTTTTGTGCGCCAACGACCAATCGGATATAGTCCACACGTTCTTCAGCATAGTGCGAGTTTTCCGATGATGCTGTCTCAAGTGGAAGAGATGCGCGACCAGTTGCGCCCGTCCGAGCGCAAGCTGGCCGATTACGTGATCGAGGCGCCGCGCGAGGTGCTCGATCTGTCGATGACCGAAGTCGCCGCGCGCGCGGGCGTGAGTCAGCCGACCATCGCGCGCTTCTGTCGCGCGCTCGGCTTTTCCGGCTTTCGTGAATTCAAGATCCGTCTCGCGCAGGGCATCGCCAGCGAAGTGCCCGCCGTCTATCGCGACGTGCGGCCCGACGAGCCGACGCCGGGCGTCGCCGCGAAAGTGCTCGACCGGACGATCGGCGCGCTGATTCAGGTGCGCAACAATCTGTCGTCGGATAGCGTCGCGGCCGCGATCGACATACTCGCGCAGGCGAGGCGCATCGAGTTCTATGGCGCGGGCGGCTCGGGCATCGCCGCGCTCGACGTGCAGCACAAGTTCTTTCGCCTCGGCATGCCGAGCGTCGCGTATTCGGACCCGCATACGTTTCTGATGTCGGCCGCGTTGCTCGGGCCGGGGGACGTGGTCGTCGCGATCTCCAATACGGGCCGCACGCGCGACATCATCGATGCCGCGAAGGCCGCGCTGAACGCGGGCGCCAAGGTGATCGCGATCACGCACGGCAACTCGCCGCTCGCGCGGCTCGCAACCGTGGGCCTGTTTGCGAACGTCGACGAAGACACCGACATTTTTTCGCCGATGACCTCGCGCGTATCGCATCTGGCGATCGGCGACATTCTGGCGGTCGGCGTCGCGCTGAGCCGCGGGCCCGAACTCGTGGAGAAGCTCGCGCAGACGAAGGAAGTGATTCACCGGCGGCGGGTGGATTCGCAGGGGTGATACGTGCGCCGCGCTGAACGGCGTCAGCGGCTCAGAACGGCTTGATCACCACCAGCGCAACCGCCGCGAGCATACCGAGCACCGGCAGCTCGTTGAACATCCGATACCACTTGTCCGACCGGCGATTCTCACCGCGCTCGAACCTGCGCAGCAGTACGCCGCAATACGCGTGATAGACGACGAGCAGCACGACCACGCCGACCTTCGCGTGAATCCAGCCCTGCCCGCTGCCGATGCCGATCACGAGCCACAACCACAGGCCGCACGCGATCGCGGGCACGGCGATGAAGCTCATGAAGCGGAACAGCTTGCGCGCCATCAGCAGCAGACGCGCCGTCGCGGCGGGTTCCGTTTCCATCGCCAGATTGACGAAGATGCGCGGCAGATAGAACAGGCCGGCAAACCAGGAAGCAATCAACACGATGTGAAACGTCTTTACCCAGAGCATCGGCGGGTCCTTGTGGTCCTTGTTGTTGTGGTGGTGGTTGCAGTGCTTCGAAGCGTGGTTATTGACGGCCTTCGCCGTGACCGAGCACGACGTACTTCAGCGACGTCAGCCCTTCGAGGCCGACCGGGCCGCGCGCGTGCAGCTTGTCGTTTGAAATGCCGATCTCGGCGCCCAGGCCGAACTCGAAGCCGTCAGCGAAACGCGTCGACGCGTTGACCATCACGCTTGCCGAATCGACTTCGCGCAGGAAGCGCATCGCGCGGTCGTGGTCTTCGGTAACGATCGCGTCGGTATGCTGCGAGCTGTACGTGTTGATGTGCTCGATCGCCGCGTCGATGCCGTCGACCAGCTTGATCGCGAGCACCGGCGCGAGATATTCGGTGCGCCAGTCTTCCTCGGTCGCGTCGACGAGCGGACCGACGCCCGCATCGGCCAGCACCGCGCGCGCCGCCGCATCGACGCGCAGTTCGACATCCTTGCCGCGATACAGCTTGCCCAGCGGCGGCAGCACTTCAGCCGCGATGCCGCGCGCGACCAGCAGCGTTTCCATCGTGTTGCAGGTGCCGTAGCGGTGCGTCTTCGCGTTGTCGCAGACGTTGAGCGCCTTCGCCAGATCCGCGCGATCGTCGACGTAGACGTGGCAGATGCCGTCGAGGTGCTTGATCATCGGCACGCGCGCTTCGTTCATCAGACGCTCGATCAGGCTCTTGCCGCCGCGCGGCACGATCACGTCGACGTATTCGGCCATCGTGATCAGCTTGCCGACCGCCGCGCGGTCCGACGTCGCGACCACCTGCACCGCGTCCTGCGGCAGACCGGCCGCTTCGAGGCCCTCGCCGATCAGCTTCGCGAGCGCGGTATTGCATTCGAGCGCTTCCGAGCCGCCGCGCAAAATGGTCGCGTTGCCGGACTTCAGGCACAGCGCGGCCGCGTCGATCGTCACGTTCGGGCGCGATTCGTAGATGATGCCGATCACCCCCAGCGGCACTCGCATCTGGCCGACCTGGATGCCGCTCGGCCGATACTTCAGATTGCTGATTTCGCCGATCGGATCGGCCAGCGCCGCGACCTGGCGCAGGCCTTCGACCATCGTTTTCAGCGCCTTGTCCGAGAGCGTCAACCGGTCGATGAACGCCGCGTCGTGGCCCTTGCCGCGAGCGCGTTCGAGGTCACGCGCGTTGGCCGCCTTCAGCAGATCGGCATCGCGCTCGATCGCCTCGGCGACGGCCGCAAGCGCCGCATTCTTCGCGGCGCTCGACGCACGCGCCATCGCGCGCGAAGCCTGGCGGGCGCGCTGGCCGAGGTCGGTCATGTACTGGTCGATATCCATGGTCATTCTCGTGATGCCCGGCACGTTGGCGTGCGGTGGTCGGGCCGGATTAGCGAAAGATCGAACGATTGTAAGTCGGGTACCGGGGCTTTGCTCGCGCGCGGACAGCGGGTGCGCTGTGCTGTCGCCGGTTCGCCAAAGCGTTCGTTGAGCGTGTGGCACGCGAAACGCGGCGGTCTGCAAGGCGACTGACGGTTGCTATGCGGATGCCGGCATCAGCTGCTGTGTGGACACTGACGCGCGAGCGCATCGCTGCCCCAGCTCGCCCGCGCCCAGCTGCTTCAGACGGGCCGCCGCGCCGGCGCCGCAGTGGGCTCCCGAGGTCGCGGCGGCGGCACGGGCGACGCTGCCGACGGCTTCGGCGCGGCCACCGCCATGGCGAGTTCGAACAGGCCGTCCCACGGATCGGGCGGCGGATCATGGCGATGATTGCCCGGCGTGCCGCCCGACAGCCCCTTCACCTGGCGGTCGAGCCGCGCCGCCAGCGCCAGCGCCTTCTCAAGCGCGGCTTCACTGACACGCGACAGCGCCGGCCCGATCAGCCGTTCGCGCGGACCCCACACGCGGTTCTCGCGCGTGAGCATGGCGAGCGGCTTGCCGGCCGCGACGCCGCGCTTGATCCGCAGTAGCGTCCGTACTTCCTCGACGATCGCCCACAGCACGAGCACCGCGGCCTCTCCTTCACCGCGCAGTCCGTCGAGCATGCGCGCGAGACGGCCTACATCGCCCGCGAGCATCGCCTCGTTGAGCTTGAAAACGTCGTAACGCGCGACGTTGAGCACCGCGTCTTGCACCTGATCGAAGCTGAGCGAGCCGGCTGGATACAGCAGCCCGAGCTTCTGGATTTCCTGATGCGCGGCGAGCAGATTGCCCTCGACGCGCTCGGCGATGAACGCGAGCGCACGCCGGCCTTCCTCGCCAGCGGCGACGCGCTGACCTTGGGCCGCGAGCCGCTGCCCGACCCAGTTCGGCAGCTGCGCGCGCTCGACCGGATCGATTTTGAGCGCGACGCCGGCGTCGGCCAGCGCGGTGAACCATGCCGACTTCTGCGTGGCCGCATCGAGGCGCGGCAGCGTGATCATCGTCAGCACGTCGTCGTTGACGGCGGACGCGAGCGCCTTCAGCGCATCGGCGCCTTCCTTGCCGGGCTTGCCCGACGGAATGCGCAACTCGACCAACTGACGGTCGCCGAACAATGACATGGACTGGCTCGCGCCGAGCAGCGAACTCCAGTCGAAACCGCGCTCCACTGTGAACACCGAGCGGTCGGTGAAACCGGCTGCGCGCGCCGCCGCGCGGATGCGGTCGCACGCTTCCTGCGCGAGCAGGTGCTCGTCGCCGAACACGACGTACAGTGCGGCGAGGCCCTTGGCGAGATGCGCTTCGAGCGCGTCAGGTCGCAGTTGCATGACTGGCGGTCGGCGGAATGGATGAGATTCGACGCATCGCGAACGGCGCGACGCTCACAGCGGCGGCGGCGGCAGCGGTGCGCGCGGCGCGACGGCCGGCACGGCCTCAGCCGGCGTCGGATGCAGCGAACGCACCACGCCGAGACGGCGGACCAACTGATCGACCGCGTCGTTTTCCATGTCGGCGAACAGGATGTCGGACTCGGCGGCCTTCGCCTGCGAGAACTGGTCGCTATAGGTCATCGCGCGATTCAGCGCGATCACGCTGCCCGGAATCAACACGGTGCCGTCCTTGCCGGTCAGCGTGTAGGCCATCTGCAGGTTCAGCTGATACTCGGCCACGACGCCCAGCGAATTCAGCGTCAACGTGCTGATGTTGCGGTTCTGCGTGATCTGCAGAATCGCGTCGGCATTGGCAAGCGAGCTGACCACCACGGTGTCGCTGCCGCCCTGCACGATGCGCGTGAAGCGCGCGACGGCTGCGGGCGAGCCGCCCGCCACATAGAGGCGCTTGAATGCGTAGTCCTGCTGGCCGCGCAGCTTGAAGCCACAGGCCGATAACATCATTACGCTGCAAGCGAGCGTCAAAAACGATCTGCGAGTCACATTCGCTCCCGGTTCGCAGTGGATTCGCGGTGCCGACGAACGCCGCCGGGCGGGCGGCGCTCCATCTGCCGGATGAAGGCTCGGAACGTCAAACGACCACGTTCACAAGACGGCCCGGCACCACGATGATCTTCTTCGGCGCCTTGCCTTCGCTGAACTTCGCGACCATTTCGTGCGCGGCCGCTTGCTGCTCGATCGCTTCGCGAGACGCGTCCTTCGCGACCGTGATTGCGCCGCGCATTTTGCCGTTCACCTGCAGCACGAGTTCGATTTCGGCCTGTTCGAGCGCCTTCTCGTCGACCTTCGGCCACGGCGCGTCGAGCAGCGGGCCGAATTCGTCCGCGTAGCCGAGTTCCCGCCACAGCTGGAAAGTCAGATGCGGCACGACCGGGTACAGCACGCGCAGCATCACGCCGTAGGTTTCGCGCAGCACGGCGCTCTGCGCGCCCTTCGCGCCGTCGAGCGCGTTGAGCATCTTCATCGCGGCCGACACCACCGTGTTGTACTGCAGACGCTGATAGTCGAAGTCAGCCTGCTTCAGCACGCTGTAGATTTCGCGACGCAGCGCTTTGTCGGCGTCGTTGAGCCGAGCGGCGTCGAACTGGCCGCCCGCGCGCAGCGCGGCTTCGTTCGTGTAGCCGAAATTCCAGACGCGACGCAGGAAGCGGCTCGCGCCTTCGACGCCGGAACCCGACCACTCGAGCTGCTGCTCGGGCGGTGCCGCGAACATCACGAACAGACGCGCAGTGTCCGCGCCATGCTGATCGATCAGCATTTGCGGGTCGACGCCGTTGTTCTTCGATTTCGACATCTTCTCGACGCCGCCGAGCACGACCGGCTGGCCGTCCGCGTTCAGTACCGCGCCGACCGGACGGCCCTTGTCGTCGAACGACACGGTCACGTCAGCCGGGTTGTACCAGGTCTTCTTGCCCGCTTCGTTTTCGCGGTAGTAAGTTTCGTTGAGCACCATGCCCTGCGTGAGCAGGTTTTTCGCCGGCTCGCCGAATTTCACGAGACCGAGGTCGCGCATCACCTTCGCCCAGAAGCGCGAGTACAGCAGGTGCAGGATCGCGTGCTCGATACCGCCGATGTATTGATCCATCGGCGCCCAGTAGTCGGTGCGCTCGTCGACCATCGTCTTTGCATCCGGCGACGCATAGCGGTAGAAGTACCACGACGAATCGACGAAGGTGTCCATCGTGTCGGTTTCGCGCTTCGCCGCGCCGCCGCAGCTCGGGCACGTGCAGTTCAGGAACGCCTCGGACTTCGCGAGCGGGTTGCCCGTGCCGTCCGGCACGAGGTCTTCCGGCAACACGACCGGCAGATCCTTTTCCGGCACCGGCACGTCGCCGCATTTCGGGCAGTGGATGATCGGAATCGGCGTACCCCAATAACGCTGGCGCGACACGCCCCAGTCACGCAGGCGCCACGTGATCTGCTTGTCGCCGAGACCGAGTTCCTTAAGATCGGCTGCGATGCGGTCGACCGCTTCGTCGTACGCGAGGCCGTTGTATTTGCCGCTGTTCACCAGCGTGCCGGTCTTCTCGCCGTACCACTCCGCCCACGCTTCGGTCGAAAATGCCTTGCCTTCGACCGCCACCACCTGCTTGACCGGCAGACCGTACTTTTTCACGAACGCGAAGTCGCGCTCGTCGTGCGCCGGCACGCCCATCACCGCGCCTTCGCCATAGCTCATCAGCACGTAGTTGCCGATCCACACCTCGACCTTCTCGCCCGTCAGCGGATGCGTGACATAGAAGCCGGTGGCCATGCCTTTCTTTTCCATCGTCGCGACGTCGGCTTCCGCGACGCCGCCGCGCTTGCATTCGTCGATGAAGGCCTGCAGTTCCGGCTTGCCTTGCGCAAGACGCGTGGCGAGCGGATGCTCGGCGGCGATCGCGCAGAACGTGACGCCCATGATCGTGTCGGCGCGGGTCGTGAACACACGCAGCAGCTTCTGTTCGCCGTCGATTTCGTACGGAAAGCCGAAGTTCACGCCGAAGCTCTTGCCGATCCAGTTCTGCTGCATGATCTTCACGCGCTCGGGCCAGCCGAGGCCTTCGAGATCGTTCAGCAGTTCATCCGCGTACTGCGTGATGCGCATGTAGTACATCGGGATTTCGCGCTTTTCGACCAGCGCGCCAGAGCGCCAGCCGCGCCCGTCGATGACCTGCTCGTTCGCGAGCACGGTCTGGTCGACCGGGTCCCAGTTCACGGTGCCGGTTTTCTTGTACGCGATGCCCTTTTCGAGCATCTTCAGAAACAGCCACTGGTTCCACTTGTAGTAGTCGGGACTGCAGGTCGCGACTTCGCGCGACCAGTCGATCGCGAGGCCCATCGACTGCATCTGCTTCTTCATGTAAGCGATGTTGTCGTAGGTCCACTGCGCGGGCGGCACGTTGTTGGCCATCGCGGCGTTTTCCGCCGGCATGCCGAATGCATCCCAACCCATAGGCATCAGCACGTTGTAGCCGTTCATCCGCAGATAGCGGTACATCACGTCGTTGATGGTGTAGTTGCGCACGTGCCCCATGTGCAGCTTGCCCGACGGATACGGCAGCATCGAGACGCAGTAGAACTTGGGCTTTTCGGTGGTTTCCGTCGTCTTATAGGCGTCGATGGCGCGCCATTGCCCTTGCGCGGCGGCTTCGACGTCGAAGGGAACGTATTTTTCGTGCATGGTGTGATGGGATCGCTAGGTTCGGTGCTTTCGCACCGGCCCGGTGCTCTGCAGAATGTCGTTGCTCGTTTCCCCTTCGGCGGGGAAAGGGCTGATTATACCGTTCGCGGACGGGTGCGCCGCGCGGCGTGGGTGCGGCGCTGGGTAGGCCGGATCCGTGAACGCGGTGCGCGCTCCGTGACGCTCAGTGCTGCGCGGCGGGCGGCGGCGGGTCCGTCACGAAGCCGATCCGCTCGAGCCCCGCCTGCTGCGCGGCGCCCATCACCTGTGCGATCACTTCATAGCGTGTGGAGCGCTCCGCGCGCAGCTGGATGTCGGGCTGGTCCGCCTGCTTGCCGGCTTCGGCGAACTGCGCGCGCATCTGCGCGAGCGTGATCGGCTTGCCGTTCCAGTAGAGCCGGCCGGCGCCGTCGATGGAAAGCGAAATGGTTCGCGGGGTCTGGCGCGCGGGCGCCGCCGCGACCTTCGGCAGATCGAGCCGGATCGCGTGCGAGAACAGCGGCGCGGTAATGATAAAAATGACCAGCAGCACCAGCATCACGTCGATCAACGGCGTCATGTTGATTTCGGCCATCGGCGCGGCCGTCTGCTTTTTCTCGAGTCCGCCGAATGCCATGTCGCCCTCCTTGCGTCCGAGCTTGCCTGTGCGATGCGCGGTGTGCCGCGTGTCCGGGGTGTGTGGCGTTTCAGCGATGCGGCTCGTGCGCCGCCTGCTGCGCGCGCGGCGGCGTCGGCGCGTGCTCGGCCGGGGCACAAACGTACGCATGCAGATCGTGCGCGAAGCCGTCCAGTTCCTCGGTCAATTGCCGCACGAGGCGGCCCAGCACGTTGTACGCGAGCACCGCCGGAATCGCGACCACCAGACCGAATGCCGTCATGATCAGCGCCTCGCCGACCGGGCCCGCGACGTTCTCGATCTGCGCCTGCCCGCTCGCCGCGATGCTGCCGAGCGCGTGATAGATACCCCACACGGTGCCGAGCAGACCGACGAAAGGCGCGGTGCTGCCAACCGACGCAAGCAGCACCTGACCGAACTCGAGCCGCCGCTGCGACGCATTGAGCGCCTGACGCAGCGCGCGCAGCACCCGTTCACTGCGCTCGACGCGCGCGAGCAGCGCGCCCGGAATGTCGACCTCGGCCGCATTGAGCGCCGCCTCGGCGAGCGGCGCGAACACGCGCTCGCGGTCGGTCCGGTGCAGTATGGCGACGCCTTCGGCGAGCGTCGGCGCCTGCCAGAAGCGCGCGATCGCCCGCGCGGACTGGCGTTTCGCGCGCGTCAGAACCCAGCTCTTGACGATCAGAAAGCACCAGCTCGCAATCGACATGGCCAGCAGCACATAGGCGACGCCATGCGTGATCGCGTCGCTCGTTTGCAGGTAATGGATGATGCCGCTGCTGCCTGCCATCTGACCTCGCCGTGGGAAAGTGACTTCGGGCGGACGGGCTCGGGATGCGCGGCCCGCCTATGCGCCACGGGCTCCGCTCAACGCAGGCCGAGCACGTCCTGCATGTCGAAGAAGCCGTTGTCGTGGCCTTCGAGGAAGCGTACAGCACGAAGCGCACCTTGTGCATATGACAGCCGGCTCGCCGATTTGTGCGTGATCTCGATGCGCTCGCCGATGCCCGCGAACAGCACCGTATGATCGCCGACGATATCGCCGCCGCGAATCGCCGAGAAGCCGATCGTCGACGGATCGCGCTCTCCGGTCACGCCTTCGCGGCCGTAGACCGCGCAGTCGTCGAGATTGCGGCCGAGCGCGTTGGCGATCACTTCGCCCATCGTCAGCGCAGTGCCGGACGGCGCGTCGACCTTGTGACGATGATGCGCCTCGATGATCTCGATGTCGTAGCCGGTCGAGAAGTGCCGCGCCGCGTATTCGAGCAGCTTCAGCGTGACGTTCACGCCGACGCTCATGTTCGACGCGAACACGACGCCGATCTTCTGCGCCGCCGCGCGCAATTGCGCTTTTTGCGCGTTGTCGAAGCCGGTCGTGCCGATCACCATTTTCACGCTGTGGCGCTGCGCCGCTTCGAGGTGCGCGAGTGTCGCGTCGGGGCGCGTAAAGTCGATCAGGTAGTCGGATTCGGCGAACACCCGCTCGATGTCGTCGGACAGCAGCACGCCTGTCTCTTTGCCGAGGAACGCGCCGGCGTCCTGACCGAGCTGCGCCGCGCCCGTGCGGCAGAGCGCGCCGGACAGCGTCGAGTCGGCATCGTTGAGGACGGTTTCGATCAGCATGCGGCCCATACGGCCCGACGCGCCTGCAATGGCAATTTTCATGACGATGAGGATTCGAAAAGAGTCAACGGGGATGGAGCCGGCAAACTCGGCCCGGCGAATGCACCGGCCAGTGTGCCAGGGAACGCGCCCCGTCGATATAGGGACAAGCGGCGGCAGACGGCAAGATTCGGCGGTGGAACCGGCCGGCTCGCTCCCGAAGCGGATGCGGCGGCCACTGGGGCTGGCTCTCGCTCAGGCGCTGACTGATGCCCGCTGCGGCGGCCCGTTCAAGCGGCCCAAGCAGCGCATTTCCGGCCCCGCCTGCCACCGGACCAACACACATCCGGCGGGCGCCGCACACGTGGCGCGCAGCCCGCCTCACAACACGCACAGGCTGATCAGTTGCCCGTTCCCGACGTCGACGGTGAAGCGTTCGGCGTCGGGCTGCCGCTGCTTTGCGAGCCCGTCGGTCCAACCGGGTTGCTCTCGTTGTCCGCGGCCGGCGGCGGCGGGCGTTTGAACTGGAACTGCGGCTGGCCACCGGACGTCGGACCTTGCGTCGGAATCCCGCCGGCGTTCGCTCTCGGCACGCCCGAACGAACGGACGGCGCGCCGTTCGGGGTTGGCGCAGCGCTCGTCGCGCGATTGGCGGCCTGCGCGGCTTCCGCGTTGGCGTCCCTGGACGGCGTGGCGGCCTGCTGAGCGCCTTCGACCGACGGCGAGCGCGTCGTATCCACCGCGGCCGGTGCCGCCGCGGTAGCGGCTGCGCTGGCGGCGGCTGCGTCGCTCGCCGCCACGGCGTTGGCGGCTTCGGCGGCGCTCGCCGCGCGCGGCGGCGTCGCGTTCGGGCGACGGCCACTGCGGTCGCCGTCGATTTCGGCCAGCAATTCGAGATTGGTCGGCAGATCCTCGCCGCCCGTCCAGTGGGTCACGGTGTCACCCGAGAAGAACACGACGAAGTCGCGCTGCTGAACGATCGAGGTGCTGCCGCGCTTGAAATAGAACACGTAATCCCAGCGATCCGCGTGGAACATGTCGGTCAACAACGGCGTGCCGAGCACTTGACGCACCTGCGCGCGCGTCATGCCGACCTTCATCTGATCGGCCATTTCCTGCGATACGAAGTTCCCTTGCACCACCGTAATCCGATACGGCGTAATGCGTTGGGCAACGCGCTGAGTCAGGCTGTCGTACGTGGAACATCCGGCAAGAACCGCGACAGTCGCAACAGCGATCAAGGTACCCCGCATGCGGCTCCCCCCGTAGATCAATTGAGATTTAGAAATCATTTCACTCACCGTGCGGGCCCGCTTGCGGGCCGCGCTCATTCCATCGAAAATGACCTGAACGGCAAAACACATTACTATGAGAGCCCAGCATTGTACTCTAGGGATCCCTTGTCATGACCAATCCAACCGATCTCAAGAATATCGGGCTCAAGGCGACCCTTCCGCGCCTCAAAATCCTTGAGATTTTCCAGCACAGCCCGGTGCGTCACCTGACCGCCGAAGACGTGTACCGCAACCTCCTGCACGAGGAACTCGATATCGGCCTCGCCACTGTGTATCGCGTGCTGACGCAATTCGAGCAGGCCGGCCTGCTGTCGCGCAGCAATTTCGAATCGGGCAAGGCGGTGTTCGAGCTGAACGAGGGGACGCACCACGACCATCTCGTGTGCCTCGATTGCGGGCTGGTCGAAGAGTTTTTCGACCCGGAAATCGAAAGCCGCCAGCAGTCCATCGCCAAGGCACGCGGCTTCAAGCTGCAGGAACACGCGCTAGCGCTGTATGGGGCGTGCACGAAGGAGAATTGCCCGCATCGCAAGCACTGATGCGTCGCGGGTCGCATGGGAGCATGCGGCCAGGCGAGTCGGAAAAGACCCGGCCGATGCGGATCGGCCGGTTTTTATTCAGGCGGCCGCGAGCACCGCTATCCAATCAACTCCACGCTCGGTTCGAACGCGAGCCGCCACGGCTCGGCCAACTGCAATTCGTCGCAATTCGGCGCGTCGCCGCCGCGATCGACGACGATGAAATCGCTGAGCTGATCCAGCGCCAGCAGCGGATGGTGCCAGACTCCTTTCGCATAATTGACGCCCTGCCACGCGTCGGTCCAAAACGCGCGCATCCGCGCCGGATCGAACTCGCCGGCCGGCGCGACCACCACCAGATAGCGGCCCGCGCGCAAGGGAATGAAAGCCTGACTGCCGAGCGGATGCCGCTCCATCATCGTGATTTCGACCGGCAGCGCGCGCGGCTGCGCGCGAAACAGGTTGACCAGCGGCCGCCCGCCCTGCTCTATCACGTCGACGTGCGCGAGGTCGTGATAACGCTCGGTCGTTGCGCCGTTGATCGGAAAATGACGCGCGCCGTCGAGTTCGATCACGTCGCCGAACGGCGCGAACGCCGCGCGCGTCAGGCGTTCCATCTGCAGACTCTTCATGCGTGCCGCTCCATTACGTTGCTTGCGTTAAACGATCTCGCCCCACAGACGCAGGCGCGACACGCCGCCGTCCGGGAAGATGTTGAAGCGCACGTGCGTGACCGGCCCGAGCGCGCCGATGTCGTCCGTGAACGTGTGCACATGGTCCATCTGCAGCTTCTGTTCGCCGAGCAGCACCGGCCAGAACATCGCCTGCGTGACGAGGGAATCGTCGGTGCCGCCGGTCACCGAGGCCGCCTGCAGCGAGCAGCGGTCCGGGAAGTTGCCCTTGAAGTGCGCGGTGTCCACTTCGATCTTGCGGATCACGCCGGGGCGCGCCAGCGCGACGATCGCCCAGTCGTTACCCGGCTCGCGACGCCGCCGCGTTTCCCAGCCGTCGCCCATGTTCACGCCTCGGCCCGGCATCAGCATCTGCGAGGCCGGACCGAAATGCTGGTTGTTCGCGGCGACGAGGTACGCGCCGTTTTCGATCGCGGCGAGGTCGAAGAGCGTACCGCGCTCGACGCGGCTCCAATCGCGTTGCGGCTGGCCGTACACGCGCAGTCGCGCGAGCCCGCCGTCCGGGTACAGATTCACGCGCAGATGGGTGACCGGGCGCGCGTCTTTCACCTCGACGTAGTGATGCTGGTTGCCCTGTAGCGTCGTGGCCGGCACGAGCGGCTGCCAGTCGGCATGATCGGGCGGCAGGTCGGCCTCGCTATGACAGGCGTCGATCGACGCCGCCGGCGGGAAGTTGCCGGTGAAGTGGCTCGTATCGAGATCGACGCCATGCACGACGCCCGGCCGCGCGAGACGGATCACGCAATAATCGTGGCCGGTGGTGCGCTTGCGACGCGTTTCCCAGCCATCCATCCACTTGCCGTGGTCGTCGTATTTGCCGGCGATGAACACCGCCGGCTGCGGGTCGAGCATGCGCTCTTTCGGCGCGAAGAATTCGTCGCTGGCGAACAGGGCTTGCGCGCCGAGGCGCGGATCGGCGAGGTTCATGTAGCGGCGCGTGAAGGCGGGAGCGTTCGGGTCGAGGATCGGATTGGCCATGATGTCGGTCAGTGTCGAAGAGTCGGAAACAGCCGGTCGCGCCTTGGCATCCGCCGGCCCGCGAAAGGATTGTGGATCTGCCGGAAGCGCTGCCGGTCGGTCCAGTCAGACCAGACCGGCACGTCGCTGTCAGACTGCCGGCGCGGGTTCGGCCGCATCGGGCTCGACGAGTGTGTCGTCGACGACGGGCACGTAGCGCAGCGACGCGTCGCGATTGAGCACGCGATGCGCGCGCGCCCTGTCGATATCGTTTTCCCACACCGCGACCACCACCGTCGCGACGCAGTTGCCGATCAGATTGGTCAGCGCGCGGGCGATGCCGACGAACCAGTCGACCGGCAGAATCAGCACGAGACCGAGCACCGGTATGGCAGGAATAGCGGAGAGCGTCGCCGCGAGAATCACGATCGCCGAGCCCGGGATGCCGTGCGCGCCTTTCGACGTCACCAGCGACACCAGCACGACGACGATCAGGTCATGGATCGACAGCGGCGTGTTGGTCGCCTGCGCGATGAACAGGACCGCGAGCGTCAGGTAGATCGAGAAGCCGTCGAGGTTGAACGAGTAGCCGGTGGGAATCACGAGGCCGACCGTCGAATCCTTGACCCCCATCCATTCGAGCTTGCGCATGACCTGCGGCAGCACGGCGTCGGACGACGCGGTGCCGAGCACGATCGACAGTTCCTCGCGCAGATAGCGGATCAGCTTGAAAATGCTGAAGCCGGCGAGCCGCATCACCGCGCCGAGCATGACCACGACGAACACCACGCAGCTCGCGTAGAACACCAGCACGAGCATGCCGAGCTGCTTCAGCGACTCGATGCCGTAGGTGCCGGTCGTGAACGCGATTGCGCCGAGCACGCCGAGCGGCGCTAGCTTGATGATGAAGCCCATCACGCGAAAGAACACCTGCGACAGTTCATCGATCAGCCCGCTCACGCGCTGCGCGCGCTTGCCGAGCAGCGACAGCGCCGCGCCGAACAGCACCGAGAACACGAGGATCTGCAGGATGTCGCCGGTCGCGAACGCATTGAACGCCGTCTCGGGGATGATCTTCAGCAGGAAGCCCGCGGTGTCCTTCAGGCTCTTCGCGTGCTCGGTATAGCTCGCGAGCGACGCCGCATCGAGTGAGTTCAGGTTCACGTTCATGCCTGCGCCAGGACGCGTCGCGTAAGCGAGCAGCGCGCCGATCACGAGCGCGATCGTCGTCATCGCCTCGAAGTAGACCACCGCCTTCAGCCCGACGCGGCCGACCTTGCGCAGGTCGCCCGCATGCGCCATGCCGCTCACCACCACGCAGAACACGATTGGCCCGATCACCATCTTGATCAGTTTCAGAAAGCCGTCGCCGAGCGGCCGCAGCGACTGCGCGAAATGCGGAAACACAGCACCGAGCACGATGCCCACCACGAGCGCTATCACGACCCGGCCAAATAGCGAATTGAAGAATTTCAGCACGGCTTCCTCCTGCGGATGGTTGTCCCAGTGATATCTGTTCAGACTGGTCCGACCAGCACTGTTATGGCGAATAGTAGGAAGCCGATATAGTCACGTCAAGGATTCGTCGAACAGTGTTTACCCGTTGTTTTTGCTGCGATTTCGGGCCAGATTCGGGATTCGGGTGCCACGCGGCACGTGTCCCCTTGCGCACGTATTAGAATTGCGGTCAGACCACGCTAACGAGTGAGCCGTCATGAAAAACGTCCCGCACACCGTCACCGACGCGGCCATCGCGACCATCCGCGAACGGATCGAAACGGGCGTCTATCCGGTGGGCAGCCTGCTGCCGGCTCAGCGCCAGCTTTCCGATGAACTGTCGATCAGCCGCGCGTCGCTGCGCGAGGCGCTCTCCACGCTCGAAGCGCTCGGCCTGCTCGTGATCCGCCCCGGCAAGGGCGTGTACGTGGAAAGCGCGCAGGCGAAAAACGCGCAGGCGTGGCGCTTCGCCGAACAGTCGTCGCTGCCCGACACCTATCAGATGCGCTACGCGCTCGAGGGCTTCGTCGCGCGCATGGCGGTACTCGCGATCAGCAACGATGACCTCGCGTGGCTCGAGGAGAACATCACCGCGATGCACAGCGCGCTCGCCTGCGAGGAACTCGACGAAGCGGCGCGGCTCGATTACGCGTTCCATATGCGCATCGTCAGCATCGCGGGCAATGCGGCGATCGAGTCGATCCTGCGCAGCAGCGCCGAGATCATGCAGGAAAGTCAGCGCATGCCGTTCTACCGGCGCGAGCGCGTGCTCTCCACGTACACCGAGCATCGCGCGATTCTCGACGCATTGAAGGCCCGCGACTCGCTCGCCGCGGGCAAGGCAATCGAGACGCACATCGCAAACGCCGCGCAGCGCGCGGGAGTCTATTTCCCGACGCCATAGGCCGTAAAAGCCGCGGACAAAAAAAGCCGCTTCGAGAAGCGGCTTATTCATGCAGCGTGAAACCCGCAGCTTACTTCGCGTTCGCGAGCGCCACAGCCGTGTCCAGCATGCGGTTCGAGAAGCCCCACTCGTTGTCGTACCAGCTCGACACCTTCACGAGGCGGCCCGACACCTTGGTCAGCGTCGCGTCGAACGTCGACGAAGCCGGATTGTGGTTGAAGTCGATCGACACGAGCGGTGCGTCGTTGTAGCCGAGGATACCCTTCAGCGCGCCTTGCGACGCTTCCTTCATGATTGCGTTGACTTCGTCGACCGTCGTGTCGCGCGCGGCGATGAAGGACAGGTCGACGACCGACACGTTGATCGTCGGGACGCGGATTGCGTAGCCGTCGAGCTTGCCGTTCAGTTCCGGCAGCACGAGGCCAACCGCCGATGCCGCACCGGTCTTGGTCGGAATCTGGCTATGCGTAGCCGAACGCGCGCGGCGCAGGTCTTCGTGGTACACGTCGGTCAGAACCTGGTCGTTCGTGTACGCGTGGATCGTCGTCATCAGGCCGTTGACGAGACCGATCTTGTCGTTCAGCGGCTTCACCAGCGGTGCGAGGCAGTTGGTCGTGCACGATGCGTTCGAGATGACGGTGTCCGACGCCTTCAGCACGTTGTGGTTCACGCCGTAGACGATGGTCGCGTCGACGTCCTTGCCGCCCGGCGCCGAGATGATGACCTTTTTCGCGCCGCCCTTGATGTGCGCGCTCGCCTTTTCCTTCGTCGTGAAAAAGCCCGTGCACTCCATCACGACGTCGACACCGAGCTCGCCCCACGGCAGTTCTGCCGGGTTGCGGTTTGCCAGAACGCGGATCTTGTCGCCGTTCACGACCAGGTAGTCGCCGTCCACCGACACCTCGCCCGGGAACTTGCCGTGCGCGGTGTCGTACTGCGTCAGGTGGGCGTTGGTCTTCGCATCGCCCAGATCGTTGATGGCGACGATTTGGATATCGTGCTTCTTGCCGTTTTCATAGAAGGCGCGCAGGGTATTGCGGCCGATCCGGCCGTAGCCGTTGATTGCGACGCGAATCGTCATGATTTATCTCCTGATGGCTAAAAAATCCATTTACGTTCGGCTGGTCCGACATCCGGTTCGGTGCGCCGCCGCGCAGCCACGAGGGGCGCGACGGCAACGCGACGCAACCATCAGCCGAGCGCGGCCTTGACCGTCGCCACGACGTGCTCGACGGTGAAACCGAAATGCTTGAACAGCACACCTGCCGGGGCCGATTCGCCGAACGTGTCGATGCCGACCACGCCGCCTTCCAGACCCACGTATTTGCGCCAGAAATCCGACACGCCCGCTTCGATCGCGACGCGGCGCACACCATGCGGCAGCACGCGTTCGCGGTATTCGGCGTCCTGCTTGTCGAACACGGTCGTCGACGGAATCGATACGACGCGTGCCGCGATGCCTTCGCGCGCGAGCGGCTCGACGGCCTTCATCGCCAGTTCGACTTCCGAGCCCGTCGCGATCAGGATGATCTTGCGCGCGACGATTTCTTCATCCCACTCGCGCAGCACATAACCGCCTTTCTCGATATTAGCGATCTGCGCGTCGGTGCGCTCGTTGAACGCCAGGTTCTGGCGGCTGAAGATCAGGCACGACGGACCTTCATGCTCGATTGCATGGGTCCAGGCCACCGCCGTTTCGACCGTGTCGGCCGGGCGCCACGTTTGCAGATTCGGGATCAGGCGCAGGCTCGCGACGTGTTCGATCGACTGGTGGGTCGGGCCGTCTTCACCGAGACCGATGGAGTCGTGCGTGAATACGAAGATCGACTGCGACTTCATCAGCGCGGCGACGCGCAGTGCGTTGCGGCTGTAGTCGGAGAACGTCAGGAAGGTGCCGCCGAATGCCTTGAAGCCGCCATGCAGCGCGACGCCGTTGATCGCGGCGCTCATGCCGAATTCGCGCACGCCGTAGTTGACGTAGTTGCCGGCAGCACGGCCTTCGGCGTTCACGCGCACGGGCTTCGAGGCCTTCCAGTTGGTCAGGTTCGAGCCGGTCAGGTCGGCAGAACCGCCGAGCAGCTCGGGCAGCACGGCCGACAGAGCTTCGATGGCCTGCTGCGATGCCTTACGCGTCGCGACGGTTTCCGCGCGTTCGTTCGCACCGGCGATGATCGCGCGGGCCTTGTCCTTCCAGTCGGCCGGCAGTTGCTTCGCGCTGCGGCGCTTGAATTCGGCTGCTTCCTGCGGATACTTCGCCGCGTAGGCCGCAAACGCCTGGTCCCAGTCCGCTTCAAAGCGCGCACCCGCTTGCGTCGCGTCCCATGCCGCGTAGACTTCCTGCGGAATCACGAACGGCTCCCACTTCCAGCCGATCGCTTCGCGCGTCGCCGCGATTTCCTTGTCGCCGAGCGGCGCACCGTGCGAATCGTGCGAGCCCGCCTTGGTCGGCGCGCCTTCGCCGATCACGGTCTTGCAGCAGATCAGCGTCGGTTTGTCCGACTGCTTCGCCTGTTTGATCGCCGCGTCGACCGCGTCGACGTCGTGGCCGACCACGTTCGGGATCACGTTCCAGCCGTACGCTTCGAAGCGCTTCGGCGTGTCGTCGTGGAACCAGTGCACCACTTCGCCGTCGATCGAGATGCCGTTGTCGTCGTAGAACGCGATCAGCTTGTTCAGCTTCAGCACGCCCGCCAGCGAGCACGCTTCGTGCGAGATGCCTTCCATCAGGCAGCCATCGCCGACGAACACGTACGTGTGGTGATCGACGATCTTCGCATCAGGCTTGTTGAATTCAGTGGCGAGCAGCGACTCGGCGAGCGCCATGCCGACCGCGTTCGCGAGACCCTGGCCGAGCGGGCCGGTGGTCGTCTCGACGCCCGGCGTGATGCCGTATTCCGGGTGACCCGGCGTCTTCGAATGGAGCTGGCGGAAATTCTTCAGCTCTTCCATCGGCAGATCGTAGCCGGTGAGATGCAGCAGCGAATACAGCAGCATCGAGCCGTGACCGTTCGACAGGACGAAGCGGTCGCGATCGGCCCATTGCGGGTTCTTCGGGTTATGGCGCAGATGACGCGACCACAGGGCGACGCCGATTTCGGCCATGCCCATCGGCATGCCGGGGTGGCCGGAGTTCGCCTTTTGAACAGCGTCCATGGACAACGCACGGATTGCGTTAGCCATCAGGGAGGTGGGTGCGGGAGACGGGGTCGTCATGTCGAGTCCGGAGACAAAGTCAGAAAGCGGGGCGCGCTTGTGGCCCGGAAGCTCGGCGGTCACTTCGCTACGGCGCACGATGCGGCGCCAGGAGACGCGAAACGGGCAGAGCAAGCGGACAAGGCTGAAAGCGTCACATTCTAGCAGAAGGCTAACCTCTAACCGGCCGGAAAGCCGCCTGCCTGCGTGGTTCAACGCACACCGCCATGCCACGGCATTTACAATTCGAGCAGCTGTTTTCGCCACGCTGCCGATCGAGCCCGTCCGCCGTGAATGCCCCGCTGCTATTCCAGCCTTGTCCCGACGCCGTCTACGGCTTTCCTCACGCGCGCCTCGTCGAGCGGGTCAAGTCGCGCTATCAGACGATCGAGATCTGGGACACGCCGCAGCTGGGCGCCCTGTTCACGCTCGACGGCCGGCCGATGAGCTCCGCTGGCGACGAGTTCATCTACCACGAATGCATGGTGCATCCGGCCGCGCTCACGCACCCGGCGCCGCGCACGGCGCTGGTGCTCGGCGGTGGCGATGGCGGGGCCGCGAGGCAATTGCTCAGGCATCCGGGCATCGAACGGATCGTCGTGGCGGAACTCGATGCCGAGGTCGTGCGGCTCACGCGCGAATATTTGCCGCACGTGCATGGCGGCTCCTTCGACGATCCACGCGTCGAGCTGGTGATCGGCGATGCGGCAGATTATGTCGCGGCGGCGGGCCGCGCGACGCACAGTGCAGCGAGCGTCCCGGCCGCGCAGTTCGACCTCGTCGTCTTCGACCTGACGCCACCCGATTCGCCGGCGGCCGGCCTGTACACGCCGGCCTTCTACGCGCAATTAAAGCGCGTGCTGCGCGCGGACGCATTGCTGTCGCTGCATCTCGGCTCGCCGTACCACCACGCGCCGCGCATCGCCGCGCTGCTCGACGATCTGCGCGCCGCGTTCGCACGGGTGCGCACACTGAGCACCTTCGTGCCGCTCCACGGCTCGCTGTGGATGATGGCGATCGCCAGCGACACGCTCGACCCCGCCGCGCTCCCCGCCGACGCGCTCGCCGGGCGTCTGGCCGCGCGCGGCATCGATTCGCTGCGTCATTACGAACCAGACCTGCACGCTGGGCTATTCTCGGCAGCGCGATCGGTGCGCGATAAACTGAGCCCGTTGACGAAGTATTCAACTTGAAGCGTGGACCGCTCGAGCGAATCGGTTCGAGCGATGCCGGCATGCCGCGCCCGACCGAAACCCGCGACAGTGGCGCCGCCGCTCGACAAGATCCGGAGAATTCCATGACCGCCCCCCGCCCCGCCGGTGTGCCCTGGCTGACCCCCTATCTGACGGTGCGCGACGCGCGCGCGTCGACAGCTTTCTTTTCGGCGGCGTTCGGCTTCCAGGTGCGCGACAGCGTGCAGGACGACGGTGTCGTGATGCACGTCGAGATGACCTATCAAGGCCAGTTGATCGTCATGTTCGCCCCCGAAGGCGCGTTCGGCTCGACCGCGCAGACGCCGAAAAGCGCGGGCACGATCGCGCCGCAATCGTTCTATGTCTATGTCGAAGACGTCGACGCCGTGTATGCTCGCGCGCTCGCCGCCGGCGCGAAGTCGCTGAGCGAGCCCCAGGACCAGTTCTGGGGCGACCGCTTCGCGCAAGTCGAGGATATCGACGGCTATCGCTGGGCGCTTGCGCACCACCTTTCGTGAATTCAAGAGTCTTTCGTCGATGCCCCGTTTTTGTGTTGATACGCCGCTTCACTCCGACGCCGTGATCGCGTTGCCCGACGACGTGGTGCGCCACGTGGCCGTGCTGCGTTTGCAGCCTGGCGATTCACTCGTGCTGTTCAACGGCCGGGGCGGCGAATACGGCGCCGAGCTCGTCGAGGTCGAGCGCCGTTCGGCTCGCGCGAAAATCGGCGAATTTCGCGCGATCGAAACGGAGCCGCCGTATCGGCTGACGCTCGCCCAAGGCATTGCCGGCGGCGACAAGATGGACTGGCTGATCGAGAAGGCGGTCGAACTCGGCGCTTCGGGCTTCGTGCCGCTCGCGACCGCGCGCTGCGTCGTGCGGCTCGCCGGCGAGCGCGCGCAGCGGCGGCAGCAGCACTGGCAGGGCGTGGTGCGGGCGTCGTGCGAACAGTGCGGGCGTAATCGTCTGCCGGAGGTGATGCCGGTGCGCGAACTTGGCGCGTGGCTCGACACGCTGTCGCGCGAGCCGGCGCCCGACGAGTTGCGCCTGTTGCTGTCACCGCGCGCGAACATCGGCTTCGCAGCCTTGCCCGAGGCGCCGCCGCAGGGTGACGTGACGCTGCTGATCGGCCCCGAAGGGGGACTGTCCGCCGATGAGGAAGCCGCCGCCGTCGAACAGGGCTTCACGGCCGTAGGCTTGGGCCCGCGTGTGCTGCGCACCGAAACCGCGGGCATCGCGATGCTGGCAGCGCTGGCGTCGCGCTGGGGCGGTTGGTAAGCGGGAGCTTGCCCAAGGAGCCCGCGCAAAGCAAAGGCCCGCCAGTTTGGCGGCCCTTTGCTGTTTTTACCGCGACGTTACTGCCAGATTCGCGTAAAGCGCCTGAGCAGGAAAATCCGCCGAAGGCTCAAGTCAAGCGAACGAGTAAAACACCCGGAACGCAACCTTGCGCTCGGCCCAGAATTCGGCCGCTTCACGGAACACGTCGAGCAGCGTCTCGCGCGCTTCCTTGTCGAATTTTTGCGCGATCGGCAGGTGTTCGAGCACGATCACGAAGCCGGGCTGTGCGCCGGCCTTGTGCACGAGGTCAGTCAGGCAATCGTAGAGCGCGTCGTAGTTCTTGCCGAAATGCTTGGGAAACAGGAACGACGTCGCGATCGTCTCGAGCACTTCCTGCTTCGAGGCCGCGTTCGCGCAGTACGCATACAGGAAGTGCTGGCCGAGCTGGTTGGCCTCGTCGGCGAGATCCTGCACGCGGAACGCGCGGATCGACTGCACGATATTCGGCCGCACCGTCCTGAAAAGGCTCATGGGCTCCTCGTTCGATGAAACCACCGTGCCAGCCTCGCTTTGATTGTCGCGACCCTGCTCGCCGGCGCGCATCTTCATGACGCGTTGGAACAAATTGCCGTCGCCGGCCGCGAAAAGATCCGTCGCGACTCCGGAATCGTGCGCGTAGATGTTGTCGCTCATGCCGTTCATCCCGATGTCATTCAACAATACGATTAAAACTGGTGTAATGGTCGTCCGAGTAATAACAGTTGTCGGTTCGCTCGAGCGGACCTCCACAGACGATGCGACGCGCCCCGCGATTTCCCGCGTGAGACGTGGGGACAGTGTATTCGTGGTAATAGCCGCGCCGATGGGCGGGCAGCACCCGCTCGTAGTTGCCGAATACGATGCCGTCCTTCTGATAGGGGTAAGGCCCGCCCGCGGCAATGAGGTTCAACGTATCGACCGCCTCGCGCGGCAATTGCGCCAGCGCGATGGTACCTACCTGCGCTTGCGCCCCAGCGGGCCCCGAGTAGTTTCTCGCCAGCGCCTCGGGTGCGGAACTGGACAACGCGCAGAGCGTGGCGGCACCGATCAGCACGCCTTTCATCCGCAACCAGTTGCGTGCCATGTATCAGGTTTCCCGCTGTCAGATCACGAGTTTGACGACCATGAAAGTCGTAAGGGTATCGCTAATAGCCTTTGGAATCAACGTTCGAGGGACCGACGACATCCAGTTCGGCGTCACGGAAAGCTCGTGGTCGGGACTTTGACGACATTTAACAAAATGTTTAGCGCAGACGGGCTAAACTTAGCTCGATCGTGACCGCACCCGTTGCGCAGGCGGTGCAAGCGGCCGCTGGCCGACGCGTTCGATTGCGGTTGTTGAAGCCTGGAGCTACTCAGCCGAAAGGCTGTTTCATTGCCATTTTTCGGGGCGGCGATCCCCAGCTTGCCCCGAGGGCGTGCCCATTGCGGGCACGCCTTTTTTTTAGCGCACGCCGGTCCGAGAACCGGCGCCAGGTCTATTGCGGCCCGAAGCGATGCATAGTTAGCGGGTGGCGCTGACGTCCGCAACCAGCAGCGCGGCCATATTGACGATGCGGCGCACCGTGGCCGACGGCGTCAGCACGTGCACCGGCCTGCCCGCGCCGAGCAGGATCGGACCGATCGCGATGTTGTTGCCGGCCGCCGTCTTCAGCAGGTTGTACGAGATGTTGGCCGCGTCGATGTTTGGCAGCACCAGCAGGTTCGCGTCGCCTTCGAGCGTCGAATCAGGCAGCACCTCGCGGCGCAGGTTAGCGTCGAGCGCGACGTCGCCGTGCATTTCGCCGTCAACTTGCAGCTCCGGCGCGCGTTGGCGCAGGATGTCCAGCGTATCGCGCATCTTCTGCGCGGTCGGCGCATTGCTCGAACCGAAGTTCGAATGCGACACCAGCGCCACCTTCGGCTCGATGCCGAACCGGCGCACTTCCTCGGCTGCCATGATCGTTATCTCGGCCAGCTCGTCCGGCGTCGGGTCGACGTTCACGTGCGTATCGACGAGGAAAATCTGCCGATTCGGCAGCACCAGTCCGTTCATTGCAGCGTAGACCTTCGCGCCCGGCTTCTTGCCAATTACCTGGTCGATGAAGTGCAGGTGGCGGTGCGTCGTGCTGACCGTGCCGCAGATCATGCCGTCCGCCTCGCCCTTTTTGACCATCATGGAGCCGATCAGCGTGGTGCGGCGGCGCATCTCGAGCTTGGCCATCTGCGTGGTGATGCCCCTGCGCGACATCATCTTCGCGTATTCCTGCCAGAACTCGCGATAGCGTTCGTCATGGTCGGTGTTGACGACCGTGTAGTCCTGCCCCGCGACGAGCCGCAGGCCATAGCGCGCGATACGCTGCTCGATGACCGCCGGCCGGCCGATCAGGATCGGCTTGGCGAGCTTTTCGTCGACGACGATCTGGATCGCGCGCAGCACGCGTTCTTCTTCGCCTTCCGCGAACACGATGCGCTTCTTTTCCGGCTCGACGCTGCGCGCGAGCTGGAAAATCGGCTTCATCGTCGTGCCGCTGTGGTAGACGAACTGCTGCAGATGCTGCGCGTACGCGTCCATGTCCTCGATCGGACGCTCGGCGACGCCGCAGTCCATCGCTGCCTTCGCCACCGCGGGCGCGACCTTGACGATCAGACGCGGATCGAAAGGTTTGGGAATCAGGTATTCCGGTCCGAACGACAGATCCTGGATGCCGTACGCGGTCGCGACGATGTCGCTCTGCTCCTGGCGCGCCAGCTCGGCGATCGCGTTGACCGCGGCGATTTCCATCTCGCGCGTGACCGTCGTCGCGCCGGCGTCCAGCGCGCCGCGGAACAGGAACGGGAACACGAGTACGTTGTTCACCTGGTTCGGGTAGTCGGTGCGGCCCGTGCACAACACCGCGTCCGGACGCACTTCGAGCGCGAGTTCCGGCAGGATTTCCGGCGTCGGATTCGCGAGCGCGAGAATCAGCGGCTTGGCGGCCATCTGCTTGACCATGTCCTGCTTGAGCACGCCACCGGCCGACAGGCCGAGGAAAATGTCCGCGCCGTTGATGACCTCGGCGAGCGAGCGCGCGTTCGTTTCCCGCGCGAAACGCTCCTTGTCCGGGTCCATCAGTTCCATGCGGCCCTTGTAGACGACGCCCGCGAGGTCGGTCACCGTGATGTTTTCCAGCGGCAGGCCGATGTCGACGAGCAGGTCCAGACACGCGAGCGCCGCCGCGCCCGCGCCGGACGCGACCAGCTTGACTTCCTTGATGTCCTTGCCGACGACCTTCAGGCCGTTGGTGATTGCGGCCGCGACGACGATCGCGGTCCCGTGCTGGTCGTCGTGGAACACCGGAATCTTCATGCGCTTGCGGCATTCGCGTTCGACGATGAAGCAGTCCGGCGCCTTGATGTCTTCGAGGTTGATGCCGCCGAAGGTCGGCTCGAGCGCGGCGATCACCTCGACGAGCTTGTGCGGATCGGTTTCGTTGATCTCGATATCGAACACGTCGATGCCGGCGAACTTCTTGAACAGCACGGCTTTGCCTTCCATGACCGGCTTCGACGCGAGCGGCCCGATGTTGCCGAGACCCAGCACCGCAGTGCCGTTCGTGACGACGCCGACGAGGTTGCTGCGCGCGGTGAAGCGCGCGGCGTTCAGCGGGTTTTCGACGATTTCCTCGCACGCGAACGCGACACCCGGCGAATAAGCCAGCGCGAGGTCGCGCTGGTTGAGCATCTGCTTGGTCGGGGCGATCGCGATCTTGCCGGGAGTCGGGAACTCGTGGTAATCGAGAGCGGCTTCGCGGAGTTTGGTATTGACGGGATTCGACATAAGGCGGGCTTCGAAGTGCAGATTAGAATAGATGTTCGACGGCATTGTAGCCCCAATTGCCTACGCAATTCCTTCAATACGGGTACAACAGCCGCGACTGAAACAGCGTGAAAGCGCGTTGCGCCCCCGCGCTCGATCCCCTTGCTGCGCGCTATTCGTACCAACGTTCTCCGCTCATCGTCCGCCATCATGCTTTCCGAGTTTTCGCTGATCGACCGCTTCTTCGCCCGCCGCGCCGCCGCGCTGCGGCCGCCCAACCCGGCAGGCGATACGCTCGGCATCGGCGATGATTGCGCGTTGCTGGCGCCGCGCGCGGGCGAGATGCTGGCGATATCGACGGACATGCTGGTCGAGGGCCGTCATTTCTTCGCCGACATCGATCCCCATGCGCTCGGCCACAAAGCGCTCGCCGTCAATCTGTCGGACCTCGCCGCGATGGGCGCGCAGCCGCAGGCGTTCACACTCGCCTTTTCCCTGCCGAAAGCCGACGAAGCCTGGCTTTGCGGCTTCAGCGAAGGCCTGTTCACGCTTGCCGAGCGATACGGTTGCGAGCTGATCGGCGGCGATACGACGGGCGGGCCGCTCAACCTGTGCATCACGGTGTTCGGCAGCGTACCGCCGCAAACGGCATTGCGCCGCGATACCGCGCAACCCGGCGACGACATCTGGGTCTCCGGCACGCTAGGCGACGCGCGAGCCGGGCTCGGCCTGCAACGCGGCGAATGGTCCGCCGACGCGAACGACATCGCGACGTTCCGCCAGGCGCTCGAACGCCCCGAGCCGCGCGTCGCGCTCGGCCTCGCGCTGCGCGGCATCGCACATGCAGCGCTCGACCTGTCGGACGGGCTCGCCGGCGATCTGCTGCATATCCTCGAGCGCTCGTCGGTGGGCGCGAGCGTCGACGTCGATGCGGTGCCGCGCTCGGCCGCGCTGCGCCGCCTCCCGCACGACGTTCAGCAGCGCTGCACGCTCGCGGGCGGCGACGACTACGAGCTGTGCTTCACGGCGCCCGTCGCCGCTCGCGCCGCGGTCGAGGCCGCCGCGCACAAGGCGTCCGTGCCGGTCACCCGCATCGGTACAATAAGCGCACTGGCGGCGGCCACCGACCGCCCGGCCATCGCCTGGCGCAATGCCACCGGTGCGCCGCTCACCGTGACGTTGCAAGGTTTCGATCACTTTCATGCAGAATGACCCCTCGCTCGGTCCCGCCGACGACTTCCTCGGCGGCGAGCCACCTCAGACGCCCCGACCGCGCGCGCCGAAGCCTGCTCCGCCGCGCCGCGCGAGCGCGCGTTTCATGCTGTCGCATCCGGTCCACATCCTGTCGCTCGGCTTTGGCAGCGGGCTGTCGCCCGTCGCGCCGGGCACGATCGGCACGCTGTTCGCGTGGGCCTCGTTCGCGCTACTGAGCCGCTATCTGACTGTTATCGAGTGGGGCGTCCTGATCGCCGTCGGCTTTCTCGGTGGCATCGCGCTGTGCGGCTTTACCGCGAAGCGGCTCGGCGTCGAGGATCCTTCGGCGATCGTGTGGGACGAGATCGCCGCGTTCTGGCTCGTGCTGCTGATGGTCACACCTGCCACGCTCACAGGCCAGATGTGGGCGTTCCTGATTTTCCGCTTTTTCGACATGGTGAAGCCTCCACCGATCGGCTACTTCGACCGCCGGCTCAAAGGCGGCTTTGGCATCATGTTCGATGACCTGGTCGCCGCATTTTTTACGCTGCTCGTGATTGCGCTGTGGCGGATGTCGGTGTGAGCCCCGCCTCATCATCGTTCGAGTGCCGTTCGCCGCGCCTCACGGCCGGCTTCGTTTTCCGGATTGACTGACCCCATGGCTACCGATTCCGTCGTTCACCAGCTTGCGATCCGCGTGAGCAATCGTCTGCGCGACGAGCGCCTGATGCTCGTCACCGCCGAGTCTTGCACGGGCGGCATGGTCGCGACCGCGATCACCGACATCTCAGGCAGCAGCGGCTGGTTCGAGCGCGGCTTCGTCACGTATTCGAATCAGGCGAAGAGCGAAATGATCGGTGTGCCGGCCGACCTGATCGACAAGCACGGCGCGGTCAGCGAACCGGTCGCACACGCGATGGCCGAGGGTGCGCTGCGCAACAGCCGCGCCCAGGTGTCGCTGTCGATCACCGGCGTCGCCGGACCCGGCGGCGGCACGGAAGCGAAGCCGGTCGGCATGGTGTCGTTCGGCTGGAGCAACCGTCTGCATACGGCGGTGGAGACGAAGATATTCAAGGGCGATCGCGCGCAGATCCGCGCACAGGCCGCGGCGCACGCGCTGCGCGGCCTGCTCGCGCTGCTCGACGAGCGCGAGCATTGAGCGGCGCCTGACTTTCACTGGAGGCGGCTATGCCGGAATCGCGCGAGATTGCAGATCAACTGATCCGCCGCTTCGATTTGAAGCCGCATCCTGAAGGCGGCTTTTTCGCGGAGACCTACCGCTCGAGCACGCGCGTGCTGCGCGCCGGCGAACCACGCGCGGCTGATGACACACGCTCGGCCTCGACCGCGATCTACTACCTGTTATGCGACGGCGCGCATTCAGCGTGGCATCGGATCCGTTCCGACGAGGTGTGGCATTTCTACGCCGGCGAGCCACTGCTGGTCCACGTGCTGGATGAAAGCGATGTCAGCGGTGCACTCGTCACGCACCGGCTCGGCAATCCGCTCACGCATGCCGATACGGTGTGTCAGGCGGTCGTGCCGGCCGGCTCGTGGTTCGCGGCGGAGTGCGCCGATCCGGCATCGTTCGCGCTGGTCGGCTGCACGGTCGCGCCGGGCTTCGAATTCAGCGAGTTCGAGCTCGCGGATGTGGACGCGTTGAAGGCGCGGCATCCGCGCCACGCGCAGTTGATCGGGCGGCTGCGACCGGCGCATTGACGCGCCGGGCCGCCCGCCGCGGGATCGCCCGCCGCGGGATCGCCCGCCGCGGGATCGCCCGCCGCGGGATCGCCCGCCGCGGGATCGCCCGCCGGTTCAACGAAACGCGTTGATCCGGTCGCGCGTGTCCTTCGCGGCTTGTCCGGCCGCTTGCGCGAAATCCTCGCCCTTACCGGCGTAGATGATTGCGCGCGACGAGTTGATCAGCATGCCCGTGCCGTTCGCTGTCCGGCCGGCGCTGACGGTGGTCTGCACATCGCCGCCTTGCGCGCCGATGCCCGGAATCAGCAGCGGCATGTCGCCGACGATCCCACGCACCATTTCGATTTCCTTTGGAAACGTCGCGCCGACCACCAGCCCGAGCTGGCCGCTTGCATTCCACTTCTGCGCAGCCAGTTGCGCGACGACCTGGTACAACGGCCGGCCCCCGGTCTCGAGGAATTGCAGATCGGAACCGCCGGCGTTGGAGGTGCGGCACAGCACGATCACGCCCTTGCCCGGATGCTCGAGATACGGCTCGATCGAATCGAAACCCATGTACGGATTGACCGTCACCGCGTCGGCCTGGTAGCGCTCGAACGCCTCGCGCGCGTACTGCTCGGCCGTGCTGCCGATATCGCCGCGCTTCGCGTCGAGAATCACCGGCAGCCCCGGATGGTTCGCGTGAATGTGGGCGATCAGCTGCTCGAGCTGGTCCTCCGCGCGATGCGCGGCGAAGTAGGCAATCTGCGGCTTGAACGACGACGCGTACGGCGCGGTCGCATCGACGATCGTGCGGCAGAACTCGAAGATCGCGTCGGCGCGGCCCGCGAGCGCGCCCGGGAATCGGCTGGGCTCGGGATCGAGGCCAACGCACAGCAGCGAATTGGTGCGCTGCCAGGCGTCGTTGAGTGTCTGGATGAAAGGGGACATGGTGGGTCTCGCGGCAAGCCGGTAATCGGAGAAGGCGCGTATTTTACCTGTGCCGCGATCGCCGTCCGTCGATAGCGGCCCCGCGCCGCCGCGCGCCGCATTTGCAGTAGCCGCGCCCAGCGCCGTACTGCTGGCGGCCGCTTCGGCTACTGTCTGCGCCGCGCGCCGCGCCCGCCCGGCATCGAGCGCAGCCCGGTACGCTCGACCGTAAAGCGGAACGTGCGCGTCAACCGTTCGCCGCGCTTAAGCAGGGTCATGCCGTTTTGGCTCGCGCCGCCGGCGAGGTTCATCGCGTTGATCGGATGGTCGACCGGTTCGAAACAGAAGAAGTCTTCGCCGGGCGGCGTGTACAGCACGTAATAGTCGGTGTCGGCGGCGATGTTCAGCGACAGCCGGCGCTTCGGCCACACCACGGCGGCCTGGCCGCTCCAGCCGGTGAACGCGTGATTGACGATCGTCTCCGGCAGCGGATAGGCGACGCCGAACTGCCAGGCGGGCGGCGCCTGCACGTGACGCACCGGCAGCCAGTCGTCGCCCGACAGCCACAGGCCGCCGGCCGCCGCCGACAGCTCGGTGTCCGCATCGCGCACGAAGAACGGATGCAGGCCGAGCCCGAACGGCAGCGTCTCGCGGCCAGCGTTTTCGATTTCGAGCGCGACGACGAGCGTCGGGCCGTCGAGCGTGTAGGTTTGCGTCGCGCGAAACGCGTACGGCTTGCCGTCGTGGCGATCGAGTGCGAGCCGCACCTGCTCGCGGTCCGCTTCGAGCACCTGCCATTGCGCGAGCCAGCCGTCGCCGTGAATCGGCAGCGGCTCGTCGGCGCGGTTGCGCGGCACCTCGACGCGCCGCCCGGCCACGCTGAAATGGCCGCCGCCGATGCGGTTCGAGTACGGCAGCAGCGGATAGCAGGCGAGCTGGTTCGGTTGCGTGTCGACACCGACGTGGCGGCAGCGCCGGAAGATCGGCGTCAGCGCGCCGTCGTCGCGCCAGTCGAAGCGGGTCACGCCACCGCCGAGCGTCGGCGCGACATCGAGACGCAATTGCGAGTTGGCGAGCGTGATGCACGCGACGTCGCCGGCGCTGCCTTCGCCGAGGGCCACCGCCGATGTGCTCGGGCCCGCCAGCACAGGGCTGGCCGCCGCGGCAAGCCGGGAGCGTCGCGTTTGAGAGGTTGTGGATGAGGCTGAAACGAGATTCGCAACAGTCATATCTGGCTCCATCGAGAGGCGTGGGACGTTGCCGTCAGGATTGACGGGTGTGGCGGGCGATTTTTTCTGACGAAGTCGCCTCGAGTCCGAACTGCATGCTGCCGATTCGTTGCCGGCCGGTCGCGGGCGGGTCGCTCGCAGACCGACACTGCCACATCGGCTTCTGCTTCACCTTCAGGATCGCGCCCCGGCGCGCGGCCGGGGCTGCGTCATTCTGCGCTAGATAGGTGCGCCCTGGAACAGCGGCTCGGCCACACCGCGCCGCGCGAGCGTCGCGACGAACACGCCGCCCGCGAGGGTATCGGCCGCGCGGGCCGTCGCATCGAGCTCGGCGTACGCGCTCGTGATGTACAGCGTATCGAGCTCCGTTTCGACCTGTGCGCTGCCGGCGACCCGGCCGAGAGCGGCACCGCCGATCGCGACGCAGCTCGGCTGGGTGGTCGGCACGTCGATGCGCTCGGTTTCCACGCCGTCGGGACCGTAGCGCACCACGCGCGCGCCGCCCCACTGCGCGTTCCACAGTCCCCCGTCGCTGTCGACGGTCGAGCCGTCGGGGATGCCGTTCGCATCGCTCAGGCGAGTGAACAGGCGATCGTTGGCGATGCCGCCGTCCGCGCGATAGTCGCACGCGCGGATTTCACGCGTCGGCGAATCGCAGTAGTACATCGTCGCGCCGTCGGGACTGAAGGCGATGCTGTTCGAAATCGCCGGCGCTGGCAACGGTAGGCGTTCGAGCGACAGATCGTGATTCAACCGGTAAAAGCCCGCGACCGCCTCGCGTTGCCCGCTTTCGTCCTTGGTGCCGAACACGAAGCGCCCTTGCCGATCGCAGCGGCCGTCGTTCACGCGTGTATTCATGCCGGGCTCGACGTCGACGATGCGCTGTGTGCTGCCGGTCTGCAGATCGAAAAACGCGAGATGCGACGCGAGCCCGAGCAGCAGATAGCGCGGGTTCGCGCACAGCGCGAAAGTGGCGAGCCGCTCCGGCATGTCGAACGAATCGCTGCGGCCGTCGGCCGGATCGTAGCGCCACAGCCGCGCGCCTTCGATGTCGGTCCAGTAGAAGCGGCCGCTCCGCGCACACCAGGTCGCGCCTTCGCCGAGCTCGCATTGTGCGTCGAGCAGCAGCGTGGCCCGCTGCACGCGCGGCTTGGCACTCACGCCCAGCCTCCGTCGACGATGATGTCCTGCGCGGTGATCATGCGGCTGTCGTCGGCGGCGAGGAACAGCGCCATGCGCGCGAGGTCCGCCGGCATCAGCTCGGCGTCGATGCACTGGCCTTCCTTGATCTGGCGACGGCCGGTGTCATCGAGCCACAGGCGCAGTTGCTTGTCGGTCATCACCCAGCCCGGCACCAGCGTGTTGACGCGGATATTGAAGTGGCCGAGGTCGCGCGCGAGCCCGCGCGTCAGCCCCTGCACCGCCGACTTCGACATCACGTACACCGGATAGCCGCCGTTCTTCAGCATCCAGCTGATCGAGCCGAGGTTGATGATCGAGCCGCTGCGCGCGGCCTTCATGTCCTCCATCACGGCCTGCGCCGCGAAGAACTGATGGCGGATGTTGACCGCGATGCCCGCGTCGAACGACTCGCGCGTCACCTCGCCGATCTGATGGCGCTTGTCGTTCGCCGCGTTGTTGATCAGCACCTGGATGGGACCGAGCGCCGACTTCACGTCGGCGATCGCGTTTTGCAGCGCGTCGACGTCGGTCAGATCGCAGGTCAGAAAGAGCGGCTTGTGCTTCGAATCGCCGAGCTGGTCGGCGAGGGCTTCGCCCGCGCTCGCGTCGATGTCGAAGAACGCGACGCGCGCGCCCTGCGCCGCGAAGTGCTCGACGAACGATGCGCCAATGCCGGTCGCACCGCCCGTGATCAGCACCGTACGATCGACGAGACTCGGATAGCGCGCGTACGCGGTGTCAGCGAGACTGGCGTTTGCATTGGCCGGAGACGACATCGTTCGATTCCTTTATGTGCTTGGATGTGCTTGGGATGGTGAAAGCGACTCAATCGCGCGAGCCGCGGTTCTTCAACTGGTCGAGCAGCACGGCCGCGAGCAGGATCGCGCCGCGCACCAGGTACTGATAGAACGCGTCGATGTTCAAGAGGTTCATCACGTTCTCGACCGTGCCCATGATCAGCACGCCGATCACGACGCCGGAGATCGTCGCGCGGCCGCCCAGCAGCGACACGCCGCCGAGCACGCACGCGGAGATCACGTTCAGCTCGAAGCCTTCGGCGGCGTTCGGCTGACCCGAGGTGATGCGCGAAGCGAGAATCACGCCGGCGAGCGCAGTGACGGCGCCCTGGATCAGGAAGATGAAGACGCGCGTGCGCTCCACGTTGATACCGGCGAGCCGCGACGCTTCCGGATTACCGCCGATCGCTAGCGTATTGCGGCCGTACACGGTCTGGTTCAGCATCACGCCGAATACGATGAAGCAGATCAGCGTGACCCAGATCGGCAGCGACACGCCGAAGAAGGTCAGGCCGCCGAGCGCAATGAACGTATCCGACGACACGCCGACCGCCTGCCCATGCGACACGATGAAGCCGAGGCCGCGGACGATTTCCATCGTCGCGAGCGTCGTGATCAGCGCATTGATGCGCAGATAAGCGATCACCGCGCCGTTGACGAAGCCGATCACCGCGCCCGCCGCGACCGCCGCGACGATCGCGATCAGCGTGCTGTTGGTCGCGTTGAGCACCATCGCGCACAGCACGCCGGCGAACGCGACGGTCGAGCCGACCGACAGGTCGAAGTCGCGCGACGCGAGACAGAACATCATCGTGCACGCGACCATGCCGATCTGCGAAATCGACAGCGCGAGGCCGAGCATGTTCTCGATCGAGAAGAAATGATCGACGGTCAGCGACATCGTGACGAACATCACGATGAAGATCACGATCAGGCTGTATTCGGTGATCTGCTGCCACCATTTGGCCTTGTCGCTGGCCTGCGGAATCAGCGCGTCGGCCGCGCTCTTGGCGGTCTGCTGCGCGAGGTTTTCTCTGGCTTGCATGTTCAATACTCCTCCCCGTTCCCCACGGGTTGCGGACTCACGTCCAGATAAGGTTCAGGCCGCGCGCGACGCGCTCTGGTTGGCGGCGGCGGCATTCCCATTTGCGTTCGGGTTTGCGTTCGGGTTTGCGCTATCAGGCAGCGCGGTCGAGCTTTGCGGCAGCGCGAGGCTCAGCACCGACTGCTCGGTCGCGTCCTTGCGCGCGAGCTCGCCGGAAATGCGGCCTTGGCGCATCACGACGATCCGGTCCGACACGCCGAGCACTTCGGGCAATTCCGACGAAATCATCACGATCGCGCAGCCGCGCTCCGCGAGCTGATAGATCACGTTATAGATCTCGTGCTTCGCGCCGACGTCGATGCCGCGCGTCGGTTCGTCGAGAATCACGACTTTCAGGTCGGGCTCGGCGAGCCAGCGCGACAGAATCGCCTTCTGCTGGTTGCCGCCGGACAGGAAGCGGATCTTCTGCCGGCGATGCGGCGTCTTGATCTTCAGCAGCTTGATGAAACGGTCCGCCGTCTGCGCCTCCTTCTTGCGATCGAGAAACACGCCCGCGCGCAGATAGTGCCGGCGGCAACTGATGTTGATGTTCTCCGCGACGCTCGCCATCGCGACGATGCCCTCTTCCTTGCGATCCTCGGGGCAGAGCACGATGCCGTGTCTGATCGCCTCGCCCGCGCTGCGCACCTTGATCGGCTTGCCGTCGAGCGTGAGTTCGCCGCTCTTTTTATGCTCGGCGCCGTACACCAGATGCATCAGTTCGCTGCGGCCCGCGCCAACCAGTCCGAAGAAGCCGACGATCTCGCCGCGCCGCACCTCGAAGCTCGCCGGCTGGGCGAGCGGATGACCTTCGATCGCCTTCGCCGAGAAGCGCACCTCGCCGAGCGGCCGCGCCGAATAGCTGTAGATGTCCGAAATTTCGCGCCCGACCATCTCGCTGACGATCGTGTCGCGCGACACGCCTTCGAGCGTAGGATGCGACGCGACCTTGCGGCCGTCGCGGAAGATCGTGCACGCGTCACAGAGCTCGTAGATCTCGTCCATGCGATGCGAGATGTAGATCATCGCGCGGTTGTCGGCGCGCAAATCGCGCACCAGCTTGAACAGCACCTCGGTCTCGCGATGCGACAGCGAGCTGGTCGGCTCGTCGAGCGCGATCACACGCGCGTTGCGCATCAGCGCCTTGCAGATTTCGACCATCTGCCGCTGCGCGATCGATAGCTTACGCAGCTTCGCGTTCGGATCGAGCGCGACGCCCATCGCTTCGAGCCGCTCGCGCACGAAGCGCTTAGCCTCGCGCTTGTTGACCCAGCCCAGCGCATTGGGCAACTGGCCGAGCAGCAGATTCTCCGCGACCGTGAGGTCGGGCACGTACTGCAGTTCCTGGTGAATCACCGCGATGCCGGCATTGATCGACGCCGCCGCGCTCGGAAAGCGCACCTCTTTGCCGTCGATCATCATGTGGCCCGAATCGGGCTGATACTCGCCGCCGAGGATTTTCAGCAGCGTCGATTTCCCGGCGCCGTTTTCGCCCATCAGGCCATGCACCTGCCCGACGTTGACGTCGAAGGACACACCGTCGAGCGCACGCACGCCTGGAAAAACCTTGCCGATATTGTCAAAACGTAGCGTCGCTGACACTTCGCCTCCTTCTTCATGTTGACCGCACGCGTATCGCGCGCGGTCCGTCTGTCTACCGCAGATCTTCTCTCGCCGCCGGCGTGCCGGCGGCGTACTTCATGCGACCGCAAACACCGCGCTTACTTCGACGCGAGGCCCATCTTCTCGCGCACTTCGCCGACGTTGTCGCGCGTCGCCAGCATGCCGGTCGTCAGCGTCAGCAGCGGCGGTTCCTTGCCCTGCGTGATCCACGCGTACATCAGTTCCGAGGTTTCCTCGCCGTGGCGTTTCGGGCTGATGATCACGGTGCCGTAGAAGCCCGTCGGCTGCGGCTTCTTGAACTCGTTCATCGCGGACTCCGAACCGCCGATGCCGATGCCGATCATGTTGTCGGCCTTGAAGCCACGGCCTTCCGCCGCGCGCACCGCGCCGAGCACGCCTTCGTCGTTCAGCGCGTAAGCGACCCAGTGCTTGAACTGCGGGTTCTTCGTCAGCGCGATGTTGGCGGCGTTGAACGCGTTTTCCGTGTCGGTCTTCGCCTGCGGCGCGGTGATGATGTTCGCTTTCGGGAAGCCCGCGGCGACCAGCGCGTCGGTTGCGCCGGTGGTGCGGTCATGCGCGGTCGGCAACTGCTCGTAAGTCACGTCGATCGCACCGACGTCCTTCATGTCCCAGCCGCGTTTCTTGATTTCAGCCGCGATGCCGTCGCCGACCTGCTTGCCGATGTTATACGCCGAGATGCCCATGTGCGGCACCGCTTCGATCGGCTTGCCCGCGCCGTCGACGAGACGGTCGTCGACCGTCATCATCTTCAGCCCGTCGGCCTTCGCCTTTGCGACGATGCCCGGCCCGAGCTTGACGTCGGGCGTGCAGATCACGAAGCCCTGCGCTTTCTGCGCGGCGAGGTTATCGATTGCGCTCATCACCTTCTCGCCCGACGGCGCGCCGATCTTCACGAGCGTGAAGCCCTTCTGCTTGGCGGCCATCTCGGCGAACTTCCATTCGTCCTGGAACCAAGGTTCTTCCGGCTGCTTGACGAGGAAGCCGATCTTGACCGAATCGGCGGCCTGGACGACCGGTGCGTTGAAGAGCACACCCGCCGCTGCCGCTGCCAGCGTGAGGAAAATTCTGCGTTTCATGATGCGTGTCTCCTGACTAATTGATAACGAGAAGGTAATCGGCCGCGTCTTCTTGTACCGGTCTGACACACGCGGCCAGCGCGTCGTCCGGTGTTCTGTGCGTCTCTTTGCGATGCGAATTCAGTCGTGATACAGCGCCGAGCGTCCTCCGTCGACGGTGATGCAGCTCGCGTTGATGAACGGCGCCTCGTCCGATGCGAGGAACACCGCGGTCATCGCGACCTCCTCCGGGCGGCCGATGCGCTTCATCGGTTGAAGATCGAGCGTCGCCTGCTTCGCGGCGGCCGGATCGGGCTGTTCGTTCCACCAGTCGTGCGTCAGCTGGGTCTCGATGTAGCCGGGCGCGATCGCGTTAACACGCACGTTGCGCGGCGCGTACTCGATGCCGAGCGCGCGCGTGAGGCCAATCACGCCGTGCTTGGCGACCGGGTACGGAAAGCAGCCCGGAATGATCTTGAACGCGTGCGTCGACGCGATGTTCAGGATGCTGCCCGCGCCGCGCTCGACCATGCCCGGCAGCACCGCGCGACAGCCGTTCCACACGCCGTCGAGATCGACCGCGAAGCAGCGCCGCCAGTCGGCATCGGTCATCGTCAGCGGATCGCAGAACACGTTGATGCCCGCGTTGTTGACGAGGATGTCCAGCGCGCCGAACGCGCGTTCACCTTCGCTCACCGCATGCTGCACCGACGCGGATTGCGTCACGTCGGTGTGCACCGCGAGCACCCGCGCGCCGGCGCCAATTTCTGCCTCGATCTGCGCGGCCCTGCGTCGAGCCATGTCGAGGTCGAGTTCCGCCAGCACAACGGCCGCGCCCTCGCGCGCGAACGCGAGCGCGATCGCCGCGCCGATGCCGCGCCCAGCGCCGGTGACGAGAGCGGCTTTGCCGGCGAGCCGGTTCATTTCTTCGCGCCCGCGCGGGCGATCCGCAAACCGTTGATGAACGCCTTCGCATGCGACGCGGTCACCGCCGCGCTCTGGCCCGGCTTGTACAGCGCCGAGCCAAGGCCGAAACCGTTCGCGCCGGCGCTGAGGAACGGCCCCATGTTGTCCGGCGTGATGCCGCCGACCGGCACGAGCGGCACCTGCGCGGCGATCACCGCGCGCCATGCCTTGACGACCTGGCAGCCTAGCTGCTCGGCAGGGAACATCTTCAGCACGTCCGCGCCGTTCTTCAGCGCGATGAACGCTTCGGTCGGCGTCGCGACGCCGGGCGCGCAGGCAAGGCCCCGCGCCTTCGCGGCGATGACGACTTCGGGATCGCTGTGCGGCATCACGATGAGCTCGCCGCCCGCCGACTTCACGTCGTCGACGAACAGCGGATGCAGCACCGTGCCCGCGCCGACGATCGCGTCGGCCGGCAACACCTTGCGGATCGCCGAGATGCTGTCGAACGGCTGCGGCGAATTGAGCGGCACTTCGACGATGCGAAAACCCGCTTCGTACAGGGCCCGACCGTGATCGGCCGCGTCGGCCGGTGTGACGCCGCGCATGATCGCAATCAGCGGACAGGCTTCGAACGCGGCGATCAGACCCGCGTGCGGCATGTACGGTGCGGGCAGATTGATGTGTGGTTGCATGTCGGTTCCTTGTTTCCTGAACGTCGTGAGAGGCCGCCGACGCCGCTCAGCGTGCGTGCGCCGGCTGGGCGGACGGCCGCACGAGCCCCGCTTCGACGGCGACGCGCCACAGGCCGCGCTCGGTCGCGTGTTTGACCGGCTCCGCGCGCAGACAGCCGAATTGCGCGAGCGCGAGGCGGTAGCGCTCGCACAGCACGTCGTTGCCGATCAGCCGCAGACTCTGCTGCGCGAGCGAGCTGCCTTGCTGCGCGAGTACCGCTTCGAGGCCAGCGAGTTCGTGCCCGATCAACAGGCCCGACAGATAGTCGGGCTGCGCCTCGCTCGACAGCTCGCCGGTCAAGCCGAGCGTGCGCGTGCTGAACACGGTCGCGAGCACGCCTGCCTGGCCCTTCTGGCGCGCGATGTTCACGCCCCGCAAAAATGCCTCGGTATCCGGACGATCGGGCGTGACCATGGTGCGGCCGAGAATGGTGTGCTCGCGCAGCGCGGCGAACACCTCGCCGGTCATGAACGTGTGAAAACGCTCGATGCGCCCTGCCAGCACGACCGCCCATTTCGCATGCGTGCCGGGCAAGCCGATCAGCGAGCGGGCATTGCCGTCCACGGAGTGGGTGTTTTGGCTGCCACTCGCGTCCGCGCCGAGCGCGCCGAAAATCTGCGTTTCCTCGCCGCGCATCACGTTCGGCAACTCGCCCCGCTGCAACACGCCCGGCACGATGTTCAGCGTCGCGCCGCTCGCGGTCTGCACGCGCACGATACCGGCCACCAGCGCATCGGCGTTCGCGGGCGTATCGACATACGGCGCTTCGAGCCAGCCCTGCGCGCTGCCGACCATCCCCGCCGCAATCACCGGCACGCCGCGCGCGTGTTCGAGCCATGCGCCGCAGGCGTCGTCGAACGCGGCGTCGAAACCGCCGTCGGCCGCGCTACGCGGCAGATTCATGATGCCGGCCGTCGATGCGCGCGTCGCCAACACGCGACCGTGCGCGTCGAACAGATAGGCGCGCAGCGACGTGGTGCCCCAGTCGAGCGCGATCAGCGCGGCATGCGTGAAATCGACGGCGGCGATATCCGTGTCGTCGGCCGCCTCCGGCTTCACGCCCGTGTCGGGCGCGGTGGGCGCCTGGTGGTTCGCCAGCGTGGCGGTGCCCGCTTGTTTCATCGCTTGATCCTGCGCGTGGCCGGTTGCGGTGCGCGCCAACCGAGTTCTTCCGAAATCGCGCGCGCCTCGCGCTGCACGACCGGAATCAGTTCGTCCATCCGTTCGAGCGACATATAGGGAATCGTGCTCGCCACCGACAGCGCCGCGACGATCGCGCCCGACGCGTCGCGCACCGGCGCCGCGACGCAGCGGATCGCCGCTTCGTTTTCCTCGAGGTCGAACGTGTAGCCGCCGGCCGCGTAGCTGGTCATGCGCTGCAGGAAGGTCGGCGCGTCGGGGCGGTTGTCCGGCGTGAAGCTCACACCCGCGAGTGCGCGGCGCGACGCGTCGAACAGCGACTGCCACGCGTCCGGCGCGAGGTCGAGCATCATCGCCTTGCCGATGCCGGTCGACGCGAGCGGCATCCGATGGCCGACGCGCGAGCGCATTTCGAGGCCGCGCGTGCCGGGGATCTTGTCGATGTACAGCACGTCGTCGCCGTCGCGCACGCCGAGGTGAATGGTGTCGAGCGTCTGCTCGGCAAGCGACTCCAGATGGGGACGCGCGACCGCCGTGAGCGGCATCTGTTCGAGCGCGATCGTGCCGAGCTCGATCAGCTTCGGCCCGAGCAGATAGCCGCCCTGCACCTGGCGCAGATAGCGCGCCTGCACGAGGCTGCTGACGAGCCGGTGCGTGGTGCTGCGCGTCGTGCCGAGCGCGGCGCCGAAGCTGCGCAGATCCCGCACGCCGGCTGCGGCCGCCTCGAGAATCGCGAGGCCGCGCAACAGCGTCTGCGTGCCGGCCTGCTGGGGCGTGACGTCTCGCAGCGTGACCGGCAGCCCGAGTCCGTCGGCGCTCGCCACCGGGCGCGACGCCCTCGCGGTAGCGGACGCACTCGCGGCGACATTGGCGGTGACGGCTGAAGCGTCGCGCGGCGCGGAGTTCAGCACGGAATTCGAGGCGCTGTTCGACCCCGGCGCGGCCTCGGCCGCGCTGGCGGCGTGAGTGGGCATCGCTTTGTTCATGGCGATTCGCTTTCGGATGGTTTCTGCGCTTAGCGCGCGGGGTCGGATAACAGCGCGCGAAAGCGTGCGGCGCCGCGTTCGCGCGGCTGCTCTGATTGGCTGCCAGACATGGTTGGTCTCGTCTCCGGTTTTTTCTGTCGCGGTCGCGGTGTCGGCGCGCTGGCGCGCCGACTCGCGATGCATGTTGGTCTGGATTGTAGGGCGACTTTCCAGAATCACCAATATGTGAATGTTGAGTCCAGATATTGAGATTTTAGCGACGCAAAAAAGCCCGCGGAAGGCGGGCTTCGGAACGGGCCAACGGTATCGAGGACTCAGTTCAATCCGGCAATTCGGCCGCTCCCATACGCCGCGCGATCACCCGCGCGCGTTGCGCGAGATACGCCGAATTCCGGTGTTCATCGAAATATCTGGGGCGCGGCAGCATCACCGCGAGCCGCGCCGACTGCGCGGCCGTGAGCTTGCTCGCCGACGTCTTGAAGTAGTACTGCGCGGCCGCCTCGGCACCGTACACGCCGTTGCCCCATTCGACCGAGTTCAGATAAATCTCGAAGATGCGCTGCTTGTCCATCAGCGTTTCGAGCATCCACGTAATGATCAGCTCCTGGCCCTTGCGGATATAGCTTTTCTCACGCGACAGAAACAGGTTGCGCGCAAGCTGCTGCGAGATCGTCGAGCCGCCGCGCACGATCCGGCCCTGCGCCTTGTTGCGCTCCCATGCCTGCAGGATCGCGTCGGTTTCATAGCCCTTGTTGTTGACGAAGTTCGCGTCCTCGGACGCGATGATCGCGCGCTTCAGATTGCGCGAAATCTGGTCGTACGGCACCCACGTGCGCTGCACCGACAGGTCCGGCCGGTCCTGCGACAGACGCCACGCGTCCGAGCGCATGAACGCGGTCGAGCGCGGATTGACGAGGTTCCAGACTGCGATCTGCGCGAAGTAGTACGCCTGCGTCGCGAACCAGGCGATGGCCACGACCGCGATCAGCCAGGCGAGCCAGCGCAGCGGGCCGGCCTGGCCGCGCGAACCGCTGGCGCGCCGCGTCGCTGTCATGGTGCGTGCTGTCCGCGCGCTGCCGTTACGCGAGCGACGGCGCGCTCAGCAGCGCGCGCAATTCGGCGAGCACCGGCGCGCCGTCGGGACGCACGCCGCGCCACACATGGAACGATTCGGCGGCTTGCTCGACCAGCATGCCGAGGCCGTCGGCGCCGCGCGCGCCGAGCTTCGCCGCGTGCTGCATGAAGACGGTCGGATGCGCGCCGTACATCATGTCGTAAGCGAGCGTGCCGCTGCCGAATGCGCGGTCGTCGCACTCGGGCAACGAGGCGTCGAGACTGCCTGCAGTCGCGTTGACGATCACGTCGTACTGGCCCGCTTCGATCGCGTGGGCGTTGCCGCCCGTCAGACGGCAGTGCGCGTCGCGCGCGGCCTGCGCGAACTGGTCGACCAGCGCCTCGGCCTTCTGCGCCGTGCGATTGACGATCGTCAGCGTATGCGGCGCCCGCTCGAGCATTGGCAACACGACACCACGCGCGGCGCCGCCCGCGCCGAGCAGCAGGATGCGCGCGGCTTTCAGCGGCACGCCGAGATTCACCTCGATATCGCGCACGAGGCCGAAGCCATCCGTGTTGTCGCCGTAGACGCCGTCAGCGTCGACACGCAGCGTGTTCACCGCGCCGGCCGCCGCGGCGCGCGGCGACAGCGTGTTCGCGAACGCGTGCGCGTCGAGCTTGAACGGCACTGTCACGTTCAGGCCGCGCCCGCCCGCTTCGATGAACGCACGCACGTGCGGCACGAACGCGTCGACGGGCGCGAGCAGATGACCATAGTCGACCGGCTCGCCGGTTTGCGCGGCGAAACGGCCGTGAATGAACGGCGATTTGCTATGCCCGACTGGGTTGCCGACGACTGCGTAGCGGTCGCGCGTCCGGTTGCCGCTCATCGTCCCGGCTCCGTGATGTGTTGGTCGTTGTCGGCGGGGTTCGCGGCGTCGTTGCCGTCGCCGCTCGGCGCGGATTCTTCAGCGCTGGGGGTGTCGTTGGGATGGGAGCCGTCGGCTTCGGCTTGGGCTTCCGCTTCGCTTTCGGCGCTGTCATCCGATGCGTCGAGCAGCGCTTCGTCGCCCTCGTCCTCGCCTTCTTCGGCTTCGGCGCCGCTCGTCACGGTCGGCGCATCGAGTACGTGCAACAGACGCACCGAGGCTTCGATCGTCAGCTCATCGATCGACATCACTTCCATCTGCAAACGCGTGCCGCGCGCGTGCACGCCGAGGCCGGGCACGTGCAGCAGCAATGGAATTTCCTCGAGACGCACCAGATCGCCCTTCACCACCGACGCGACCACCTGCTTGCGGTTTTCCTGCGTGAGCCAGCGCAGACACCAGAAGTACTCCATGCGACGCTGGTAGTCGGCGTATGCGGTGTAGGTGTCGTCGAAGCCTTGCACGACCGCGAACAGATCGGCGTCCTTCGGCTTGAACGGCGCGGCGAGCTTGGCGGTCACGCCATGCTGCACGCACGCGATCAGTTGCCACTGATTCACGAGGTCGACGTAGCGACGCAGCGGCGACGTGCTCCACGCGTACTGCGGAACGCCGAGCCCTTCGTGCGGCGCGGCGTTGGTCTGCATGCGCGTGCGCTTCGGGCCGCTCGGCGCGCCGAACGCGCGCTGCGTGCGATAGATGCCCGGCACGCCGTGGTCGTGCAGGAACGCGCCCCACGACGAGTTCGCGAGAATCGCCAGTTCCGCGACGATCGTGTCGAGCGGCGAGCCGCGCCGGCGCGGCGTGATCGTGATGTGCTCGCCGTCGACGTAGAAATTGAAGTCGGAATTGCGCTGCACTTCGCGGCGCAGGCCGTAGCCGGCGCGCGCGGTCTGGCGCTTTTCGAACAGCGCCTGCGCGAACGGCCACAGCACGGCGATATCGTCCTTGTGCGGATACTCGCCGGTGCCTTCGGCAAGCGCTTCTTCGGTGACGATTCCGTCGAGCGTGTTGTGGCGCAGGTTGTTCTTCACGAACACGCGCTCGGCGCGCGTTTCGCTCGCGACGATCTCCTGCGTGTCGCGATTGACGATCACGTACAGCGACAGCGCCGGTCGATACCCGCCTTCGGCGAGCGTGAAGGTTTCGACGACGCTGTCGGGCAACATCGTGATCTTGTCGCCGGGCATATAGACCGTCGACAAACGCGCGCGCGCGATTGCATCGACCTCGTCGCCGCGCTCGATGCCGAGCGCCGGCGCGGCGATGTGCACGCCGATACGCACGCGGCCGTCGGCCAGGTGCTCGACCGAGAACGCGTCGTCGATTTCGGTCGTGGTGACGTCGTCGATCGAGAATGCTTCGATGGCGGCCTGCGGCAAATCGTCGGGCACGTTCGCGGCCGCGACGGGCGGGAAGCCGGTGCCGTGCGGGAAGAACTCCGAGAGGAATTTCGCCTCGTGCAGCGCGCGCGGCGACGCGATCGCGCCGCATTCGAGCATCAGCCGCGCCTGCGAGATGCCGCGCGCGGCCGCGGCGCCCTCGAGCGCCTTGTATTCGATGGTGTTCTTGTCGGGCTTCGTCAGCAGCGCGAGGGCCTTGCCGCCGGCGAACGCTTCCGGCAGACGGCCTGCCTTCAGCTCTTCCTCGTACTGCGCCTGCACGAGCGCCTGCTGACGCTTGCGCTCGAGGCCCGCGAGCGCCATCTTCAGCTGCTCTTGCGGCGCGCGCTGGTACATGCCGCGGCCCTTGCGGCGGAAGTACACCGGCGAGCCGTGCATGCGCAGCACCAGCGCCGCACGCTCGGTCGCGCCGAAGCTCGCGCCGAAGTACTCGGCGCCCAGCGTCGCGAATGGGAATTCATCGTCCGGCGCGCACTCCCACAGGAAGTCGAGATCGATCTCTTGCGCCAATGCGTCGGCCTGCTGCATCAGTTCGGCCGCGGTGGGCTTGTCGAACTCGATCAGCACATCCTTCGCGCGCACCTTCGCGCGCCGGCCGCCCGGCAACTCGACCTGAAACGCGTCGCCCTGACGCGACAGCACGCTGCCGGCCTTGAAACTACCCGATTCCTCGAAGAAAACGTTCACTCAATACTCTCGTTCTGACTTGCATCTGCCGGCGCGCCCGACGCTCTCTAGCGATCGATCACTGCCTGCGCGGCACGGCAAGCTGTTCGTGATAATGGATCCGCGGCGCGCACTGCGCGTGCCAGCGGGTTGAATCTTGCGACCAGCGGTGACCGTCGATGTGTCTTGCTGTCTGACGTCGTTGCAGGGATCGGCGCGGCCGCGTTCGCGCACCGTCAAGCCGCCGCGCGCGGCGCCGGCGGCTCGACGTGGGCGGCGTCGCAAAAGGCCAGCACGTCGTCGAGATACTGCGCGAACTCGCTGATCGCATGGTCGCTGCCTTCGATCAGCGTCGTGCGCGCGCCCGGATAGTGCGCGAGCATTTCGCGGTAGTCGAGCACTTCGTCGCCGGTGGCTGCCATCAAATAATAGCGTTCGGGCCGCGTGATCGACGCGACACCAAGCGCGCGCAATTCGTCCAGATGACGGGGCTCGACGACGATGCTGCCGCCGCCGTGCCATAACGGCTGCTCGCCGAGATAGGCGCTCAGGTCGCGCTGCGGCACCACCGCCGGGTTCAGCAGCACGGCCGGCCAACCGTGCTTCTCGGCCAGATGCGTGGCGAAGTAGCCGCCGAGCGAACTGCCGATCAGCGTCACCTGCCCCGCGGCGCCTTTCGCGCGTGCCCTCGTCACCAGCGATTCGGCGAGCGCCACGGTTTCGAACGGCGACACCGGAAGCATCGGGCAGCACCACTCGTCGGCGCGGCCCAGTTCGGCGAGACGTGCCGCCAGCAGGCGCGCCTTGAACGAATTCGGCGACGAGCGGAAACCGTGCAGATAGAGAATCACGCCGCGCCTCGCGTCGAAAGAGCGTCGAGCAGCTTCTGATGCACGCCGCCGAAGCCGCCGTTGCTCATCACCAGAATCTGATCGCCGGGGCGCGCCGCGTGGACCACCGCCTTCACGAGCGCGTCGAGGTTGTCGAACGCCTGCGCCTTGCCGTCGAGCGGCGCGAGCGCTTCGCGGAGATTCCAGCCGAGCGCGTCGCGCCCGCTCGGCGCGCCGTAGCCGAACACGAGGTCGGCGTCGGCGAGGCTCGCCGGCAGCTGCGCTTTCATGACGCCGAGCTTCATCGTGTTCGAGCGCGGTTCGAGCACGGCGAGAATCCGCGTGTTGTCGCGGCCGACGCGCGCGCGCAGCCCGGCCACCGTCGTCCCGATCGCGGTGGGGTGATGCGCGAAGTCGTCGTAGACGGTCACGCCGTCGACGCTGCCGCGCACTTCCATGCGGCGCTTCACGTTGCGAAAGCCTGACAGCGACTTCGCGGCTTGCGCGGGCGGCACCCCGACGTGGCGCGCGGCGGCGATCGCGGCGAGCGCGTTCATGCGGTTATGCTCGCCCTGCACCTGCCAGTCGACCACGCCGACTCGCTCGCCGTTGTGGTACACGGCGAAGCGTTCGTCGACGGGCACGCCCTGTTCCGCCGGTTGAACCTCCCAGCCGCCCTGCACGCCGAAGCGCTCGACCTCGCTCCAGCAACCGCGCGTCAGCACGCGCTCGAGCGCGTCCTCGCGGCCGTTCGTGACGACGCGGCCGAGCCGCGGCACGGTGCGGATCAGGTGATGAAACTGCGTTTCGATCGCGGCGAGATCGGGGAAGATGTCGGCGTGATCGAATTCGAGATTGTTCAGCACCGCCGTTTTCGGGCGGTAATGGACGAACTTCGAGCGCTTGTCGAAAAACGCGGTGTCGTATTCGTCGGCTTCGATCACGAAAAAGCTCGAATCGGTGAGCCGCGCCGACACGCCGAAATTGAGCGGCACGCCGCCGATCAGGAAGCCCGGGTTCAGGCCCGCGTCCTCGAGCAGCCAGGTCAGCATCGAGCTCGTGGTGGTCTTGCCGTGCGTGCCGGCCACGGCGAGCACCCATTTGCCGTTCAGCACGTGCTCGCCGAGCCACTGCGGACCGGACACGTACGGCAGGCCGCGGTCGAGAATCGCTTCCATCAGCGGGTTGCCGCGCGTGACCACGTTGCCGATCACGAACAGATCCGCGCGCAGGCCGTTCAGTTGGTCGGCGTCGTAACCCTCGATCAGACGGATGCCTTGCGCCTCGAGCTGTGTGCTCATCGGCGGATAGACGCCGGCGTCGCAGCCGGTCACGGTGTGGCCCGCATTGCGCGCGAGCACCGCGAGACCGCCCATGAAGGTGCCGCAGATGCCGAGGATGTGGATATGCATAAGCCTGTCGTGCCGCGGGGGTCTTTTTGCGGGAAATGGAGTGGCGCAGGACGGCCGGAATGACCGTCTGCAAAGGACGCCTATTGTAACCGACGCGGCGCGCGCTGCCCCTGCCGGCCATGCCCGGCGGCGCCCCGCGCGGGCCGCCTGGCCGCGTCGCCAGGGGCGATCGAGTATCATGCGAGGATGGTCCGCAAATCACATTTCGATCCGCAGCGCGTGCGCGAGGAAATCGCGATCGCGGCGGCACGCCTGATTGCCGAAGACGGTCTGGATTACGCCAGCGCGAAGCGCAAGGCGGCCCGGCAGGTCGTCGGCGAGACCCGGGTTGCCGGCGAATGGCTGCCGGACAACGATCAGATCGAACAGGAAATCCGTGAATATCAGTCGCTGTTCCAGGGCGACAGTCAGCCGGCGCTGCTGCGACGGCTGCGCATGATCGCGGTCGACTGGATGAGGCGGCTCGCGCCGTTCAATCCCTACCTGACGGGCGCGGTGCTGGGCGGCACGGCCGGCGAGCATTCGGATATCCATCTCCAGGTCTTTTGCGACAACCCGAAGGAAGTCGCGATCTACATGCTCAATGCAAACCTCCAGTATGACGTGTCCGAAACGCGCCATTTTGCGGGCCGCGGCTATGTGGAAACGCTGAGCTTCCTGTGGCGCCCCGCGGACGAGCGCGCCGCCGAGCCGGTCGGCATCCACGTCGCGCTGTACGAAACCGACGACCTGCGCGGCGCGGTGCGCGCCGACGCGCGCGGCCGCACGGCGCGGGCGAATCTGCAGGCGGTCCAGGCGCTGCTCGACGGCGACGAAGTGCCGTCCTTCACCAATTGATCAGACGGAACGGAGCACGATGAACACGAGACGTATGCTGGTGGGCGCGGTCGTCGCGCTGGCTGCCGCCGGCGGCGGCGTGCTGGCCAATCACTGGCTCAATCGCGGTGCGGACGTCGCGAATGCGGCGCAGGCCGGGTCACAGTCCGACGCGCATGCGAGCCCCGTCCAGCAGCTGTGGACCACACCCGTCACGAACATCGACGGCAAGCCCCAGTCGCTGAGCCTGCTCAAGGGCCACCCGATCGTCGTGAACTTCTGGGCCTCATGGTGCGGTCCGTGCGTCGAAGAAATGCCGGCGCTGTCGCAGATCCAGCGCGAGTACGCGCAGAAAGGCATTCAGTTCGTCGGCCTCGGCGTCGACTCGGAAAAGAACATCCAGACCTTCCTGCAGAAGGTCAAGGTCGCGTACCCCATCTACGTAACCGGCTTTGGCGGCGCGGACCTCGCTCGGGCGTTCGGCAACAATGCGGGCGGCTTGCCGTTTACCGTCGTGATCGACGCAAAAGGCAACGTCCGCTCGACCAAATTAGGCCAGATCGACGCCGCGGCGCTGCGCCGGACGCTCGACACGCTGTAAATTCCCCGATTTCTCACGCCGCGTTTTTTGGCATGCAATTCCGCGCAGAACGAGCAAAAATACGCGGATGATTCCCGAATTTGAGTGAAGTTCGACCCTCGGCCGCGCCGCAGCCCGCCGCGGCCGTGGCCGGGTACGCGCGTGAAACTAGACAAGTTTCTCTAATCAGCGCTAAAGTGCGCGCAATTCCACGGAAAAAGAAGCGACCATGACGCGACTGCTGGTACTGCACGGACCCAACCTCAACCTTCTCGGCTCCCGGGAACCCGAGGTCTACGGTCGCGTGACCCTGCCGCAGATCGATCAGGCGCTAGCGGACCGCGCAGCCGATGCAGGCGTCGAGCTCGCGTCTTTCCAGAGCAATCACGAAGGCGCGCTGGTCGACCGTATCCAGGCGGCCCGCGCCGAAAAAACCGATTTCATCCTGATCAATCCCGCCGCCTACACGCAGACGAGCGTGGCTATCCGAGACGCACTGGCGGGGGTCGGCATCCCGTTCGTCGAGATTCATCTATCGAATGTGCATCGACGGGAATCGTTCCGGCATCACTCATATTTCTCCGATCAGGCTGAGGGCGTCATTTGCGGCCTCGGCTGGAAGGGGTATCTGTACGCGCTCGAATTCGCGCTCGACCGGCTCGCGGCCGGCTCGTCGCGCGGCTGAACCCAAACACGTCCAATTTGAGCCGGCTACTGCACGCTCGCACGCGCCGGCATACAACGCATTGAAAAGGGGCACCCCGATGGATCTACGTAAACTAAAAACTCTGATCGACCTCGTCTCCGAGTCCGGTATTTCGGAACTCGAAGTGACCGAGGGCGAAGGCAAGGTCCGCATCGTCAAGAACGCGCCGCCCGTTTACGTTCAACCGTCAGCCTCCTACGCCGCACCGCAATTCCAGCAAGCCGCGCCGCCAGCCGTCGAGGCGCCGGGCGCCGCGGGCGCTCCTGCCACGCCGGCCGCCGCCGCGCCGCAGGGTCACGTCGTGACTTCGCCGATGGTCGGCACGTTCTACCGCGCACCGTCGCCGGGCGCCGATCCGTTCGTGCAGGTCGGCGACACGGTCAAGGAAGGCCAGACCATTTGCATCATCGAAGCGATGAAGCTGCTCAACGAGATCGAGTCGGACAAGTCCGGCGTGGTCAAGGAAATCCTCGTCGAAAACGGCCAGGCGGTCGAGTACGGCCAACCGCTGTTCGTGGTCGGCTAACGCGGCACGCACTGTTCGCCGCCCGCGCGCCGTTCTCCCGAGGCGCGCGACCGATCCTCTGCGGCAGCCGGCGTCGTGACCGACCCGGCGCCCATTGATGAGTCGAAAACCCGCTATGTTTGAAAAAATCCTCATTGCCAATCGTGGCGAGATCGCGCTTCGTATCCAGCGCGCCTGCCGCGAGCTCGGTGTCAAGACCGTCGTCGTCTATTCGGAAGCCGACAAGGAAGCCAAGTACGTGAAGCTCGCCGACGAGGCGGTCTGCATCGGCCCCGCGCCGTCGAATCTGAGCTATCTGAACATGCCCGCGCTGATCAGCGCGGCCGAAGTCACCGACGCCGAAGCGATCCATCCCGGCTACGGCTTCCTGTCGGAAAACGCCGATTTCGCCGAGCGCGTCGAGCAGTCCGGCTTCACCTTCATCGGCCCGCGTCCGGAAACGATCCGCATGATGGGCGACAAGGTCACGGCCAAGCAGACCATGATCAAGACCGGCGTGCCTTGCGTGCCCGGTTCGGAAGGCGCGTTGCCGGACGATCCGAAGGAGATCGTGAAGATCGCCCGCCAGGTCGGCTATCCGGTCATCATCAAGGCCGCGGGCGGCGGCGGTGGCCGCGGCATGCGCGTGGTCCATACGGAAGCGGCGCTCGTCAACGCGGTCAACATGACCCGCGAGGAAGCCGGCCGCGCGTTCGGCAACCCGCAGGTCTACATGGAGAAATTCCTCGAGAACCCGCGGCACATCGAAATCCAGGTGCTGGCCGACTCGTTCAAGAACGCCGTGTGGCTCGGCGAGCGCGATTGCTCGATGCAACGCCGTCACCAGAAGGTGATCGAGGAAGCGCCGGCGCCGGGCATCGCGCGGCGTCTGATCGACCGCATCGGCGATCGTTGCGCTGACGCGTGCAAGAAGATGGGCTATCTCGGCGCGGGCACCTTCGAGTTCCTGTATGAAAACGGCGAGTTCTACTTCATCGAGATGAACACGCGCGTGCAGGTCGAGCATCCGGTGACCGAACTGATCACCGGCGTCGACATCGTGCAGGAGCAGATCCGCATCGCGGCCGGCGAGAAGCTCACGTTCCGTCAGCGCGACATCCAGTTCCGCGGCCATGCGATCGAATGCCGGATCAACGCCGAAGATCCGTTCAAGTTCACGCCGTCGCCGGGACGCCTGACGTCGTGGCACATGCCCGGCGGTCCTGGCATCCGCGTCGATTCGCACGCCTACAATGGTTATTTCGTGCCGCCGAATTACGATTCGATGATCGGCAAGCTGATCGCTTACGGCGCGACGCGCGAACAGGCGATCAAGCGGATGCGCATCGCGCTGTCGGAAATGGTGGTTGAAGGCATTCACACCAACATCCCGCTGCACCGCGAGCTGATGCTCGACGCGAAGTTCGTCGAAGGCGGCACCAGCATCCACTACCTCGAAAACCGGCTGGCCGCGCGTCAGCAGGTCGCGGAAGAAGCGTAAGTCATGAGCTATCGGGAACTGGTTGCCGAACTGGCGCGGGAGCACGCGGACGAGTTGTCCGACGCGTTGCTCGAATTGGGCGCGCTGTCCGTGTCGGTCGAAGACGCCGACGCCGACACGCCCGATGAGCAGCCGCTGTTCGGCGAGCCGGGTCTCACGCCTGATCGCACGGCGTGGCAGCATTCGCGCGTGATCGCGCTGCTCGCGCCGGAACAGGATCCGGCCCTGCTGCTCGCCGCCGCCGCCAATGAAATCGGACTCGATGCCGCGCCGGCGCATACCGTGCGCGAGGTCGAGGAACAGGATTGGGTGCGGCTCACGCAGTCGCAGTTCGATCCGATCCCGATCGGCGAGCGCATCTGGGTCGTGCCGTCGTGGCACGATGCGCCGGAGCCCGACGCGCTCGTGCTCGAACTCGATCCGGGCCTCGCGTTCGGCACCGGCAGCCACCCCACGACGCGTCTGTGCATGGAGTGGATCGAGCAGTCGGTCAAGGCGGGCCAGTCCGTGCTCGACTACGGCTGCGGTTCGGGCATCCTCGCGATTCTCGCGAAGAAGTGCGGCGCCGATCCGGTGATCGGCATCGACATCGATCCGCAGGCGGTCGAATCGGCGCGTCACAATAGCGAGCGCAATCACGCCGACGTCACCTATGGCCTGCCGGATACCTGCCCGGCCGGCGAGTTCGACGTCGTGGTCGCGAACATCCTATCCAATCCGCTGAAGCTGATGGCGTCGATGCTGTCGTCGAAGGTGAAGCCGGGCGGGCGCATCGCGCTGTCGGGCATTCTCGCGCGCCAGGCCGACGAAGTCGCGCGGGTCTACACGCACTGGATCGATATCAGCGTGTGGCGTGAACACGAAGGTTGGGTGTGCCTCGCCGGAACGCGCCGCGAAAGCAATTAGAATAAGGCGTATTGTCAACCCAACGGCCTCAGGCTCAACGGCTCGAAATGCACCTGGCGACGCGCTGCCCCTTCTGCGAAACTGTCTTCCGTCTGCAACCGGCGCAGCTTGCGCAGCGCCGCGGCCTCGTGCGATGCGGGCATTGCCAGGAAGTCTTCGACGCGTCGAGCAGTCTGTTCGACGTCGCCGAAGGCGGCGATTTTTCCACCGCCAAACCGGTTGCCGCCGCGGCGGCGATCGAAGCGCTGTCCGGTGTGCGGCAGCAGCGCCCGGACTTCAGCAGCGACGCGTGGGACACGTGGGTGCCGGCTTCGCACCCGGTGTCCACTAGCCATTCCAGCAGCACGCTCGACAGCCGTTTGCGCGACCACGCGAGCAGCGTGCCGCTCGCGCCGCTGCCGCCTGGCGGCAACGAGCACGCACCCATCACATCGGGCACGCCGCACCTACCGACCGAACCGCAGTTGCACGCCGGCGCTTTCACGGCGCCGCTACCCGCGGACGACGAACCGACGCTGGCCGACGCGCCGCTCGATCCGTTTGCCTATCCGTCCGACGACGCGGTTGACGAACCGCCTGTCGTCACGCCCACCGCGCCTGCTGCCCCATCGCGAGCCGAAGACGAAGCGCCGCGCGTCTGGCACAAGGTCGAGCGCCCCGGGCCGTCCACGTTCGATGAACCGGCGCGGCGCGAACCGGCAAGCCGGCATGGCATGCCGGACAACGAACCGCGCTTCGGATCGGGCGGTGCGGGGCCGGCCGGCTTCGGCGCCGCCGCTGGCCTGGGTGCTGCGGGTGCTGCGGGTGCTGCGGGTGCTTTCGGCGCCGGCGGTCCCGGCGGTCCTCGCCCGCCGAACGGTCCTTCGCCCGCCGCATCGAGCGGCGAACCATTTTCGGTCAACCCTCCCGTCAGCGACGGCGCCGATCCGTTCCCGGTCGTGCGAGAAACCCGCCCCGCGGACGCCGGGCGCGTCGGCTGGATCGTAGCCGGCGTGGTGCTCGCCACCCTGCTCGTCATCGCGCTGCTGGCGCAGCTCGCGTGGTGGCAGCGCGAGACCGTGATGGTCAACCTGCCGCGCTCGCAACTCCTCTACGCTCAAGCCTGCGCGCACCTCGGCTGCCAGCTGACGCCGCCGCACGACATCGAAGGCTTGCTGGTCGAGCCCTCCGATCTGCGGCAGATCGACGGTCCGCACAAGCTCGAGCTGAAGATGCCGCTGCACAATCGCCTGAACATCGCGCTCGCCTACCCCGCGATCGAACTCACGCTGCTGGACGATCAGAATAACGTCGCCGTGCGGCGCGTGCTGTGGCCGCAGGATTACGTGCCGCCCGGCACCGGAATCGCGTCCGGCCTGCCCGCACACGCGACGCAGACGATGATCGTGCATCTGGACACCGGCACTGCGATCGCCTCCAATTTTCGCGTACAGATTTTTTATCCGTAGCGCACCCTCGCGCGCCCGCTCGCGAGCGGGCGCATCATTGTCTTCACTGACGCCCTTTTCGGAGCACAACACATGAGTCAAGTCACGCTGGGTGGCAACCCGATCGAAGTAAGCGGCACGTTCCCGTCGGTCGGCCAGCAGGCGGCCGCCTTCTCCCTGATCGGCAAGGACCTGAAACCGCTGACGCTCGCCGACTTCGCCGGCAAGCGCAAAGTCCTCAACATCGTCCCGAGCCTCGATACGCCGACCTGCGCGACGTCGACGCGCAAGTTCAACGAAGCGGCCGCGAAGCTGAGCAACACGGCCGTCATCGTCGTCTCGGGCGACCTGCCGTTCGCGGCGTCGCGCTTCTGCACGACCGAGGGCATCGAGAACGTGGTGACGGCATCGACGTTCCGCGGCCACGAGTTCGCACAGGCGTACGGCGTCGACGTGACGAGCGGTCCGCTGACCGGCCTGACCGCGCGCGCGGTCGTCGTGCTCGACGAAAACGACAAGGTCCTGCACGCCGAGCTGGTCGGCGAAATCAAGAACGAACCGAACTACGACGCAGCGCTCGCCGCGCTGAAGTAAGCCCTCTCGCACGAACGACGGCGCCGCGTCTCGCGCGGCGCCGTCGCTGCGTCGCGTCTCTTCCCACCGCTTTCATACAGGAACGCTCGCCTTGGCTACGCTCATCTGCGGCTCGCTCGCGTACGACAACATCATGACCTTCGAAGGCCGCTTTCGGGAGCACATCCTGCCGGAGCAGGTCCACATCCTGAACGTGAGCTTTCTGGTGCCGACCATGCGTCGCGAGTTCGGCGGCTGCGCGGGCAACATCGCCTATGCGCTGAATCTGCTCGGCGGCGACGCGCGCATCATGGGCGCGATCGGCGCCGTCGACGCGCAGCTCTATCTGGACCGCCTCGCGCAGCTCGGCCTGTCGACGCAAAACGTGCTCGTCGTGCCCGACACCTACTCGGCGCAGGCGATGATCACGACCGACCTCGAGAACAACCAGATCACCGCGTTCCATCCGGGCGCGATGATGCAATCGCATCTGAACCGCGCTGATGAAGTGGCAGGCCTGACCCTCGGCATCGTCGCGCCGGACGGCTACGACGGCATGGTTCAGCACTCCGAACAGCTTGCCGCCGCGGGTGTTCCGTTCATCTTCGATCCGGGCCAGGGTTTGCCGCTGTTCGACGGCCAGACGCTGCGACGCATCATTGAACTTGCTACCTACGTTGCGGTCAACGATTACGAAGCCAGGCTGGTGAGCAATAAGACCGGCTGGTCGATCGAACAGATCGCCAGCAAGGTCGACGCGCTGATCATCACGCTCGGCGAGAAGGGCGCAGAGATCCATCACGGCGGCGGCATCGAAGAGATTCCGGCGGTCACCGCGAAGCAGGTGCTCGACCCCACAGGTTGCGGCGACGCGTTTCGCGGCGGCCTGCTCTACGGTATCGAGAAGGGCCTCGGCTGGGCCACGACCGGCCGTCTTGCCAGCTTGATGGGCGCACTGAAGATCGAGCATCAAGGCCCGCAAAACTACGCGCCCAGCCGGGCGGAAATCAACGAGCGGTTCAAGCAGGCCTTCGGATACGACCTGCACTGATATCGCGTGCTATGGGAGTTTGGGAATGAGAACAACGCGTCGCCTGATCGTCGCCACTTTGATCGCCGGTTCGCTGGCCATGTCGGGGTGTGCGGTCAACAGCAGCTCTCCGGACGTTTTCACCGCTTCGCAGGCGCAACGCGAACAGACGGTTCGCATGGGCACGGTGGATAGCGTTCGCGCGGTGCGGATCAGCACGAACAACGGTCAGCCGAGCGGCGTCGGCGCACTCGGTGGTGCGGCGCTCGGCGCGCTCGCCGGCAGTACGATCGGCGGCGGACGTGGCTCGATCGCGACGGGTATCGTCGGCGGCATCGGCGGTGCGGTCGCGGGCAATGCAGTCGAAAACCGCGTCGCGGTGCGCGACGGTATCGAAATCACCGTGCGGCTCGACAACGGCGACATGCGCGCCATCACCCAAACTGCTACCGGCGAGATCTTCCGCGCCGGTGATCGCGTGAGGCTGCTGTCGAGCGGCGGCGTCACGCGCGTCACACACTGAGCGCAGTTGTTCCCTCGCGCGGCCGCGCATAGATCAGCGCCGCGACGACTTTACACGCATGCGCCCTCGCGGGTTCATGCGTGTTTTTACTTGTTGGGGCGACGCGCAAAAAAAAGCCCGCCACCGGCACTCCGGTAACGGGACACTGACCGGGTGGCGCTCGCACCAACTCGAGCACGACCCGGTCACCCGACACATCGTGCGATGTGTCGAATTACTGCTACTGCTTACGGACGGCTGCCCGTCGGGAACGGCCATGCCGCTGCCGGGTTCAGCGCGGTCTTCACAGTCGCCGCCGGTGCGCTCGAGACAGCAGGCGCAGCGGGAGCAGGGGCGGCCTTCTTGGCAACAGCCTTCTTCGCAGGGGCAGCCTTCTTCGCAGGCGCAGCGGCCTTCTTCGCGGCAGCCTTCTTGGCAGGTGCAGCCTTTTTGGCAGGCGCAGCCTTCTTGGCAGGTGCAGCTTTCTTGGCGGGTGCGGCTTTCTTGGCTGCAGCCTTTTTCGCGGGTGCCGCCTTCTTGGCAGCGGTCTTCTTCGCTGCGGCCTTCTTCGCCGGTGCAGCCTTCTTCGCCGCGGCCTTCTTCGCCGGTGCCGCTTTCTTCGCTGCTACCTTCTTCGATGCGACCTTCTTCGCTGCCGCTTTCTTCGCCGGTGCTGCCTTCTTCGCCGCGACCTTCTTGGCTGCAACCTTCTTCGCTGCAACCTTCTTCACTGCGGCTTTCTTCGCCGGTGCTGCCTTCTTCGCCGCGACCTTCTTCGCTGCAACCTTCTTCGCTGCGACCTTCTTGGCCGGAGCAGCCTTCTTAGCCGGAGCAGCCTTCTTGGCTGCGGTCTTCTTTGCTGCGGGCTTCTTGGCCGCGGCCTTCTTTGCAGTTGCCATCATTTTCTCCTTCAGGTTTTCAGATGAGGTCAGTTCAAACTACACCCTTCGTCAAAACCCGCTTCCCGCGGACGCTTCTCAGGGCGCGCGCTACGAAGCGGGCTATTCATCGGCGTACGCAGGTCCGGCGCGCTTACGCTAATGAATGCGGTAAGGCGCGCCGTGCCCGAAGGCACCGCGCGCCAAATCTGGTCGACGTCGCAAGGCGACGCCGGCAATTGCTTGATCGGGCCGCCGGCAACGACGCCAACGGCTTTTTCCGGGGGGAAGTTTGCCCATCCCACTGAAGGGTCCGCAAAGTGCCTGTCATGTTTGTGGGCCGTCAAGGCACCGGGCACGCTTTGCATCAGGCCGTTCTGCTCCTAACCCGGGGCGCCGCGGCCACAGGCGGCGGCATCCCCATCAATGAATACATCTGCGACGCGAATCCCGGCTTACTCCCAGGAAAGCGCTCCGCCAGTCTGATATTCGATCACTCGCGTCTCGAAGAAATTGCGCTCCTTCTTCAGATCGATCATTTCGCTCATCCACGGGAACGGGTTTTCCTCGTTCGGGTAGAGCGGGTCGAGACCGATCTGCTGGCAACGGCGGTTGCAGATGAAGCGCAGATAACTCTTGAACATCGACGCGTTGAGGCCGAGCACACCGCGCGGCATCGTATCTTCGGCGTAGCGGTATTCGAGCTCGACCGCCTGCTGGAAGATCGCGCGAATTTCGGCGCGGAACTCGGCCGTCCAGAGGTGCGGGTTTTCGAGTTTGATCTGGTTGATCAGGTCGATGCCGAAGTTGCAGTGCATCGACTCGTCGCGCAGGATGTACTGGTACTGCTCCGCCGCGCCGGTCATCTTGTTCTGGCGGCCGAGCGCCAGGATTTGCGTAAAGCCGACGTAGAAGAACAGGCCTTCCATCACACAGGCAAACACGATCAGCGAGCGCAGCAGCGTCTGGTCTGCTTCGAGCGTACCGGTCTTGAAGGCCGGGTCGGTCAGCACGTGGATGTACGGAATCAGGAATTCGTCTTTCGCGCGGATCGACGGGACCTCGTGATACGCGTTGAAGATTTCGCCCTCGTCGAGACCGAGCGACTCGACGATGTACTGGTAAGCGTGCGTGTGGATCGCCTCCTCGAACGCCTGGCGCAGCAGGAACTGGCGGCATTCGGGCGCCGTGATGTGGCGGTAGGTGCCCAGCACGATGTTGTTGGCGGCGAGGGAATCTGCCGTCACGAAGAAGCCCAGGTTGCGCTTGACGACGCGGCGCTCGTCTTCGGTCAGCCCGTTCGGGTCTTTCCACAGGGCGATGTCGCGCGACATGTTCACTTCCTGCGGCATCCAGTGGTTGGCGCAACCCGCCAGATACTTTTCCCAGGCCCACTTGTACTTGAACGGCACCAGCTGATTGACGTCAGTCTGGCCGTTGATGATGCGCTTGTCGGCAACATTGACGCGCGCTTCGGAAGCAGCCGCCGCGTTGGCAACCGCGTTGCCAACATGAGCGACCGGAGCGACAGCGATGTCGTTCGCGAAGACTTCTTGAGCGGAGGGAGCGTGAGCAGCGGAACGCGTTCCGATTTGCGAACTCACAGCCGACCCCGCAGCGTTGCGCAACACGTTCGGTTGCGTCGCGCTCGAGGGAGTTACGGCAGTGATCTCGTCATCCCAGTTGAGCATAAATGTCACCATCAATTTAGAACGGTTTGTACCATCTTTTCACGAGCGATAAAAGACTTCGTTCGCGAAAATTCCTGTTTTCGATTCGCGTTGCTACGTTCATACAACACTTTGTTCGACATGCTGTGCGTGACGCGTCGAGTGACGCGTGATGAACGCATGTTGAAGATGTGTTGCCGAGGTGCTTCGAGAACTCGAAGAGCAACGTTTCGACACGACGTTTCGTTGCTCTATCTCTATCTATATGTATTGCGCAGTGCGTTCGCGGCATCCGTCGACTGATCGACGCCGCGCGAGCCGCTCATCGCGAGAGTCGGCGGTGAGCCGCGTTGATCATCTTGCGTCAGCGTTCGCGGGTGACGTGCGATGTCATGTCGAGCGATCGTCTGGTGTTGCCAACTGCTGGGTCGCTTCGCTGCGTCGACGAGCGGTGAGACTTCGATACGGCTCACCGCTCATCGACCTGCTTCTACTTCATCGACGACGCGCGTTGCTCGCCGCCTGCGGGTCACCTCCTGCGACCCTCGCGTGCAGTTAGCAAGCATCGCTCCCGCTGCTTGCCTCTTTTTACTGGCAAGCCTCGCACTCGTCGAAGCCCGGATCGCCAGGACGCATCATGCAGACCGGACCATCCGCTTCCGGTGCCGCTTCGACCGCCGCCGCGGCAGTCGCTGCAGCAGCCTGGAAGCCGCCGCCCACACCACCCGCAGCGCCGCCGCCCACGCCGAAGCCGCCTGCCGCGCCGCCTGCGCCACCCGAGCCGTCATGACCCGAGCTCACCGCGTTGAGCGCGCCGTGCGCGACCGTCGACTTCTCGACGTGCGTTGCGGCCATCGTGCGGAGGTAGTACGTGGTCTTCAGACCGCGCAGCCATGCGAGCTTGTAGATCTCGTCGAGCTTCTTGCCCGATGCGCCCGCCATGTAGATGTTCAGCGACTGCGCCTGGTCGATCCACTTCTGACGACGCGAGGCCGACTCGACGAGCCACACGGGATCGACTTCGAACGCGGTCGCGTAGATCGCGCGCAGATCGGCCGGGATGCGGTCGATGCGCGACAACGTGCCGTCGAAGTACTTCAGGTCGGCGACCATCACTTCGTCCCACAGGCCGCGCGCCTTCAGGTCGCGCACCAGGTAGTCGTTGACCACCGTGAACTCGCCCGACAGGTTCGACTTCACATATAGGTTCTGATAGGTCGGTTCGATGCACGCCGACACACCGATAATGTTCGAGATCGTCGCGGTGGGCGCGATCGCGACGCAGTTCGAGTTGCGCATGCCGTAGGTCGCGATGCGCGAGCGCAGCACGGGCCAATCCATCGACTCGCTCGAATCGACTTCGACGTAACCGCCGCGCGCTTCGGCGAGCAGCGCCACCGAATCCTGCGGGAGGATGCCGCGATCCCACAGCGAACCGCGGTAGCTCGAGTAGCGGCCCCGCTCTTCGGCGAGCTCGGTCGACGCGTAGTACGCGTAGTAGCAAACCGCTTCCATCGAGCGATCGGCGAACTCGACCGCTTCCTGCGACGCGTACGGCGTGCGCAGCACGTGCAGGCAGTCCTGGAAGCCCATGATGCCGAGGCCGACCGGACGGTGCTTCAGATTCGAGTTACGCGCCTTGGCGACCGCGTAGTAGTTGATGTCGATCACGTTGTCGAGCATGCGCATCGCGACGCTGATCGTGCGTTTCAGCTTGTCGTGGTCGAGCGCGAGCGTGCCGTCGGCCTCTTCCTTCAGGTGCGCGACGAGGTTCACCGAGCCGAGGTTACAGACGGCGATTTCGGCGTCGCTGGTGTTCAGCGTGATTTCCGTGCACAGGTTCGACGAATGGACGACGCCGACGTGCTGCTGCGGCGAGCGCACGTTGCACGGATCCTTGAAGGTGATCCACGGATGGCCGGTTTCGAACAGCATGCCAAGCATCTTGCGCCACAGCTGCGCCGCCGGGATCTTCTTGAACAGCTTGATCTCGCCGCGCGCGACCTTGGCTTCGTAAGCCGTGTAAGCCGCTTCGAACGCAGCGCCGAACTTGTCGTGCAGATCCGGGCAGGTGGACGGCGAGAACAGCGTCCAGTCGCCGCCTTCCATCACGCGCTTCATGAACAGATCGGGAATCCAGTTCGCGGTGTTCATGTCGTGCGTGCGACGACGGTCGTCGCCGGTGTTCTTGCGCAGCTCGAGGAATTCCTCGATGTCGAGGTGCCACGATTCGAGGTACGCGCACACCGCGCCCTTACGCTTGCCGCCCTGGTTCACGGCGACCGCCGTGTCGTTGACGACCTTCAGGAACGGCACGACGCCCTGCGACTTGCCATTGGTGCCTTTGATGTGCGAGCCGAGCGCGCGCACACGCGTCCAGTCGTTGCCGAGGCCGCCGGCGAACTTCGACAGCAGCGCGTTTTCCTTCAGTGCTTCGTAGATGCCGTCGAGGTCGTCGTCGACCGTGGTCAGGTAGCACGACGACAGCTGCGAGCGGCGCGTGCCCGAGTTGAACAGCGTCGGCGTCGAGCTCATGAAGTCGAAGCTCGACAGCACGTTGTAGAACTCGATCGCGCGCGCTTCGCGGTCGATCTCATTCAGTGACAGGCCCATCGCGACACGCATAAAGAATGCCTGCGGCATCTCGATGCGCACGTTGTCGTGATGCAGGAAGTAGCGGTCGTACAGCGTCTGCAGACCGAGGTAGCCGAACTGCAGGTCGCGGTCCGCGTCGAGCGCGGCGCCGAGGCGCTTCAGGTCGAACTGCAACAGCTTGTCGTCGAGCAGTTCGGCTTGCACGCCGCGCTTGATGAACTGCGGGAAGTACTCGGCGTAGCGCTCGCCCATTTCGGCTTGCGTGACTTCTTCTTCGAGGATTTCGCGGCGGATCGTGTGCAGCAGGATACGCGCGGTGGCCTGGCTGTAGGCCGGGTCCTTTTCGATCATCGTGCGGGCAGCGAGGATGGCCGAGTCGTACACCTGGCTCATCGGCACGCCGTCGTACAGGTTCTTCACCGTTTCCGCGACGATCGGCTCGGCGCTCACCGCGTCGCCGAGGTTCGCGCACGCCGACTCGATGATGCCGCGCAGCGCAACCATGTCCAGCGGACGCGTGATGCCGTTGTCGGTCACGTTCAGGCCCGGCGTGCTGCCCGCTTCCGGATGCTCGTCATGCGCGCGCGCCTGGTTGCGCTTCTCGCGATACAGCACGTACGCACGCGCGACGTTGTGTTCGCCGCCGCGCATCAGCGCGAGTTCGACCTGATCCTGAATGTCCTCGATATGGAACGTGCCGCCGTTCGGACGGCTGCGCACCAGCGCGCGCACCACGTTCTGCGTGAGTTGCTCGACCAGTTCGCGCACACGCGCCGACGCCGCGCCCTGACCACCGTTGACGGCGAGGAACGCCTTCGTCACGGCGATCGCGATTTTCGACGGCTCGAACGACACCACGCTGCCGTTGCGGCGGATCACCTTGTAGTCGGTGTAGTTCGCTTGCGCGGCGAGCGCCTGTGCGCCTTGAGCCTGGCCGAACGCCTGGCCAGTCGGTGAGCCCTCGTACCGGGTCGTCACGTTGTCGGTGGTTTGCATGTGCAAAGCTCCTGGTCTTGGAAATGGCGGCGGGTGCCGCGGATTAAATCGAACGCCGCGCCGCCGCGTGCGCGAGCGATGAGGTGCAGGAAGGCCGGCTACGCCGGTTGGCGGGATGCAACTGCGAGGAAGCCTGGTTCGATTTGATGGCGGTCTTCATCGGGTCGGTCGCGATCACTGGCTGGTCCTTTCCTGAATGCTTCTGGATGCGGCCGGCGATCCCCCTACCGGCTGCGCCCCAGGAATTTTTTCGCTGTCTGGAACGCTTGCGGCGCCATGCTCGAGGAGCGGGGCGCCGCAGACTTATCCACGCTTATTCACTCGGTTATGCACATGGTTATTCACAGCACAACACAAGATATAGTGCGAAACTCAGTTGTCGGCACCAAGTATAGTGGAGTTTCGAGACAGGTCAAATCGTTTTATTTGCCCTCGGCGCCTTGACTTTTGCCTCGTGCGGCGCGCAGAAGCTCCCCGGAGACGCAGGCTGCGCCTCGTTCTCTGCGGATTACGCAAGATCGTGCGAAGGGGATTACCGCTTTTCTGAAAACTTGAGATAGGGGAAATACCGACCGTCGAGCGAGGTGTCGCGCCGCAGCCGTGGCCACTCGAAATACGGACCAGGATCGGTCTTGCGGCCGGGCGCGATGTCGGAGTGACCGGCCAGCGCGTCGATCGGATAGCGCGCCTGCAATGCGCTCACGAGCGCGGCGAGCGTGCGGTATTGCGCCGCTTCGAAGGCGGTGGTGTCGCTGCCTTCGAGTTCGATGCCAATCGAGAAATCATTGCAGCGCTCCCGGCCGAAAAAATTCGACGGCCCGGCGTGCCACGCGCGCTCGTCGCATGACACGAACTGCTCGAGTGCGCCGTCGCGACGAATCACGAAATGCGCGGACACGCGCACGCCGCGCAGCTGCGTGTCGTAGTACGGGTGAGCGTCGCAGTCGAGCGTGTTCTGGAACAGCTCGGCAATTGCGGTGCCGCCGAACTCGTTCGGCGGCAGGCTGATGTTGTGGACGACGATCAGCGTCGGCACCGCACCTTGCGGCCGCGCTTCGAAGTTCGGCGAGGGGAGCTTGCGTGCGGCGGGAACCCAACCGTCGGCGTCGACGGTGAACGCGCCGCTCATCGAGCCTCGCGGCCGCTCGGACGCGCGCCGTGGCGCTGCGCGTGCGCGGCGCAGCAGAACACCTGCCCCGCCACGCTGACCGAGTCGCTCTGCGGCGCATGCACGCCGCACTCGACGCAGCGGATCATCGGCTCGGCAAGCTGCGGCTGTTCCTTCGAGGCACGCGCGCCGCCATTCGCAGCGCCGGCACCGTTAGCGGCACGGGCACCGGTGCGTTGCGCGGTTTGTGCGTCGTGGCGGCGCAGCGCCTTCACGAGCCATTGACCGACGATGAACAGCAGAATCAGCAAAAAGATTTGTCGCATGGGGACACGCTCACACTACAGGCCGGTGCAACAGCACCTCGAAAACGAAACGGCTGCCGACGTACGCGAGCAACAGCGCGACGAACGAGGCCAGCACCCAGCGCAATGCCGCACGGCCGCGCCAGCCGGACACCTTGCGCGCGGTCAGCAGCGCGCCGAACATCACCCACGAAAGAATCGCGAACACGGTCTTGTGATCGAGCCGCAACGCGCGGTCGATCAGCTGCTCGCTGAACAGGATGCCCGACAGCAGCGTCAGCGTCAGCAGCACGAAGCCGGCGCCGATCAGACGGAATAGCAGCTTCTCGAGCGTGAGCAGCGGCGGCAGCGTATCGAGCCAGCTCGACCACCAGCCGTTGCCCGCCGCCGCGTGCCGCTGCGCGAGACCGCCGCGCATCGCATGCAAACGCCGCTCGACAGCAAGCATCAGCACCGCGTGCAGCGCCGCGATCGCGAACAGACCGTACGCGACGTTCGCGATGAGGAAGTGCAGCTTGAACATCGGCGCGGCCGCATACGGCAGCACGCGCACGCCGCCGAACGCGAGCGGCAGCAGCGACGCCACGCAAGCGAGCGGCAACACCAGCAGCCGCAAGCCGTCGAGCGGGAAGAAGAAACTCTCGATCCAGTAGATGCCGGCGCCAAGCCAGAACATCGCGGACAGCGCAAACGCGAAGCCGAACACCATCGCGTTCTGCGGGAAGATCGTGGTATGCAGCAGCACGCCGTGAGCGAGCAGCGCGACGAACAGCAGCGCGCGCCCCGGCGCGCTCATGCCGGAGGCGACCAGGGCGCCCGCGCTGGCGGCATGACCGGACAGCGGCGGCACGCTCTCGAGCAGCGGACGCACGGCCAGGTGCCGGTGCGAGCGCCAGCCGGCCACCGCGAGGCCGCCGTAGAGAAGCGCGGTGAGGGCATACAGTACAATATCCATATTCGAAGTTTACACTAGGGCCCTGCTCCGCGACGTCTTGCGCTTCGCGCGCTGCGCGGGTCCCACCGTCCATCGCTCCCCATGCTCGACAATCTGACTCAACGGATGGCGCGCGTCGTCAAGACGCTGCGCGGCGAAGCCCGGCTTACCGAGGCGAACACCCAGGAAATGCTGCGCGAAGTGCGTCTCGCACTGCTCGAGGCCGACGTGGCGCTGCCCGTCGTGCGCGAGTTCATCGCCAAGGTCAAGGAGAAGGCGCTCGGCGAGGAAGTGATCGCCAGCCTATCGCCGGGTCAGGCGCTCGTCGGCGTCGTGCAGCGCGAGCTGACCGCGGTGATCGGCGGCGATTACGAAGGCAAGGCCGCCGAGCTCAATCTCGCCGTCACGCCGCCCGCGATCATTCTCATGGCGGGTCTGCAGGGTGCCGGTAAAACGACCACGGTCGGCAAGCTCGCAAAGCTGCTGCGCGAAAAGTACAAGAAGAAGGTGCTGACGGTTTCGTGCGACGTCTATCGTCCCGCCGCTATCGCGCAGCTGAAAACGGTGACCGAGCAGGTCGGCGCGGACTTCTTCCCGTCGGAGCCGAACCAGAAGCCGGTCGACATCGCGCGCGCCGCGCTCGACTGGGCCAAGCGGCACTATCACGACGTGCTGCTCGTCGACACGGCCGGCCGTCTCGGTATCGACGAAGCGATGATGAATGAAATCGCCGCGCTGCACGCCGAGCTGAAGCCGGCGGAAACGCTGTTCGTCGTCGACGCGATGCTCGGCCAGGACGCGGTCAACACCGCCAAGGCGTTCAGCGACGCGCTGCCGCTTACCGGCGTCGTGCTGACCAAGCTCGACGGTGATTCGCGCGGTGGCGCGGCGCTGTCGGTACGTCACGTGACGGGCAAGCCGGTCAAGTTCGTGGGTGTCGCCGAAAAACTCGACGGCCTCGAAGTGTTCCACCCGGACCGCATGGCGAGCCGCATTCTCGGCATGGGCGACATTCTCGCGCTGGTCGAGGAAGCGCAGCGCGGCGTCGACGTGCAGGCCGCGCAGAAGCTCGCCGACAAGGTCAAAAAAGGCGGCGACTTCGACCTCAACGATTTCCGCGCGCAGCTCACGCAAATGAAGGGCATGGGCGGTCTGTCGACGCTGATGGACAAGCTGCCCGCGCAGTTCCAGCAGGCCGCGGCCGGCGCTGACATGAGCCAGGCCGAGAAGCAGATGCGCCGCATGGAAGGCATCATCAACTCGATGACGCCGGCCGAGCGCGCCAAGCCCGAATTGATCAAGGCGACCCGCAAGCGCCGCATCGCCGCGGGCGCGGGCGTACAGGTGCAGGAAGTCAACCGCATGCTGAACCAGTACGAACAGATGCGCACGATGATGAAGAAGCTCAAGGGCGGCAACCTGCAGAAGATGATGCGCGGCATGAAGGGCATGATGCCCGGCATGCGCTAAGCTTGATGGGAACGGCGCTCGCTCGCGCCGATGCGTGGCTGACTTCGGCATCGTGCGGGTTTATTCTGTAGCGCATCGCGTCGTCCCTCGCGGGAACGTCCCCCGGGATGTTGCCTCTCACACTATGTACACAGTTACCGTCCGTCAGACGTCATGAACCGCGAAGAAGCCCTCCATATTTTTCAACACTCCGAAGAGATCGTTTCGGCCTCGGACGTCACTGCGTCGATCATCCGCATGGCGGGCGCCATCCGCGACGAGATGAGCGAGGACTTTCCGCTCGTTCTGTCGGTGATGGGCGGCGCCGCGGTATTCACCGGCATGCTGCTGCCGCATCTCAATTTCCCGCTCGAGTTCGACTACATCCATCTGACGCGCTACCGCAATACGACCAAGGGCAGCAACGAGATGCAATGGCGCGTTGCGCCGGCCGAGTCGGTGAAGGATCGCGTGGTGCTCGTGCTCGACGACATCCTCGACGAAGGCGAGACGATGGCCGCGATCCGCGACCGCATCCTGGCGATGGGCGCGAGGCGCTTTCTGTCCGCGGTGCTGTGCGAGAAGATCATTCCGAAGGCGAAGCCGCTGCGCCCCGATTACTGCGGTTTCGAAGTGCCGGACCGGTATGTGTTCGGCTGCGGGATGGACGCCAAGGGGTATTGGCGCAATCTGCCGACCATTCGGGCTTTGACCGAGGGGGCGTGAGCGGCGCATCCGCGTACCGGCGAAAAAAAAAGCAGCCTGCATGGCTGCTTTTTTATTGCTGCGACAGTCGCAACTCGCACGCCGCCGCCCGCTTCAGAGCTTGTGCACGAAAGAGCGGATACCGCCGAGCATCATCTCGACTGAAATCGCGACGAGTACGAGGCCCATCAGCCGCTCGAACGCCGCCATCACCCGTTCGCCGAGCCAGGCTTGAATGCGCTCTGCGAGCATCAGCACGATCGCGCAGATGATCATCGTGACGGTCAGCGCACCGACCCACTCGAACATCTTGCCCGGCGCCTGCGAGGTGAGCAGCATGACCGTCGCGAGCGCCGACGGGCCCGCCAACGCTGGAATCGCGAGCGGCACGATCAGCGGCTCGCCGCCGCGCGCATCGCCGCCGAACGGACCGTCCGGATGCGGAAACACCATGCGCAGCGCGATCAGAAACAGCACGATACCGCCGCCGATCCGCAACGACTGGTCACTGAGGCTCATCATGCGCAGGAAGCTCTGCCCCAGCACCATGAACACCAGCAGGATGGCAAACGCGATCGCGACCTCGCGCAGGATCACGACCGTGCGACGCTCCGGCACCACACCCCTCAGACAGCTGACGAAGATCGGGATGTTGCCGAGCGGATCGGTGATCAGGATCAGCAGCACGGTCGCGGACAGGAAGGTGTACTCCACTGCCCGCTCCGCTTAGTTCGCGAGCGCCGCGCGCACTTTGTCGATCACGGTCTGCGCGGCGTCCTCGACCGGCAGCAGTGTCGCTTCGAGGTCGCGGCGGCCCTGATACTCGATCTTGCCGTCCTTCAGACCGCGCTCGCCGATCACCAGTCGATGCGGCACGCCGATCAGCTCCCAGTCGGCGAACATCACGCCGGGACGCTCGCCGCGATCGTCGAGGATCACGTCGATGCCAGCCGCGACGAGTTTCGCGTACAGCTTGTCGGCCTGCTCACGCACCGCGTCGCTGCGGTCGTAGCCCATCGGGCACAGCACGACTTCGAACGGCGCGATCGATTCCGGCCAGATGATGCCCTTGTCGTCGAAATTCTGTTCGATCGCGGCACCGAGAATACGTGTGATGCCGATGCCGTAGCAGCCCATCTCCATCGGGCGCGGCTTGCCGGTTTCGTCGAGGCACGACGCGTTCATCGCTTCGGAATACTTGGTGCCGAGCTGGAACACGTGGCCAACTTCGATGCCGCGACAGATGTCGAGCACGCCCTTGCCGTCCGGCGACGGATCGCCCTTCTTCACGTTGCGGATGTCGGCGACGACCGGCTCCGGCAGGTCACGGCCCCAGTTCACGCCAGTGATGTGATAGTCGATCTCGTTTGCGCCGACCACGAAGTCGCTCATATTCGCGACCGTGCTGTCCGCGATGACCTTGACCGGCTTCTTCGTGTTGATCGGACCGAGATAGCCCGGCGGCGTGCCGAACGTCTCGACGATTTCGGCTTCGGTCGCCATGCGGAAAATACTCAGGCCCGGCAGCTTGGCCGTCTTGATCTCGTTCAGATCATGATCGCCGCGCAGCATCAGCAGCCAGATCGTCGGCTCAGCGCCTTCGTTCTCAGTTGCGAGCACGACCGACTTGATCGTGCGTTGGAGCGGAATGTTCAGTAGTTCGGCAACCGCCTCGCACTTCGCCTTGCCGGGCGTCGCGGTCTTCGTCATCTCTTCCGCCGGCGCCGCGCGTTCTGCGATCAGCGACAGCGCTTCGGCCGCCTCGACGTTCGCGGCGAAATCCGAGCTCGGGCAATACGCGATGTCGTCTTCGCCGATGTCGGCGATCACGTGGAATTCATGCGAGCCGCTGCCGCCGATCGAACCGTTGTCGGCCGCCACCGCGCGAAACTCGAGCCCGAGACGCGTGAAGATGCGCACGTACGCGTCGTACATCTTGCGATACGACTCGCGCAGACCCTCCGCGTCTTTGTCGAACGAGTACGCGTCTTTCATGATGAACTCGCGGCCGCGCATCACGCCGAACCGCGGACGGATCTCGTCGCGAAACTTCGTCTGGATCTGATAGAAGTTGACCGGCAGCTGGCGGTAGCTCTTGATCTGATTGCGCGCGATATCGGTGACCACTTCCTCGTGCGTCGGGCCCATGACGAAATCGGCCTGCTTGCGGTCCTTGAAGCGCAGCAGCTCGGGACCGTACTGCTCCCAGCGGCCCGACTCCTGCCACAGCTCGGCCGGCTGCACGGCCGGCATCAAGAGCTCGATGGCGCCTGCCCGGTTCATTTCCTCGCGCACGATCGCTTCCACCTTGCGGATCGAACGCAGGCCGACCGGCAGGTAGTTATAGATACCACCGGCGACGCGACGGATCATGCCCGCGCGCACCATGAGCTTGTGGCTGATGATCTCGGCGTCGGCGGGCGCTTCTTTGAGGGTGCCGATAAAGAAACGGGAGGCTTTCATTCAAGGTGTCCAAAAGCGGCGGCTTCCGGTGGGAGCGCCAAAAAGGGTGAAAACATGGGGAAATCGACACAGATCGGTGGCGAAGCCGGCACGGTTCGCGCGACCGGCTGCGCTGCCCCCCGCGCGGCGCTGAAACCGCCGCGCAAAGCCTCTCACACAAGGGATGGGGCACGGAAAACCGACAGGCTACCGCAAACACGGGCCGGTTGCGGCGAATCGTTCCATTCTTATGCGATTCGGTGCGAAGGGTCCGTTATCTGTTTATAATCAAAGCAATTTTAAAGGATTCGAAGGTGGTTGTATGCTGGATCGTGAAGGCTTTCGCCCGAACGTCGGCATCATCCTCTTGAACGCGCACAACGAGGTGTTTTGGGGTAAACGGCTCCGTGAACATTCCTGGCAGTTTCCGCAAGGGGGCATCAAATATGGTGAGACCCCAGTGCAAGCGATGTATCGGGAGTTACACGAAGAGACCGGGCTGCTTCCGGAGCACGTCAAGGTGATCGGTCGCACGCGCGACTGGTTGCGTTACGAGGTGCCTGACAAGTTCATCAAGCGCGAAGTACGCGGTCATTACCGCGGCCAGAAACAAATCTGGTTTTTGCTCCGGATGGTAGGACGCGACTGCGACATCTGTCTGCGCGCCACCGACCACCCCGAGTTCGATGCGTGGCGTTGGAACGAGTATTGGGTACCGCTCGACTGTGTGATCGAGTTCAAGCGGGATGTGTATCAGTTGGCGCTGACGGAGTTGTCCCGTTTCATGCGCCGGCCTGCGCCGCGTGCGGAAAAACCTGGCGGGCATCATGGGTCGCGTTATCCCCGGATAGCGTCGTCGATGCAAAGCCCGCCGGATTCCACGGTAAGCACGGTGGTCGCTACCGTCACTACCGTGAGTTCGGTCAGCGTCGAAACTTCGACGCGCGTGCTGGTCGTGCCGGACTGCGGTCCCGGCTTACGGGATGCGAACGCGAGACCGGAGCACGAGCGGGAAACGGCCGAAGCCGACGACGCAGTCGCCCCGTTAGTCCGACGAGGCGTGCGCGATTAATCATTCCAGGCGGCGGCTCACGCCGCCTCTCTCTGGCGCGGCTTTCGGGCCGCGTCCGTCTTTCGAGGGAATCATATTGAAAGCATTTGCACTCGCCGTGGCGTGCGTCGCCACCGGCGCCCTGCTGGCAGGCTGTTCGAGCGCCGGCAAACCGGCCAACAAAGACGACAGCGCGTTCACTTATCTGCTGGATCGCCAGAGCAACTGGGTTGAAAACAAGGTTGACACGTTGCCGCCGCTGCCCACCGACGCAAACCTGCTGCCGTTCGAGGTTTCCGGCAATACGCCGCTGCAGTTCGCGATCGACCCGAAGTCGGTCAGCGTCGGCAATGACGGCGTCGTGCGCTACACGGTTGTCGTCACGAGCCCGGGCGGCGCGCGCAACGTCAATTACGAGGGCATTCGCTGCGACACTTATGAATGGCGTCAGTACGCCGGCCTGAACGCCGATCACGATGGTTGGGACACGACGGTAGCCAACTCGTTTTCGCGCATCGAAAACGGCGCGCTAAACGCGTACCAGGCCGCGCTGTATCAGGACTATATGTGCGCGAACAAGATGCCGACTGGCACGGCACAGCACATCGTCGAGAACATCCGTTACAAGCGCACACAGACGTCGCAGATTCATTGAGCCCGTGCGCGCGATGCGCGCGTCGCCTGAAAGATCAAAGCAGCACGAGATTGTCGCGATGAATCAGCTCGGGCTCGAGCATGTAGCCGAGCACCGACTCGATCTCGCCGCTCGGACGCCGCTGGATCAGCTTGGTTTCCGCGCTGCTGTAGTTCGTCAAACCACGCGCGACCTCGCGCCCCGACACGCTCAGGCAGGCGATCACCTCGCCGCGTGCAAACGCACCCTGCACGTCGACGATGCCGATCGGCAGCAGGCTCTTGCCGCCGGCGGTCAGTTTTTCGACCGCGCCGTCGTCGATCACGACGTGGCCGCGCACCTGCAGGTGATCGGCCATCCATTGCTTGCGCGCCGCCATGCGCGCGGTGCGCGCGATCAGTTGCGTGCCGATCGCCTCGCCCGCCGCCAGCCTCACCAGCACGTCCGCCTCGCGCCCACTTGCGATCACCGTATTGGCGCCGCTATGGGCCGCGCGCTTCGCCGCGAAGATCTTGGTCAGCATGCCGCCGCGGCCGAGGCTCGAACCCGCTCCGCCCGCCATTGCCTCCAGTTCCGGCGCGCCCGCGTCGGCCTGCTCGACGAGCGTCGCGTTCGTGTCCTTGCGCGGATCGGCGGTGAAGAGACCTTGCTGGTCCGTCAGAATGATTAGCGCGTCGCCCTCGATCAAATTGGCGACCAGCGCACCGAGCGTGTCGTTGTCGCCGAACTTGATTTCGTCGGTGACGACCGTGTCGTTCTCGTTGATGATTGGCACGACACCGAGCCGCAGCAGCGTGAGCAGCGTGGAGCGCGCATTCAGATAGCGCTCGCGATCGGCGAGGTCGGCGTGCGTAAGCAGGATCTGCGCGGTCTGGATGGAATGCTCGGCGAAGCGGCTTTCGTACACTTGCGCGAGGCCCATCTGACCGACCGCCGCAGCCGCCTGCAACTCGTCGATTTCACGCGGCCGCTTCGTCCAGCCAAGCCGCTGCATGCCCTCGGCGATTGCGCCCGAGCTGACCAGCACCACTTCCTTGCCCTGCGCGCGCAGCGCGGCAATCTGCGCGGCCCAGCGGCCGATCGCCGCGTGATCGAGGCCGCGCCCGTCGTTTGTGACGAGGCTCGAACCGACTTTGACGACCAGTCGCCGTGAATCTGCGATGACGGAACGCATTGTGCGCTGTCTCCCAAGATGACGCGTGATGCATGCCGGCACCGGCCGCTGCCGCCGGCGCTCGACTTGTTATTGCTGTGGATCGGTGCCGGCTTCGCCGGTCGCGGCCGGCACTTGCGTTCCTTCGCGGAAACGCACGTCGGAGGCGAGGTCTTCGGCTTCGGCCGCGCGTTGCGCGTCGGAGTGCTCGGCGAGGTAGTCGAACACCGCGTAGCAAAGATTTTCGCAACCTTGGCCAGTCAGCGCCGAGATCTCGAACACCGGACCGTCCCATCCGAAACCTTCGAGGAAAGCCGCCACACGGGCTTCGCGATCGTCCTCAGGCACCATGTCCAGCTTGTTCAGTACGAGCCAGCGCGGCTTCTGGTAAAGCTGTTCGTCGTACTTGCGCAGCTCGTTGACGATGGCCTTCGCTTCCGCGACCGGATCGATCGATTCATCGAACGGCGCAATATCGACGATGTGCAGGAGCAGACCTGTGCGCTGCAGGTGACGCAGAAACTGATGGCCGAGGCCGGCGCCTTCCGCCGCGCCTTCGATCAGCCCCGGAATGTCGGCGATCACGAAGCTGCGGCTCGGCCCCACACGCACGACGCCAAGATTCGGCGCGAGCGTGGTGAACGGGTAATCGGCGATTTTCGGCTTCGCGTTCGAGACCGACGAGATAAACGTCGATTTGCCCGCATTTGGCATACCGAGCAAACCGACGTCGGCCAGCACCTTGAGCTCAAGTCGCACCATGCGGCGCTCGCCCGGCTTGCCGTCGGTCTTCTGACGTGGCGCGCGGTTCGTGCTGGACTTGAAATGCAGGTTGCCGAGGCCGCCCGCTCCGCCTTGCGCGATTTGCACGCTCTGGTTGTGCTCCGTTAGATCGGCGATCAGCTCGCCGGTGTCCATGTCCGTGATGGTGGTGCCGACCGGCATGCGCAACGTGATGTCGTCGCCGCCCTTGCCGTAGCAATCCGAGCCGCGGCCGTTTTCGCCGTTGCGCGCCAGATGTTTTTTCGCGTAGCGGTAATCGATTAGCGTGTTGATGTTGCGGTCAGCAACCGCGATCACGCTGCCGCCCCGGCCGCCGTCACCGCCATCGGGGCCGCCGAACGGAACGAATTTCTCGCGGCGCATCGACGCGCTGCCATCCCCTCCGTCGCCGGCGATGACTTCAATCCTCGCTTCGTCAATGAACTTCATGCGTTACTCCGTCCCGTGGTGTACTGCCCGATTCGATGCAGGGGTTGATACTGATTGGATTGTGCTATTTTGCCGCGCGCGCCGCGCGCTGATCAATCGACGAACGGCATAGTCGCCCGTGACAAGCGGTTCACTGCGCGACTGCGGCGCCACAATAAAAAAGGCCCCGCGAACTTCGCGGGGCCTTTTTCCGGTCCTGAAGCCCGTGCCTGATTAAACTCAGGCTGCCGGAACGACGGAAACGGTGTGCTTCTTCGCCGCGCCCTTCGTCGAGAACTGGACGTGGCCGTCCTTCAGCGCGAACAGGGTGTGATCCTTGCCCATGCCAACGTTTTCGCCAGCGTGCATGCGCGTACCGCGCTGACGCACGATGATGCCACCAGCGTTGATAGCCTGGCCGCCGTAAACCTTAACGCCGAGGCGCTTCGATTCGGAGTCGCGGCCGTTCCGGGACGATCCGCCTGCCTTTTTGTGTGCCATTTGATTTGCTCCTTAACCGGTGCGCTTACGCGTTGATCGCGTCGATGCGCAGTTCGGTATAGTTCTGGCGGTGGCCGCCATGCTTCTGGTAGTGCTTCCGGCGACGCATCTTGAAGATCGTCACTTTGGCGTGGCGACCTTGCGACACGACGGTAGCCTTGACGGAAGCCCCGCTGACCAGCGGCGTACCGAACTTAATCGATTCGCCTTCGCCCACTGCGAGAACCTGGTCGAGCGTGATTTCAGCGTCAATGTCTGCCGGTATCTGTTCTACTTTAAGTTTTTCGCCGACGGCAACCTTGTACTGCTTGCCACCGGTTTTTATGACCGCGTACATTGAGAACCTCACTCTGTATTCATTTTTCCCACGCACCGCGCGCGGAAACCTTCGATTATACATAGAGTTAGCTACTCGGTCAAAGTCTCCTCAGCAAACCGTCTACCGTCCGGCTTCGCCGTCTCTCGCAGGCGCTCGCATGCGGTAACACGCGACGCGCGGCGCCCGCAGACGACCTTTGGCAAGCGGCCCTCGCGCCATGCGGAACGCTTGCGCGCCGCAGCCGACGACCCTGAAACGCCCCGATCGCCTTATAATTCGCGGCACTACCCAATTCAGCCATCATGTCGTCGACCGCCATCCCCTCCCCCAACGTCGCCAACCTGCTTGCTCCGATCGCCGAAGACATGCAGCAGGTCAATCGCGTCATCCGGCAACGTCTTGCGTCGGACGTGATGCTGATCAATCAGATTTCCGAGTACATCATCAGCGCCGGCGGCAAGCGGCTGCGGCCCGCGTTGCTGTTGCTGGTGGCGGGCGCGCTTGGCGATACGACGGGGCACCGGCACGAGCTGGCCGCGGTCGTCGAATTCATCCACACGGCCACGTTGCTGCATGACGACGTGGTCGACGAGTCCGACCTGCGGCGCGGTCGCCAGACCGCCAACGCGCTGTTCGGCAATGCGGCGAGCGTGCTGGTCGGCGATTTTTTGTATTCGCGCTCGTTCCAGATGATGGTCGGCGTAGGCAAGATGCGCGTGATGGAGATTCTATCGGAGGCGACCAACATCATCTCCGAAGGCGAAGTGCTGCAGTTGTTGAACATGCACGATGCGGACGTCGACGAAGCGCGGTACATGCAGGTGATCCGCTACAAGACCGCAAAGCTGTTCGAAGCGGCCGCGCAGCTCGGCGCGGTGCTGGCCGGCGCGGACGCCAAAACCGAAGCCGCCGCCGCCGAATACGGCCGCCGCATCGGTACCGCGTTCCAGATCATGGACGACTGGCTGGACTATACGGGTACGGCCGAGTCGATGGGCAAGAACGCCGGCGACGACCTTCGCGAAGGTAAACCGACGCTGCCGCTCATCTATCTGATCGAACGTGGCACGCCGGAGCAGTCGGCGCTCGCGCGCGAAGCAATCGAGCAAGGCGGCACCGACCGTTTCGATACGATTTTTGACGCGATCACCCGCTCGGGCGCCCTCGATCACACCCTCGAATGTGCGAAACAGGAAGCCCAAGCCGCCGCAGCGGCAATCTCTCCATTCCCCCATTCCATTTTCAAAGAGAGCCTGCTAGAATTATGCTCTTACTCGACGGCGAGACAGTCTTGAACGAGACAGAAGTGCCAGATTAGTCCGAGTGGAGTCAGCAGTACCGAATCGGGGTGTAGCTTAGCCTGGTAGAGCGCTACGTTCGGGACGTAGAGGCCGGAGGTTCGAATCCTCTCACCCCGACCAGATTACCCTTGTTAGCTCAAGGTTCAGAAACCGCCGCAGCATTGCTCGGCGGTTTTTTGTTTTGCGCGGTGGGTTTCGCTGCTCCACTGCTGCGCTTCGCCGCGGTCTTTGCCTTCCAGCAGCCCGTACGTCGCTGCGTCGTCTCTCTCTCGGCAGCCATCGCCACGGCGGAACGCGCAGCCCCCTCTGCTATATTCTCTCCATCCTTTCCCTCATTTTCCCCGACGCGTGGAACAACTTCCTTTATGGGCGCAGATCGGCGCTGTCCTTCTGCTGCTTGTCTGCTCCGCCTTCTTTTCCATTTCCGAAACAGCGATGATGGCGCTCAACCGTCATCGCCTCAAACATCTTGCCAGCAAGAACACGCTCGGTGCGAAGACAACCCAAGGCCTGCTGGCAAAAACCGATCAACTGCTGAGCGTGATCCTGATCGGTAATAACCTGTTCAACACGATCATTCCGGTACTGACCACATCGGTCGCATTGCATACGTTCGGCCGCAATAGCCTCGTGCTGTCGATCGCGACCGGTATCGTCGCGTTCCTCATCATCGTTTTTGCGGAAATCACGCCGAAAATCGTCGGCGCGACGTTTCCCGAGAAAATCGCGCTGCCCGCGAGCCTCCTGATCGCCCCACTGATGCGGGTCGCGAGACCGTTGATCTGGTTCGTCAACCTGTTCGCCACCGGCATCCTGCGCGTGCTGCACATCAATACCAAGGGCGCGCGCGACCAGCGGCTGTCCACCGAAGAACTGCGCACCATCGTGCTGGAGTCGGGCAGCTTCATGCCGACCAAACACCGCAGCATCCTGCTGAATCTGTTCGACCTCGAAAACATCTCCGTCGATGACGTGATGATCCCGCGCCGCCGTATCGAGGCGCTCGACTTCGACGCGCCGTTCGAACAGATCCTGCATCAACTCGAGACCTGCTATCACAACAAGCTGATCGTCTACCAGGGCGACATCGACCGCGTGCTTGGTGTATTGCACGTGCGCAAGACGCTGTCGGCGCTGCACAACCAGGAACTCGAACGCGATACGTTGCGCGAGTTGCTCGCCGAGCCGTACTTCGTGCCGAGCGGCACACCGGTGTTCCAGCAGCTGCAATATTTCCAGGAGAGCCGGCAACGGAGCGCGCTCGTCGTCAACGAGTACGGTGAACTGCAAGGTCTCGTTACGCCAGAAGACATCATCGAGGAGCTGATCGGCGAATTCACCACGTCGATTCCGCGTGGCGCCAGTTCGCGCGGCGGCTGGAACGAGGCGGGCGAATGCATCGTCGCCGGCACCATGCCGTTGCGGGAGCTGAACCGCTGGCTGCAACTCGCGCTGCCCACCGACGGGCCCAGAACCCTCAACGGCCTGATTCTCGAAATCCTCGAAGACATCCCTGACGGCGATGTCTGCGTGCGCATCGGGGACACCAAGCTCGAAGTGATGCGCAGCGACGATCAGGCGATCCGCACCGTCAAGCTGTTCAAACCGCCGTCGCGCACGAAGACCGGTAAAACGCGGTTAGGCTGAACTTCACCCCGTCGCTCGCTGATTCACGATCAGCATCGCACAGGCTCGCGACGCGCGCCATTGGCCGAATGGCCGAATGGCATTCGGACGCCCGCAACCGGAAGATGAAGCCGTCATGTTCTACAGGCGGCTCACCACCGGTCTCTCAATGCAAACACCCTTTGCCACCGCGGCCGGATTGCCGCGCCCGCTCGCTGTCGACGGCGAATCCAGCGCAACGAGTCTGAACGATCCCGACAACGCCCCCGCCGTGCGTCTGCTGTCCGACACGTTGCACGAGGCGACGCGGCGCAATGCGTCGGATATCCACATCGAACCGGCCGAGCATGGTTGGCGTATGCGGCTACGTATCGACGGCGTGCTGCATGAAATCCCGCGGCCGCCGGCGCATCTGCGCGACGCGTTCGTCACGCGTGTGAAGGTGCTCGCGCGCATGGACATCGCCGAGCGACGCGTGCCGCAGGACGGCCGCCTACGCCTCGCGACGTCGCCAGGGCGGCTCGAGGACTACCGAGTCAATTCGCTGCCGACGCTGTTCGGCGAAAAGCTGGTGATACGACGGCTCGACGCATTGCCCGCCGAACTCTCGCTCGATTCGCTCGGCCTCGATCCGGCACAGCGCGATACCGTCGACGCCGCGATCCGCGCGCCGCACGGCCTGATGCTCGTCACCGGACCGACAGGCAGCGGCAAGACGCTGTCGCTGTACTGCTTCCTGAATCTGCTGAACGGCGAGGCACGCAACCTGTGCTCAGTGGAAGACCCGGCCGAGATCCAGCTGGCCGGCATCAACCAGGTCAGCGTGCGCGAAAAAGCCGGGCTGACTTTCGCGGTCGCGCTGCGCGCATTCCTGCGTCAGGACCCGGACGTCATCATGGTCGGCGAAATCCGCGACAACGAAACCGCCGATGTCGCCGTGAAGGCCGCCCAAACCGGTCACCTCGTGCTGTCCACGCTGCATACGAACGACGCGCCCGCGGCCATCGCGCGGCTCATCGATATCGGTGTCGAGCCGTACAATCTTGCGGCCGCACTGCGGATGGTGACCGCTCAGCGCCTCGTGCGGCGATTGTGCGTCGCATGCCGCGCGCCCGCGCCGCATTCAGCGGCGGCGCTCCACGCGGCGGGCTTCGGCGAACATGAGCTCGACGGCTGGCAACCGTATGCGGCGACCGGCTGCGCGGTTTGCCACGGGATCGGCTATCGGGGGCGCGTCGGCATCCATCAGGTGATGCCTGTTTCCGACGCGATGCGCGAGCTGATCGTCGCCAGCGCGGGCGCGCACGAACTGGCACGCCTTGCCCAGACCGAACAGGTTGCGACGTTACGCGACGCGGCGCTCGCGCGTGTGCGCGACGGCACCACGAGTCTCGCCGAAGCGCTCGCCGCCACGGAGGTCGCATGAGTACCGCCGCGCTGTCACCGACACAGTCCGTCGTCGCAGCCGAGCTGCGCTTCAGATGGCGCGGCGTCGACGCGGACGGCACGCGCAAGAGCGGCACGCTGATCGCACCCGACGCGAGCGCCGCGCGCACGATGCTCAAACGCGACAACCTCTTCATCGTCGAACTGGCAACGCAAGGGCCCGCGCCACGCCCGAAGACCAGCGCGGCCGATGTCACGCTGTTCACGCGACAACTGTCCAGTCTGCTGCGTGCCGGTTTGCCGCTCGCGCCCGCGCTCGAACTGCTCGCGCAGGCACCGACGTCGGGCCAGCGGCAAGGCATGCCGCGCATCATCGGCACCGTCGCGCGTGACATCACCGCCGGCCTGCGCTTTTCGGCGGCCTTGCAGCGACACTCGGCGCAGTTCAATGCGCTGTACTGCCAGCTGGTCGAGGTGGGCGAAGCGGCAGGTGCGCTCGTCACCGTGCTCGCGCGCCTCGCCGACGATCGCGAACGCGCCGCCGCGCAGCGCGCGAAAGTGCGCGCGGCGCTCACCTATCCAGTCGCGATCCTGCTGCTCGCGGTCGCGATTACCGCGGCGTTGCTAGTGTGGGTCGTGCCGACGTTCAAGCAGATCTTCGACGGCTTCGGTGCGAAGCTGCCCGCACCGACGCAGTTCGTGCTGATGCTGTCGGCGGCCGCCGCGCGCTGGAGTGTGCCGACGTTCGTGCTGATGGTCGCAATGAGTTCGATCATCTCGTTCGTACTGCGTCGGTCGGCCAGCGCGCGCATCCGCTTCGCGCGCGTGTCGCTCAACCTGCCGGTGGCCGGCCCGCTGCTGCGCACGCTATGCGCGGCGCGCTGGAGTCGCGCGCTCGGCACGTTGCTGTCCGCCGGCACACCGCTCGCCGACGCGTTCGATTCGCTCACACAGGCGACAGGCAATGCATTCTTCGATCGCGCGACGGCAAGCATCGCCATAAGACTGCGGCGCGGCGAACGACTCGCCGCGGCGATGCGCGCGGCCGACTGCTTTCCTCCCGAGGTCGTGCAGCCCGTTGCCGTTGCCGAGGAATCCGGCGCGCTCGACAGCATGCTGCTCGATGTCGCGTCGCTTGCGGACCGCCAGGTCGACGACAGGATCGGCGCGCTATCGAGCCTGTGCGAACCGCTCGTGATCGTCGTGCTCGGCACGCTGGTCGGTGGCCTCGTCATCGCGATGTATCTTCCCATTATTCAACTCGGCAACGTGGTGTAGCATCGCAGCCGAATCCACTCCATCACCATGCAGGCTCCTCTTCCGCTCGTGTCACAAACTTCCTCCAGCCTGCTCGCCGGCTTGCTGCCGGGCCGCTTTGCCGGCGATATCGGCCTCGCGTTCGCGAGCCTGCCCGCCGGCGTGCAGGTCGCATTCGCGATCGTGCTCGGCCTCGTGATTGGCAGCGTCCTGAACGTCGTCGTGCATCGGTTACCGATCATGCTCGAGCGGGCCTGGCGCACCGAAATCAGGGAGGCCACCAACGAGCCGCAGCCCGACGACCGACTGCCGGCGCGCTACAACCTGTGGGTCCCGCGTAGCGCGTGCCCGCATTGCGGTCACGCACTGAGTGCCTGGGAAAACTTGCCGGTGCTGAGCTACCTGCTGTTGCACGGCCGTTGTTCCGCGTGCGGCACGCACATCAGCGCGCGCTATCCGCTGCTCGAAATCGCGAGCGCCGCTTTCGCGGTAGGCGCACTGACCGCGTTCGGCCCGACGCTGATGGCACTCGCCGCATTCGGCCTGTGCGCGACGTTGCTCGCGATGAGCGCGATCGACATCGACACGCATCTGCTGCCCGATTCCTTGACGCTGCCGCTGTTGTGGGCCGGCTTGATCGTCAATTTCAACGGCATGTTCACAAACCTGCATGATGCGGTGCTGGGGGCCATCTTCGGATATCTGGTGTTATGGGCTGTACATTGGGTGTTCAAGCTCGTGCGCGGCATCGAAGGCATGGGCTATGGCGACTTCAAGCTTCTCGCCGCGCTCGGCGCGTGGCTCGGCTGGCCGGCACTGCCGCAGATCGTGCTGATCGCTGCGGTGGCCGGCGCCGTGATCGGCCTCGCGGCCATGTGGCGCGGCCGTATGCGCTTCGAGGAGCCGCTGCCGTTCGGGCCGTTTCTCGCTGCGGGCGGTGCGTTCACACTGTTTGTCGGCACGCCGCTTTACCTGGCTCTGGGAGGCTGAATCATGTTCGTTGTGGGACTCACAGGCGGCATCGGTAGCGGCAAATCGACGGTGGCCGAGCTGTTCGTCGCGCGCGGCGTACCGCTCGTCGACACGGACATGATCGCGCATCGAATCACCGCGCCGGGTGGCTTGGCGATGCCGCACATCGCCGCCGAATTCGGCGCGGAGTTCGTCAACGCCGATGGCTCGCTCGATCGCACGCGCATGCGCACGCTCGCGTTCAGCGACGAAACAGCGCGCAAACGTCTCGAAGGCATCACGCATCCGTTGATTCGCGCGGAAACCGAGCGCGAAGAGCGCGAAGCGCGAGGGCCGTATGTGATCGTCGTGGTACCGTTGCTGGTCGAATCCGGGGCATGGAAGGACCGGGCGAATCGCGTGCTCACCGTCGATTGCAGCGTCGACACGCAGATCGCGCGCGTGATGAGCCGCAACGGCTTCAGCCGTGAGCAAGTGCTGGCGATCATCGCGCGCCAGGCCACGCGCGAAGCGCGCCTCGCCGCCGCTGACGACGTGATCGTCAATGACGATACGCCGCTCGAAGAACTCGAGGCGCAGGTAGACGCTCACCATCAAGCGTATCTGTCGCTTGCGAAAGGTGAAACCGAGTCATAGCGCGAGCAGCACATAGGCCGGCCATTCGCTGCAGGCTCCAAGCGCATGCGCAGCCCTGTGAAGGCGGATACGCGTCCGCGACCGCCAAGTCACCGACATTGAACTTCGCTCACACGCGGGAGCCGAACCGCTAAGAACACCGGGAAGTCACGAAAAAAGTTGCGACAGCGCGCAGAAAAAGTGCGTGATTGCTTGGGTAGTCCCACGGCATTAGAATGTTTTGCATTCCTGTCACCGACCACGCCCGAGGCGAGCCCGCTTGATCCTTTACGAGTACCCCTTCAATGAGCGAATCCGGACGCTGTTGCGGCTCGAAGATCTGTTCGAGCGCTTCACGTTCTTTCTGACTCAGGAAGATGCGAGGGAACATCACGTCGCACTGACAACGCTGTTCGAAATCTCCGAAGTGGCCGGTCGCGCGGATTTGAAGTCGGATCTGATGAAAGAGCTCGAACGGCAGCGGCAAACGCTCGCGCCGTTTCGCGGTAATCCAGGCATCGAGCAGAACGCGCTCGAAGCGGTGCTCGGCGAAATCGAACAGACCCTTGCGGGTCTCACGCAAATGCAGGGCAAGACCGGCCAGCATCTTGCAGACAACGAGTGGCTCGCGAGCATTCGCAGCCGCGCAATCATCCCCGGTGGTACCTGCAAATTCGACCTGCCCTCGTATTACGCGTGGCAACAGTTGCATCCCGATCAGCGTCGCCAGGACATCGCCAAGTGGGTGACGCCGCTTTTACCGCTGCGCGACGCGGCCACGATCGTGCTGCGGCTTGCGCGTGAGTCGGGCCAGGCGTCGAAGGTGATGGCGATGCAAGGCAGCTATCAGCAAATGCTGTCGGGCCGCTCGTATCAATTGATGCAGGTCCGCGTCGCTCCGGAATTGCGCGTGATTCCCGAAGCGAGCGCCAACAAGTACATGCTGTGGGTGCGCTTCACGGTGCAGGACGGCGATCTGCGACCACGCGCTGTCGATGTCGACGTGCCGTTCCACCTCACGCTCTGCAGTCTGTAACAGACTGTCAACCACCGCCTCATCCAGCAGCGCGCGCCGGATTTGACGGGACGCGCCTTTGAAGCGGCGCGAAATAGCCCTATATTCGTTACTTGTTCCGTTCGCGAATGATCGTCTGACCGTATGCCTACCGTCGTCAAATGCCCTACCTGCGGTAAAGATGTCCGCTGGACCTCCGAGAGCCGCTTCCGTCCTTTCTGCTCCGAGCGCTGCAAGCAGACCGATCTCGGCGCATGGGCCGCCGAAAAATACCGGATTGGCGGCAACGAACAGGAAGGGGCTTCGTCCGAAGAGGAAACGCCGCGAGGCGACTACAATCCGCACTGAGCGGCCAGTAAAAAAGCCACGCGAATCGGCGCTGCCGAGACAGCGTCCGCTATCGCGTGGCCTTTTCAGTTATTCAGTGCAATCAATCGCTGTTCTCGGCCGCGAGCCACTCCAGCACCGGGATCGTGGCCGGCAGCAACGGCGAGACATCCGCAGGCAAGCACTGCCACGCGAAGGCCTGTCCTTCACGCCCATGCGGCTCGCCCGACCACTGCGTCACCTTGCAGAAGAAGAGGCGCACATAGGCGTGCGGATAATCGTGTTCGAGCGTATGCCACAGATGGCTCGCCTCGACCTCGATTCCCAGTTCCTCCTGCAGCTCTCGCGCAAGCGCGGCCTCGACCGATTCACCCGCTTCGAGCTTGCCGCCCGGAAACTCCCAGTAGCCCTCATACGGCTTGCCCGCCGGACGTTGCGCGAGCAGGTAGCGCCCATCTGGCTGCATCAGCACGCCGACCGCGACTTCGGTGACCGGACGGTGCGCGCCGATTTTTCCGGTGTCGATGCCGGCGTTTTCGCGTGTCTCGCTCATGCCGGCGTCTTGCGGCCGGACCAGTCGCGCGCGAACTGCCATGCGACGCGCCCCGAGCGGGAGCCACGCTCGAGCGCCCAGACCAGCGCATCGCCGCGCGCCGATTCAATCTCGGCGTCGTCGCAACCGAAATGGCGCAGCCAGTGCGCGATGATCGTCAGGTAGTCGTCCTGCTTGAACGGGTAGAAGCTGACCCACAGCCCGAAACGCTCGGACAGTGAAATCTTTTCCTCGACCAGTTCGCCCGGATGAATCTCGCCGTCCGACGTGTGCTTGTATGTCTCGTTGTCGCTCATGTACTCGGGCAGCAGATGGCGGCGGTTCGACGTCGCGTAGATCAGCACATTGTCGGACTGCGCGGCGATCGAGCCGTCGAGCGCGACCTTCAGCGCCTTGTAGCCGGACTCGCCTTCTTCGAAAGACAGATCGTCGCAGAACACGATGAAGCGCTCGGGGCGCTTTGCGATCAGATCGACGATGTCGCCGAGATCGTGCAGATCGTCCTTGTCCACTTCGATCAGGCGCAGCCCGTCTTTCGCGTACGCGTTCAGACACGCCTTGATCAGCGACGACTTGCCGGTACCGCGCGCGCCTGTCAGCAGCACGTTGTTGGCCGGTTGCGCGCGCACGAACTGGCGCGTGTTCTGCTCGATCAACCCTTTCTGGCGATCGATGTTCTGCAGGTCGTCGAGCGTGATCGACGAAATGGCGGGCACCGGCTGCAGGTAGCCGCGCCCCTGGCGCTTGCGCCAGCGGAAAGCGACCGCGGCCGACCAGTCGATGTCCGGCGCGGCGGGCGGAAGCATTGCTTCCAGGCGACCGAGCACGGCTTCGGCCCGGTTCAGAAACTGTTCGAGTTTGTCCATGGTAAGTAGGCGGCCCACGGCCGTGCTGTGAACCTGATTACGAGCGGTAGTCGGCGTTGATGCTCACGTAGTCGTGCGACAGATCGCAGGTCCAGATCGTGGCTTGCGCGTTGCCGCGGCCGAGCACGACGCGGATGCCGATCTCGCTCTTTTTCATCACGCGCTGGCCGTCTTCTTCGCGGTAGGCCGGGTTGCGGCCGCCGGCGGTCGCGACCAGCACGTCGTCGAGATACAGATCGATCTTGCCGACGTCGAGATCGTCCACGCCGGCATAGCCGATGGCCGCGAGAATACGGCCGAGGTTCGGATCCGATGCATAGAAGGCCGTTTTAACGAGCGGCGAGTGGCCGATTGCGTAGGCGATCTGGCGGCATTCGCCGACGCTCGAGCCGCCTTCGACATGCACGGTCATGAATTTGGTCGCGCCTTCGCCGTCGCGCACGATCAGTTGCGCGAGGCTCTGCGCGATCCCGGTCACCGCGTCGCGCAGCGCTGCATAAGCGGGCGAATCGGTGGACGTGATCGCAGGCAGGCTCGATTTGCCCGACGCGATGAGGATGAACGAATCGTTGGTCGACGTATCGCCATCGATTGTGATGCAGTTGAACGAGCGGTCCGCGACGTGCTTCACGAGCTCGTCCAGCACCGGCTGCGCGACGGCCGCGTCGAACGCGAGAAAGCCGAGCATGGTCGCCATGTTCGGCTTGATCATGCCGGCGCCCTTGCTGATGCCGGTCAGCGTGACCGTGTGACCGTCGATGGTGACCTGGCGCGAGCTCGCCTTCGGCAGCGTGTCGGTCGTCATGATCGACTGCGCCGCGTCGTACCAGTTCGCTTCCTTGCGGTTCGCGAGCGCCGCCGGCAAACCGGCCTTCAGACGATCGACCGGCAGCGGCTCGAGAATCACACCCGTCGAGAACGGCAGCACCTGCTCGGGCGCCATGTCGGCGAGTCGCGCGAGTTCCGCGCAGGTTTCGCGCGTCGCCGCGAGGCCCGGCTCACCGGTGCCCGCGTTCGCGTTGCCGGTGTTGATCACCAGCGCGCGAATCGGTTTGCCGCCCGAACTCGCGCGCTGCAGGTTCTCGCGGCAGACCGTGACGGGCGCCGCGCAGAAGCGGTTCTGCGTGAACACGCCGCCCACCGTCGCGCCTTCGTCGACGGAAATGACCAGCACGTCCTTCCGGTTCGGCTTGCGGATATTCGCTTCCGCCCAGCCGAGCGAGACGCCCGCGATAGGGTGGAGTTGAGCGGGATCGATCGAGGGAAAGTTGACAGCCATGGTCGCGACCTGTCGAAGAAAATGCCGGCAGATGCCGGCATCGGGAAAACGGAACTGATGACCCGGGCGTGCTGCCGGGTCACCCGCGAAATCGAAACGGCCAGACGGCGCTCAAAAACGATGCGGCGCGCCCGGAAGCGCGCCGCATCGGCATCAGGCGATCTTGCCGTGGCACTGCTTGTACTTCTTGCCGCTGCCGCACGGGCATGGGTCGTTGCGGCCGACCTTCGGCACGTTCTCCGTGTTCATGTGCACGGCAGCCTGCGGCGACGCGCCGTGGCCGTGGCTCATCGCGTCGCCGATCATCGCGGCGGTGGCCGCTTCGGCCGCGACGGGCGCGGCGGCGCCGGCTTCGGCAAACTCCGCATGACGGAACTCGACGTTCTCCAGATGACCGCCCTGCTCTTCCATCTGCTCCGCAGCCGCTTCGAGCTGCTCCGGCGACTGGATCTGCACGTTCATCACGATGCGCGTGACTTCGAGCTTCACGGCGTCGAGCATCGCCGCGAACAGTTCGAACGCTTCGCGCTTGTATTCCTGCTTCGGGTTCTTTTGCGCATAGCCGCGCAGATGGATGCCCTGACGCAGGTGATCGAGCGCGGCCAGATGCTCGCGCCACGCGCGGTCGAGCGTCTGCAGCATGATCGAGCGCTCGAACGCGCTGAACGATTCGCGGCCGACCAGCTGGACCTTCGCCTCGTACCCTTCGTCCGCGGCGGCCTCGACCGCTTCGAGAATCTCTTCTACGCTGATCGAGTTCGACTCGTTGATCATTTCCTGGATCGCGAGATCGAGCTGCCATTCGTTGCGCAGCACTTCCTCGAGTTCGGGCACGTCCCACTGCTCTTCGATGCTGCCCACCGGCACGAACTGATGCACGATGTCGCTGATGACGCCATGACGCATCGCGGTGATGGTCTCGGTGATGTCGTTCGCTTCGAGCAATTCGTTGCGCTGCTGGTAGATCACCTTGCGCTGGTCGTTCGACACGTCGTCGTATTCGAGCAATTGCTTACGAATATCGAAGTTGCGCGCCTCGACCTTGCGTTGCGCCGATTCGATCGAGCGCGACACGATGCCCGCTTCGATCGCCTCGCCTTCCGGCATCTTCAGGCGGTCCATGATCGCACGCACGCGATCGCCGGCGAAAATGCGCAGCAGCGGGTCTTCCAGCGACAGATAGAAACGCGACGAACCGGGGTCGCCCTGACGGCCCGCACGGCCGCGCAACTGGTTGTCGATACGGCGCGACTCGTGACGCTCGGTGCCGATGATGTGCAGACCGCCCGCGGCCTTCACCTGATCGTGAAGCGTCTGCCATTCGTCGTGCAGCTTCTGGATGCGGCGCCGCTTGTCGTCGTCGGCGAGCGTTTCGTCCTGTTCGATGAACGACGCCTGCTTCTCCGCGTTGCCGCCGAGCACGATGTCCGTACCACGGCCGGCCATGTTCGTCGCGATGGTGATGCGTTGCGGACGGCCCGCTTCGGCGACGATCTCCGCTTCGCGCGCATGCTGCTTCGCGTTCAGCACTTCGTGCGGCAAGCCGGCCTGCTTCAGCAGATGCGACAGCAACTCCGAGTTCTCGATCGACGTCGTGCCGACCAGCACCGGCTGACCGCGTTCGAAGCAGTCGCGAATGTCGCGGATCACCGCGTCGTAGCGTTCCTTTGCGGTCTTGTAGATCTGATCCTGCTTGTCGATCCGCTTCGGCGGACGGTTGGTCGGGATCACGACCGTTTCGAGACCGTAGATCTCGTTGAATTCGTACGCTTCAGTGTCGGCCGTGCCGGTCATGCCGGCCAGCTTCGCGTACATGCGGAAGTAGTTCTGGAACGTGATCGATGCGAGCGTCTGGTTCTCGCTCTGGATCTTCACGTGCTCCTTCGCCTCGACCGCCTGGTGCAGGCCGTCCGACCAGCGGCGGCCGGCCATCAGACGGCCGGTGAATTCGTCCACGATGATGACTTCGCCGTTCTGCACGACGTAGTGCTGATCTTTGAAGAACAGCGTGTGCGCGCGCAGCGCCGCGTACACGTGGTGCATCAGCGTGATGTTCTGCGGCGCGTACAGGCTTTCGCCGTCGCCGATCAGGCCCCACTCAGAGAGCAGGCGCTCGGCCTTTTCGTGGCCCGACTCGGTCAGGAAGACCTGACGGCCTTTTTCGTCCAGCGTGTAGTCGCCCGGCTTCTCGACGCCGGTGCCGTCCGCCTTCTCTTCGCCGATCTGGCGCTCGAGCAGCGGCGGCAGTGCGTTCATGCGCACGTAGAGTTCCGTGTGATCTTCGGCCTGGCCGGAGATGATCAGCGGCGTGCGGGCTTCGTCAATCAGGATCGAGTCGACCTCGTCGACGACCGCGAAATTAAGGCTGCGCTGCACGCGCGCGTCGGTCTCATAGACCATGTTGTCGCGCAGGTAGTCGAAGCCGAATTCGTTGTTGGTGCCGTAGGTGATGTCAGCGGCGTACGCTTGCTGCTTCGCCGTATGCTCCATCTGCGACAGGTTGATACCGACCGACAGACCGAGGAAGTTATAGAGACGCGCCATCCATTCCGCATCGCGCTGCGCGAGGTAGTCATTGACCGTGACCACGTGGACGCCGCGGCCCGACAGCGCGTTCAGGTAGACCGGAAGCGTCGCAACGAGCGTCTTGCCTTCGCCGGTGCGCATTTCGCCGATCTTGCCGTAGTGCAGCGCCATACCGCCGATCAACTGCACGTCGAAATGGCGCATCTTCAGCACCCGCTTGCTGGCCTCGCGGCAGACCGCGAACGCCTCCGGTAGGATCTTGTCGAGCGACTCGCCGCTCGCGACGCGCTGGCGGAATTCACCCGTTTTGGCGCGCAGTTGGTCATCCGTCAATTGCTCGATCTGCGGCTCGAGCGCATTGATCGCCGCGACGGTCTTTTGATATTGCTTGACTAGCCGCTGATTACGGCTGCCAAAAATCTTCTGTAGAAAACCGGTGGTCATCGGATCGGTGTCTGCGTCGCGGCTTCGGCTGGCTCGCGGTATGCGCTTCGCGCATACCGCGCCTCGGTCGGAAAGTCCTCGGCGGCTTAGTCCAAGAGTGAATTCGAATCGGGCATTTTAGCACGCGCCTCCGGCTGCGCTCGTGTCCGAGCCGTCACGGCGCCGGCCTCCGCCGGCCCCGCCCGGCAACCTCCAGCGCGCCGCGGACCGGCTTCGCGAACTGCCCCGCGAGGTACAATCGCGGCGTGAGCGCGCATGGGGCGAGCTCACGCCGTCAATGCCAAACATGCGCCGTTTTTCGTCCTTTTCAAGGCCGCCGAAGCAGTTCGATCCGCGCCGCCCGCAGCCGCTTGCCGAGGTACTCGGCCGCACGGACGCGTTCGCGGCGCTGCGCGCGGGCGTCGAGCAGATCGCCGCACTCGAGAAGGATCTGCGCGAGCTGCTGCCCGATTATCTGGCGACGAGCGTCGAGCCGGGCTTCATCAAGGAGGGCGTGCTGGCCCTGTTCGCCGCGCACAATGCGCTCGCCGCGCGTCTGCGTCATCTGGAGCCGCGGCTGCTGGCGGATTTGCAGCTGCGCGGCTGGCCCGTGCAGGCGCTGAAGATTCGCGTGCGGCCGCAGCCGCTGAAGGAACCGCCGCCCGTGAAGCAGGCGCGCATGACGCCGGCCGGCGCCAACGCGCTGCAGGCGTTGAGCGAATCGCTCGCGCCATCACCGCTGCAGGAAGCGCTCGCGCGCATGGCCGCGCGGCATCGGCGCAATCGCTGAACGCTCAACAAAAACGGCCCCGCGGGGCCGTTTTTCATCTGCTTGCCAGTCGCGCCGGCGTTATGCGAACGCCGTCTGGGTTTCGTACGCGAAGCCGCGCGGGGCCTTCTGGGTGTCGTCGAAGGTGACGATTTCGTACGAGTCTTCGTGCGCGAGCAGCTCGCGCAGTAGCGCGTTGTTCAGACCGTGGCCCGACTTGTATGCGGTGTACGACGCGAGCAGCGGGTGCCCGACCACGTACAGGTCGCCGATCGCGTCGAGCATCTTGTGCTTGACGAACTCGTCCTCGTAGCGCAGGCCGTCGTTGTTCAGAATGCGGTACTCGTCGAGCACGATCGCGTTGTCCATGCTGCCGCCGCGCGCAAGGCCGAGCTCGCGCATCATTTCCACTTCATGCGCGAAGCCGAACGTGCGGGCACGCGCGATTTCGCGCACATACGACGTATTGGCGAAATCCACTTCCAGTGCCTGGCCGGTTTTGTCCACAGCGGGGTGGCGGAAGTCAATCGTGAATTTGAGCCTGAAGCCGAAATACGGATCGAGGCGCGCGAACTTGTCACCGTCGCGAATTTCGACCGGCTTCGTCACCTTGATGAATTTTTTCGGCGCGTTCTGCTCTTCGATACCTGCCGACTGGATCAGGAACACGAACGAAGCCGCGCTGCCGTCCATGATCGGGATTTCCTCGGCGGTGACATCGACGTAAAGATTGTCGATCCCGAGACCGGCGCAGGCGGACATCAGATGCTCGATGGTCGACACGCGTGCGCCGTCTTTCTGCAGTACGGAAGCCAGACGCGTATCGCCAATCGCCATCGCCGACGCGGGAATGTCCACTGGGGTGGGCAAGTCCACGCGCGAAAACACGATGCCAGTGCCCGGCGCCGCCGGACGGAGCGTCAGATTGACTTTGCGGCCGGAGTGCAACCCGATGCCGACCGTCTTGACGATCGATTTGATTGTGCGCTGCTTCAACATGGTGATCTTCTGTTCGATTGAAAATCCTAATCAGGACTTTTTATTTCATAGCGCGAAGTATACTCCAATCCCCAGACCAACGTCCTTGCAGGGAACGTATCAATCTGTTTCGCTGCATTACCCGCGGGACGCAGCGACGCAAAGCGTGTTGGGCCGATGCCCCGGAACGGAGGCGTTTCCGGTCATCGGCCCGCGTAACGGCCTGTCACAAAAGCGTCGCAATCACCGTTGCCGTGGCGCCACGCGGCATTAGCGCGGGCGGTCGCGGCGAAGGTGCGAACTCAGCAACTAGCTCAACGTGGCGAGAATACTCGCCGCATCGCTGACTTCGAACTTGCCGGCAGCCTCGACGTTCAGCGTCTTGACCACGCCGTCGTCGACCACCATCGCGTAGCGCAGGGAACGGATTCCCATGCCGCGCGCCGACAGATCCTGCTCCAGACCAAGCGCCCGTGTGAAAGCCGCACTACCGTCCGCCATCATGCGCACCTTGCCCGAGGTGTGCTGATCGCGTCCCCACGCGCCCATGACGAACGCGTCGTTGACGGACACGCACCAGATTTCGTCGATGCCGGCAGCGCGCAACTGCTCGGCATGTTCGACATAGCCCGGTACATGTTTGGCCGAACACGTCGGCGTGAACGCGCCGGGCAATCCGAAGATCACCACGCGTTTGCCCGCCGTCTGCTCGCGCACGTCGAAACTGTTCGGTCCGATCGTGCAGCCCGCCCGGTCGTCTTCGACATACTCGAAGAGCGTCGCGTCGGGCAGCTTTTCACCTTCCTTGATCATGCTCAGTCCTTTGCATCGATGCGAAGCACGCTCGCACGTCCTCGTGTCGCAGTGAATTTCGGTTCGGCCCATTCAACGATAGGCCACGCCGTTCGCCGGCAGTCGCTCCGGTCCGCTTCGCGAATCCGCAGAGGGCAGTTGCCCCTGCCGCGAATCAGACGATACGCGACCTGCTTGCCGTTCACCCGCCACGCTCGTGCATTCGTCCGCCAGCGCTGCACCGCGACCCAACTCGCAGCGCGGCAACGAAGCCTGCCCGTGCGCTCAGTCCGCCTGCTTGCGCAGGAATGCCGGAATGTCGTACGTATCGACGCCCTTTTCCTGCAACGCCTGCACGTGCGAGGCTGCCGTGTCGCGTGACGTGCGCCACACTGCCGGCGTGTCGAGCGCGCCGTAGTCGGCCGTGCTGGCATGGCCTGCTGCCGGTGTGAACGCCGCATGCGCCATCGCGCCGATCGGCTGGTTGTCGGTGCCGGTGCGCAGCAGCGTCATCGGTGCCGATTGCTGCTTCTTCGCCGCGCGGCCGAGACCCGTCGCGACGACCGTCACGCGCAGCGCGTCGCCCATCGCGTCGTCGTACACGGCGCCGAAGATCACGGTTGCGTCTTCCGCGGCATAGCTCTTGATCGTGTTCATCACTTCGCGCGTTTCCGACAGACGCAGTGAACGGCTCGACGTAATGTTGACCAGCACGCCACGCGCGCCCGACAGATCGACGCCTTCCAGCAGCGGGCTCGCGACGGCCTGTTCGGCGGCGAGACGCGCGCGATCGACGCCGGCGACCGTCGCCGTGCCCATCATCGCCTTGCCCTGCTCACCCATCACGGTCTTCACGTCTTCGAAGTCGACGTTGACGAGACCGTCGACGTTGATGATTTCCGCAATGCCCGCGACCGCGTTGTTGAGAACGTCGTCAGCGCACTGGAAGCATTTGTCCATCTCGGCGTCGTCGCCCATCACCTCGAACAGCTTGTCGTTCAGCACGACGATCAGCGAGTCGACGTGATCCTCCAGTTGCTGCGAACCGGCTTCCGCCACGCGCATGCGCTTGCCGCCTTCGAATTCGAACGGCTTGCTGACGACGCCAACGGTCAGAATACCCATTTCCTTCGCGATCTGCGCAACGACCGGTGCCGCGCCCGTGCCGGTGCCACCACCCATGCCGGCGGTGATGAACACCATGTGCGCGCCACGCAGTGCGTCGGCGATACGCTCGCGTGCTTCTTCCGCGGCGGCGCGGCCCATTTCCGGCTTGGCGCCCGCGCCCAGACCCGTGTTGCCGAGCTGGATCACCGCGGTGGCGCGCGAACGCGACAGCGCCTGCGCGTCCGTGTTCATCACGATGAAGTCGACGCCTTGCACGCCTTTGTTGATCATGTGCTGAACGGCATTGCCGCCAGCGCCACCGACTCCGACGACCTTGATGATCGTGCCGCTCGTTTCGGTTTCCAGCATCTGGAATTCCATGTTGCCTCCGTCAAGATAAAAAGTTACCGCCACTCGGCGTTATCCGGCAGGAGATCGGGCAACCCCCTGTCGCGCGCCGGCCGCCGGCACCAGCGCGAATTTCTCAAAACCGTGATCAGAAGTTGCCGAGGAACCAGTCCTTCATACGCGAGAACACCTGTCCCATCGACCCCGACTGCACCGCAACCTTGCGCCCGCGCATCCGCTGCGAGCGTCCTTCGACGAGCAGGCCCATCGCCGTCGAATAGCGCGGATTGCGCACGACGTCGGCGAGACCGCCCGCATACTCCGGCACGCCGATGCGTACCGGCTTCAGGAAAATGTCCTCACCAAGCTCGACCATGCCGATCATCATCGACGCGCCGCCCGTCAGCACGACGCCCGAGCTCAGCAGTTCCTCGTAACCCGACTCGCGCACCACCTGCTGCACGAGCGAAAACAGCTCTTCGACGCGCGGCTCGATCACGGCCGCGAGCGCCTGGCGCGACAGCGTGCGCGGACCGCGCTCGCCGAGACCCGGCACTTCGATCATCTCGTCCGGATCGGCGAGCGCCTGCTTGGCGATGCCGTAGTCGACCTTGATGTCCTCGGCATCCGGCGTCGGCGTGCGCAGCGCCATCGCGATGTCGCTCGTGATCTGGTCGCCGGCGATCGGAATCACGGCCGTATGGCGGATCGCGCCTTCGCTGAAAATCGCGATGTCGGTCGTGCCGCCGCCGATGTCGACCAGCACCACGCCCAGTTCCTTTTCGTCTTCCGTCAGCACCGCGAGCGACGACGCGAGCGGCTGCAGAATCAGGTCGTTCACTTCGAGCCCGCAGCGGCGCACGCACTTGACGATGTTCTGCGCCGCGCTGACCGCGCCGGTGACGATATGCACCTTCACTTCGAGACGGATGCCGCTCATGCCGATCGGCTCGCGCACATCTTCCTGACCGTCGATGATGAATTCCTGCGTGAGGATATGCAGCACCTGCTGGTCGGTCGGGATGTTGATTGCCTTGGCCGTTTCGATCACGCGCGCGACGTCCGCCTGCGTGACTTCCTTCTCCTTGATCGCGACCATGCCGCTCGAATTGAAGCTGCGGATATGGCTGCCGGCAATGCCGGTGAACACATTCGTGATCTTGCAGTCGGCCATCAGTTCGGCTTCCTCGAGCGCGCGCTGAATCGACTGCACGGTGGCCTCGATATTCACCACCACGCCCTTCTTGAGCCCCTTCGATTCGCTCTGGCCGAGACCGATCACCTCGTAGTGACCCTCGCCCTTCAACTCGGCGACGATGGCCACTACCTTCGACGTCCCGATGTCGAGGGCGACCAGCAGATCCTTATAGTCTTTACTCATAGCGTGCTCAGTGCGTGTGATGTCCGTTTACTTCTTGCCCTTGTCGGGTTCGCTGATGAAGCGCATGCCAGCGGCACGAATCGCGAAACCGTTCGGATAGCGCAAGTCCGCATTCTCGATATCCTCTCCCCAACGTTGCGTCACCGCGCTCCATGCCGCGGTCAGGCGTTTGCTGCGATCGGCCAGCGTGTCCTGATTGCGTTCGCGGCCCAACTCCACCTGCGTGCCGTTCGACAGCTTCACCGTCCACGCGTAGCGCGGCGACAGCGTCACTTCCTCGGGGCTCGCGTGAATTGCCGCGAACCACTTCTGGAAGTCGTGATAGCGCGCGACGACTTCCTTCGCCGTACCGTCCGGGCCGTCGAACGCGGGCAGATCTCCGTCGAGCTCGCCCTGGTTCGCGGTGAACAGCTCGCCGTCGACGCTCACCAGCTGATCGCTGCCCCACGTCCCGAGCGGCTTGTACTCCTCGAGCGTGACAGCCAGTGCGTTCGGCCATACGCGCCGCACGCTCGCGTGACGCACCCACGGCATCTGCTCGAACGCCTGCCGCGCGACGTCGAGATCGACCGTGAAGTAGTTGCCCTTCAGGCGGCCCACGACGCCGGCACGCACGGTCGGCGAATTGATGTGCTCGGTGTCGCCGTCGATCTGGATCTCGCGCAGCGCGAAATTCGGGCGCTGGATCAGCCAGTAACCGCCCGCCGCCAGCAGCACGAGCACCAGCAACACGTGCAACGCGTTGGTGGTGAGATTGAGCTGGCGAACGTTGTTCCACATGATGTTGCTTGCGGTTGCCTTGGTTAGTCCTGCAGCGTCAGCGCCAACACGCCGACCACCAGTTCCTGATAGCTGATGCCGACCGCGCGTGCCGCTTTCGGCGGCAGCGAGTGATCGGTCATGCCGGGCGCCGTATTGACTTCGAGGAAGTACGGCTTGCCTTCGCCATCGAGCATGAAGTCCGCGCGGCCCCAGTCGGTGCAGCCGAGCACATCGAACGCGCGGCGCGCGAGCGCCTTCAGGCGCGCTTCCTCGTCGGCGCCGAGACCGCACGGAATCAGATACTGCGTGTCGTTGGCGACGTACTTCGCGTGGTAGTCGTAGAACTCGCCGGCCGGCACGATGCGGATCACCGGCAGGTCCAGATTGCCGGCGATGCACGCGGTGTACTCGCCGCCGCCTTCGATGCTCTTTTCGACCACGACGATACGGTCGTGCTTCACGGCTTCGATCAACGCGGCCGGCAGCGCCTCGGCGCTCTTCACCTTGATCACGGCAACACTCGAACCTTCGCTCGCCGGCTTGACGAACAGCGGCAAACCGAGTTTCGCGACGATCTCCTTCGCGCGCGCTTCGTAGTCGTCACCGCGCAGCACCGCTTCGAACGGCGGCGTCGGAATGCCGAGCTGCTGCCACACGAGCTTGGTGCGGAACTTGTCGAGACCGAGCGCCGAGCCGAGCACGCCGCTACCGGTATAGCGGATGCCATAAAAATCGAGCGCGCCCTGGATCTGGCCGTTCTCGCCGTAGCCGCCATGCAGCGCGTTGAATGCGCGCACGAAGCCTTCATCCTTCAACGCGGACAGCGCACGCTCGGCCGGATCGAACGGATGCGCGTCGACGCCGGCGTCGCGTAGACCTTGCAACACGAGACGCCCGGAATTGAGCGACACCTCGCGCTCGGCGGAGTCACCGCCGAGCAGCACTGCCACCTTGCCGAATCGTTTGGGATCGATACTGCTCATCTCACACCTTCTGTTCCTGAGCGAGTCGAACCGGCACACCGCCGATCGAACCCGCGCCCATCGTTATCACCACGTCGCCGTCGCGCACCACTGCGGACAGCGCGTCCGGCACCTCGTCCACCGTGTCGACGAACACCGGTTCGACCTTGCCCGCGACGCGCAGCGCGCGCGCCAATGCGCGACCGTCCGCGGCAACGATCGGCGCTTCGCCGGCCGCATAGACTTCGGTCAACACGAGCGCGTCGACGGTCGAAAGCACCTTCACGAAATCCTCGAAGCAATCACGGGTACGTGTGAAGCGGTGCGGCTGGAACGCCAGCACCAGCCGCCGGCCCGGGAATGCGCCGCGCGCCGCCGCGACCGTGGCGGCCATTTCGACCGGGTGATGACCGTAGTCGTCCACCAGCGTATAGGAGCCCGCGGCGTGGCCGTTGCTGACGACCGGCACTTCGCCGTAGCGCTGGAAGCGTCGGCCGACGCCGTTGAAATCCGCGAGCGCTCGCTGGATATCGGCATCTTTCACTTCGAGTTCAGTCGCAATTGCAATGGCGGCCAACGCGTTCTGCACGTTGTGCTCGCCCGGCAGGTTCAACGTGATGTCGAGCGGCGCCGCGTCTTCACGCATCGCGGTGAAATGCATGCGACCGTCGCGCGCTTCGACGTTGACCGCGCGCACCTGCGCATCGGCCGCGAGACCGTATCGAATGATCGGCTTCGACACGAACGGCAGGATCTCCTTCACGTTCGGGTCGTCGACGCACAGCACCGCGATGCCATAGAACGGCAGACGGTGCGTGAATTCGATGAACGCCTGCTTCAGACGCGCGAAGTCATGACCATAGGTGTCCATATGATCGGCGTCGATGTTCGTGATGACTTCGATCACCGGGAACAGGTTCAGGAACGACGCGTCGGATTCGTCCGCCTCCGCGACGATGAAGTCGCCGGTGCCGAGACGCGCATTCGCGCCCGCGCTGATCAGCCGGCCGCCGATCACGAAGGTCGGATCGAGCCCGCCCGCGGCGAGCACGCTCGCGACGAGCGACGTGGTCGTGGTCTTGCCGTGCGTGCCGGCAATCGCGATGCCCTGCTTCAGACGCATCAGCTCGGCGAGCATCACCGCCCGCGGCACGATCGGAATGCGGCGATGACGCGCGGCCAGCACTTCCGGGTTGTCGGTGCGCACCGCGGTCGACACCACCACCGCGTTCGCGCCTTCGATATTCTCCGCCGCGTGCCCGATCGAAATGCGCGCGCCGAGCGCGGCGAGGCGCTCGGTGACCGCGTTGCCCGACAGATCCGAGCCGCTCACCTGATAGCCGAGATTGACGAGCACTTCGGCGATGCCGCTCATGCCGACGCCGCCGATGCCGACGAAATGAATGTGTTTGACGATGTGTTTCATTGCTTTCCTTCTGGGCTCAAGCCCGCCGTCGAACCCGCACCCGCCACCGTCGCGCAGATCTGCGCGACCTGTTCCGTGGCGTCCGGTTTCGCGAGCGAGCGCGAGCGCTCCGCCATCTGCGCGAGACTTTCCCGCGTCTGGCTGCGCAACCAGTCGGCGAGCTTTTCCGCCGACAGATCGCGTTGTTGCACGACCAGCGCCGCGCCGTTGTCGGCGAGGAACGCTGCATTAGTGGTCTGGTGATCGTCGACCGCGTACGGGAACGGCACGAACAGCGCCGCCACGCCGACCGCCGAAATCTCCGATACCGTCATTGCGCCCGAGCGGCAGATCACCAGATCGGCCTGCGCGTAGGCGCTCGTCATGTCGTCGATGAACGGCACCAGCGAGACGTCCGCGCCTGCCTGCAAGCCGGCGGCCGCGTAGTTCTCGCGCAGCGCCTCGATATGCTTGGCGCCCGCCTGATGCACGATGCGCGGCCTCTCGTTGGCGCCAAGCAGCGCGAGCGCGCGCGGCACGACTTCGTTCAGCGCGGCGGCGCCGAGACTGCCACCCACGACGAGCACGTTCAGCGGACCGTTACGCTGCGCGTAGCGTGCTTTGGGTGCATTCGCGCGCGCAAGTTCCTCACGAATCGGATTGCCGGTCCATTCGCCATGCGGGAGCGCATTCGGAAACGCGACCAGCACGCGCCTGGCGAGCTTCGCGAGCACCTTGTTCGCGAGACCCGCGATCGAATTCTGCTCATGCAGCACGAGCGGCCGGCCACTCAGCGCGGTCATCAGCCCGGCCGGAAACGTGATGTAGCCGCCCATGCCGAGCACGACGTCGGGTTTCACGCGACGCAGCACGCGCAAGCTCTGCGTGCACGCGCGCAGCAGGTTCACCGGCAGCATCAGCTTGGTCTTCAACCCCTTGCCGCGCACGCCGCCGAAGCGCACGTACTCCATCGCAATGCCATGCTTCGGTACGAGCGTCGCTTCCATGCCCGCGGGGTTGCCGAGCCATACGACTTTCCAGCCCCACGCCTGCATCCGATGCGCGACCGCGAGCCCCGGGAACACGTGTCCCCCGGTCCCGCCGGCCATCACCATCAGCGTGCGTTGTGGCAGAGCCGTCATACCTTTCCCCCGCGCATCAACACCCGGTTCTCGTAGTCGACCCGCATCAGCACCGCGATCGCCACGCAGTTCAGCAAGATGCCCGAGCCGCCATAGCTGACGAGCGGCAAGGTCAGGCCCTTGGTCGGCAGAAGACCGAGGTTCACGCCCATGTTGATGAAGGTCTGCGCGCCGAACCAGATGCCGATGCCCTTCGCGACGAGACCCGCGAACGTGCGGTCGAGCGCGAGCGCCTGACGGCCGATCTCGAACGAGCGGCGCACGATCCAGTAGAACATCAGGATCACGACCAGCACGCCGACGAAACCCAGCTCCTCGCCGATCACCGCAAGAATGAAGTCGGTATGCGCTTCCGGCAGATAGTTGAGCTTCTCGACGCTGCCGCCGAGCCCGACGCCGAACCACTCGCCGCGCCCGAACGCGATCAGCGAGTGCGTGAGCTGATACGCCTTGCCCTGTGCGTAGCGGTCGTCCCACGGATCGAGGTACGCGAAGATCCGCTCACGACGCCACGGCGACGCCCACACCAGCAACGTGAACGTGCCTACCGCGGTCGCGACGAGGCCGCCGAACAGCTTGCCGTTCACGCCGCCCAGGAACAGCACGCCCATCGCGATCGCCGCGATCACCATGAACGCGCCCATGTCGGGCTCGAGCAGCAGCAGCATGCCGACCAGACCAACCGCGACCGCCATCGGCAGGAAGCCCTTCGCGAAGCTGTGCATGTACTCCTGCTTGCGCACCGTGTAGTTCGCTGCGTAGATCGTCACCGCGAGCTTCATGATTTCCGACGGCTGCATGTTCGTGATGCCGAGCGGGATCCAGCGGCGCGCGCCGTTCACACCCTTGCCCACGTGCGGAATCAGCACGATCACGAGCGCGACGAGCGAGATCAGAAACAGCTTCGGCGCGTACTTGTCCCACGTCGAAATCGGAATGCGGAACGATACGACGCCGACCACCGCGCCCATCACGACGAAGATGGTCTGCCGCACGAGAAACGCGTAATCGCGGTACGACGCGTACTTCGGCGAATCGGGCATCGCGATCGACGCCGAGTACACCATCACGATGCCGAGCCCGAGCAGCGCGACGACGACCCACAGCAGAGAGTGGTCGTAGTCGAGCATGCGCGAACGCAGCGGCCGAACACCGTTGACTGCGCTCGCGAGGCCGCTGCCGCCCGTGCGGGTGGACGTGCGCGTGGAGGTGCGTGCGGCGCCGTTGCCGCCGGCGGCTTCACGCGAGCCAAAACGTTCGGACCAGCTCATATCATCGTCCCCCGTTCGGCCGCGATATCTTCGACCGTGCTGCGGAATACGGCCGCGCGGTGTGCGTAACCCTTGAACATGTCGAAGCTCGCGCACGCGGGCGACAGCAGCACCGCGTCGCCGGGCTGCGCGAGCGCGGTGGCCGCGCGGGTCGCGTCTTCCAGCGTCGCGTGATCGGTCATCGCGACGCCGCAATGTTCGAGCGCCGCGCGAATCTGCGGCGCGTCGCGGCCGATCAGCATCACCGCGCGGCACCAGCGCATCACCGGTGCGGCGAGCGGCTCGAATTCCTGACCCTTGCCGTCGCCGCCGGCAATCAGCACCGCGCGTTGCGCGAGACCGTCGAGCGCGGCGACCGTCGCACCGACGTTGGTGCCCTTGCTGTCGTCCACGTAGTCGATGCCGTCGATCGACGCGATCAGCTCCACGCGATGCGGCTCGCCGCGGTACTCGCGCAGCCCATGCAAAAGCGGCGCGCCGGGCAGGCCGACCGCGCGTGCGAGCGCGTACGCGGCCAACGCGTTGGCGGCGTTATGCAAGCCGCGGATGCGCAGCGCGTCGGCCGGCATCAGACGCTTCAGCGCAATGTCGGGCGTGGCGGCCGCTTCGCCCTTGCGACGGCGCTTCGACGGGGCTTCGTCGCTCGCGTCGCGATCTTGCGCTTCGACGAGCCACACCATGCCGTTCTCGCGCAGCAGGCCGTAGTCGCCGTGGTTGTTCGGCTCGGTCACGCCGAACGTGACGACCTCCGCGTCGCCGCCCGCAGGCGCGAGCGTCATCACGCGCGCGTCGTCGCGGTTCAGCACGCGCACCGTCTGTGTACCGAAGATGCGGCCCTTCGCGGCCGCGTACGCGTCGAGTCCGCCGTGCCAGTCCAGGTGATCCTGCGTGATGTTCAGCACGGCCGCCGCGTCCGGCGCAAACGTATGCGACGTCTCCAGCTGGAAGCTCGACAGTTCGAGCACCCACACGTCGGGCAGCGCGGTCTGGTCGATCGCTTCGGAGAGCTTGTCGAGCAGCGACGGGCTGATGTTGCCCGCCACCGCGACCTTCTTGCCCGCGCGTTCGCACAGCAAGCCGGTCAGGCTCGTCGTCGTGGTCTTGCCGTTCGTGCCGGTGATCGCGATAACCTTCGGCGCATAGCCGGACTCGCCGAGCGTGCGCAGCGCCTGCGCGAACAACTCGAGCTCGCCCCACACCGGAATGCCCTGTTGGCGCGCGGCCGTGATCAGCGGCAGCAGATCGGCGGCCAGCGGCGACAGGCCCGGGCTGATCGCGACCAGCTCGACGCCTTCGAGCAGCACCGGCGAAAACGGACCGCCGACGAAATCGGTATCCACGCGATGCGCTTCGAGCGCGGACAGATTCGGCGGCACTTCACGCGTATCGGCCACGCGCAGCCGACAGCCGTGCCTGGCGCACCAGCGCGCCATCGCGAGACCGGATTCACCCAGTCCCAGCACGAGCACCATCGGCTTTTGCCGATCCCGAAACTTCTCGCCGAACATCGCCTGCTTCCTTGAATACTGCTGCTTAACGCAATTTGAGCGTGGACAAACCGAATAGGCACAACATCAACGTGATGATCCAGAAACGCACGACCACCTGCGTTTCCTTCCAGCCCGACAATTCGAAATGGTGATGCAGCGGTGCCATCTTGAAGAAGCGCCGCCCTTCGCCGTAACGGCGCTTCGTGTATTTGAACCACGTGACCTGCAGCATCACCGACAGCGTTTCCGCGACGAAAATGCCGCCCATGATGAACAGCACGATTTCTTGCCGCACGATCACCGCGACCGTGCCGAGCGCGCCGCCAAGCGCGAGCGCGCCGACGTCGCCCATGAACATCTGCGCCGGATGCGTGTTGAACCAAAGGAACGCCAGACCCGCGCCGCCCATCGCCGAACAGAAAATCAGCAATTCGCCCGCGCCGGGAATGTGCGGAAACAACAGGTACTTCGAATAGACCGAACTGCCCATCACGTACGCGAACACGCCGAGCGACGCGCCGACCAGCACGACCGGCATGATCACGAGGCCGTCGAGGCCATCCGTCAGATTCACCGCGTTGCTCGCGCCGACGATCACCAGATACGTGAGCACGATGAAGCCCCACACGCCGAGCGGATAGGTGATCGACTTGAAGAACGGCAGCAGCAGGTCGGCGCGCGCGGGCAGCCCCATCGACAGGCCGCTGCGCACCCACGCCATGAACAGATCGAACACGCGCACGTTGCTCGCCTCGGAGACGCTGAACGCGAGATAAACCGCCGCGAACAGACCGATCACCGATTGCCAGAAATACTTTTCGCGCGACGACATGCCACGCGGGTCCTTGTAGACGACCTTGCGGTAATCGTCGACCCAGCCGATCACGCCGAAGCCGAACGTGACCAGCATCACGATCCAGATGAAACGGTTGGTCAGATCGGCCCACAGCAGCGTGGCCACGCCGATGCCGAGCAGGATCAGCACGCCGCCCATCGTCGGCGTGCCCGATTTGATGAGGTGAGTTTGCGGACCGTCCTTGCGAACGGCCTGGCCGACCTTCATCGCGGTCAGTTTGCGAATGACCGCCGGGCCGCAGACGAGCCCGATCAACAGCGCGGTGATGGTCGCCATCACCGCGCGAAACGTCAGATAACTGAACACGCGCAAGAAGCTTGCGTCATTCTGCAGCCATTGCGCCAGCGCCAGTAGCATGCCTGGATCCTTCTTTTAACGTGCGGCGGGCGTCGAGCCCGCGGCGTTGGGTTGTGGACTCGTCACGGCGTCCACCACGCGCTCCATCTGCATGAAGCGCGAGCCTTTCACGAGAAGCGTTGCGGCAGCGCCGAAGCCGGCCTGCTGCAGTTGCGCGACCAGCGCGCCGACATCGGCGACGTGCTGCGCGCCGGCGCCGTAGGCGGCGCAGGCGTCGCGCGAGGCGTCGCCGATTGCATACAGCGCGTCGATTCCGCGCTCTTTCGCATACGCGCCGATCTCGCGATGAAACGCCGGGCCGTTGTCGCCGACTTCGCCCATGTCGCCCATCACGAGCACACGCGGCGATTCACGTGACGCGAGCACGTCGATCGCGGCGCGCATCGAATCGGGATTCGCGTTGTAGGTGTCGTCGATCACGGTTGCGCCTGCGAGCGTGCCGAGCGCGGCCTGCTTGACCTGCAGACGGCCCTTCACCGCGCCGAACGATTCGAGGCCGCGCTGGATCGCGTCGAGCGACACCCCCGCGGCCAACGCCGCCGAGGCCGCCGCGAGCGCGTTGTGCGCGTTGTGATCGCCAAGCACTTGCAGCGTGACGTCGAGATGGCCTTGCGGCGTGTCGATCGACAGATGCTTGCCGTCGAACCTGCCCTTCACCACAGCTTCGGTGGTGCGCTCCGCGCTGTTCAACGCGAAATCGACGATGCGACTGCCGGTGGCGGCGACGCGCCAGATGCTCGCGTACGCGTCGTCGGCGGGGAACACCGCTGTGCCTTGCGGCGACAGCGCGTGAATCACGCTCGCGTGTTCGAGCGCGACCGCCTCGACGGTCGCCATGAATTCCTGGTGCTCGCGCTGCGCGTTGTTGACGACGGCGACCGTCGGCTCGGCGAGCTTCGCGAGCTGTTCGGTTTCGCCCGGATGGTTCATGCCGAGCTCGACCACCGCGAGCCGATGCGCGGCGTGCAGACGGAACAGCGTGAGCGGCAGGCCGATGTCGTTGTTGAAATTGCCTGCTGTCGCGAGGCGCGCATCCGCGCCGACCCCGGCCGCGAAGATCGACGCGATCATTTCCTTGGCCGTGGTCTTGCCGTTGCTGCCCGTGACCGCGACGAGCGGCAAATCGAACTGACGCCGCCAGCCGCGCGCGAGCGCGCCGAGCGCTTCGCGCGTGTCGGCGACGCGGATCGCGGGCACGCTCCAGTTCTCCGGCGTACGCGCGACGAGCACGGCCGCGACGTTGCGCTCGGCGACTTGCGGCAGGAAGTCGTGGGCGTCGAAACGATCGCCCTTGATCGCGATGAACAGATCGCCGGGGCCGGCGCTGCGGCTGTCGGTCGACACGCGCTCGAAGCGCACGCCGTCGTCGCCGACGACGCTCGCGCCGGGGATCTGCGCGGCGGCCGCACGTAGCGAGAACATCGTCATTCGCCACCTCCGCGGGTTTGCGTCGCCCGCGCGGCGAGCGCGAGGCGGGCATGGTCCTGATCGGAGAAAGCGCGTTTCTTGCCCATGATTTCCTGGGTGGCTTCGTGGCCCTTGCCGGCCAGCACGATCACGTCTTCGCGCGCGGCGCCGCGGACCGCCTGCAGGATCGCGCTCGCGCGGTCCTCGATGCGGCGCGCCTTCGAGGCGTCTCGCATGCCCGTGGCGATCTGCTCGATGATCGCGAGCGGATCTTCGCTGCGCGGGTTGTCGCTCGTCACGACGACGTTGTCCGCGAGCCGCTCGGCGATCTCGCCCATCAGCGGACGCTTGGTCGCATCGCGGTCGCCGCCGCAGCCGAACATGCAGACGAGTTCTCCGCCGCGCGCGGCGGCGATCGGGCGCAGTGCCTCGAGCGTTTTTTCGAGCGCATCGGGCGTGTGCGCGTAGTCGATCACGACGAGCGGTTCGTCGTTCTGCAGACGTCCGCCCAGACGCTGCATGCGGCCGTTCACCGGTTCGAGCTTCGCGAGTTCGGCGAGCGCCGCGTCGAACGGCACGTCGGCGGCGAGCAGCACGCCGAGCACCGCGAGCAGATTGCTGACGTTGAAGAGGCCCAGCGTTTGCACTTCGAGTTTGGCGTTGCCCCAGTCCGACGTGTTCAGATGAAACGCGGTGCCGGTCGCGGTGGCCCGCACGTCCGATGCGGTGAGCCACGCGTCGGCCTGCGATGTGCGTCCAGCGCCAGCGCTGTCTTGTCCGGCCTCGATGCCATAGGCGATCGTGCGCGCGTGAGCGCGCGTGCTCGCGAGCAAACGCCGGCCGGCGGCATCGTCGCGATTGATCACGGCCGCGCGCAGCTCGGGCCACGCGAACAGGCGCGCCTTGGCGGCTTCGTATGCTTCGAAGGTGCCGTGATAGTCGAGATGGTCCTGCGTCAGGTTGGTGAACACCGCGATGTCGAAAGCGGTGCCGTTCACCCGCCCCTGATGCAGCGCATGCGACGACACTTCCATCGCCACCGCCTGCGCGCCCGCGTCGCGCAATTGCGCGAGGCTGCGTTGCAATTGCGGTGCGTCGGGCGTCGTGAAGCCGGTGTGCACGAGCTGGCCAACCAGGCCGGTGCCGAGCGTGCCGACGATCGCGCAGCGCGTGCCGAGCGCCGACAGCGCCGCGGCGACCCACTGGCTGCACGAAGTCTTGCCGTTGGTGCCGGTGATGCCGACCGCGAGCATCGCGTCGCTCGGATCGCGATACCACGCGCTCGCGATCGTGCCGGCGAGTTCGTTCAACGCCGGCACCGCATGGGCGACCGATGCATCGAGCGTGCCGCTGAAGCCTTCGGGTTGCACCAGCACGGCGGCCGCGCCGCGCTCGATTGCGGCGTCGATGAACGCGCGGTTGTCCGCGCCGTCGACCGCGTACGCGAGGAACGCGTCGCCGGCCGCGAGCGAGCGCGTGTCGGCGTGCAGATGCGCGCCTGGCTGCACGTGCGCGTGCAGCCAGGCGAGGGCGTCGGCGATCTGCCGGTGCGCGGGATGTTGCTTGCGCAGCGCGCTCATCGCTCGACTCCTGGATGATTTTTCGGGTTGGCGGAAATGGTCATCTTCTTCACGCCGGGGCTCGTCGACAGCTTCCTGGCTCCGGACTGCGTGGCCGGCGCGGCGGGCGCGGGCGGCGCCGAATCGTCGGACACGACCATCTGCTTGACGGGCATGTCAGGCGGCACGTTCAGCGCGCGCAGCGTGTCGCCGACGATGCCCGAGAACACCGGGCCCGACACCTGGCCGCCGAAGTGGCTACCCGCCGTCGGCTCGTCGACCGACACCGCCACGACGATGCGCGGATTCGGCATCGGCGCCATGCCGACGAACGACGCGCGATATTTGGAGTGGTCGTAGCCGTGCGGCCCGTGCTTGTACGCGGTACCGCTCTTGCCGCCGACGCGATAGCCGGGCACCGCGGCATCCGGCGACGTGCCTTGCGGCGACACCACGGCTTCGAGCATCGCGCGGACTTCACGCGCGGTGGTCGGCGAAAAGATCTGCGGACCGGTGGCCGGCTGGTCGCCAGGGGTGTGGAAAATCGTCACCGGCATGATCTCGCCGTCGTGCGCGATCGCGGTGTACGCGCGGCCGAGCTGGAACAGCGACACCGACAGGCCGTAGCCGTACGACATCGTCGCCTGCTCGATGCGCCGCCAGCTCTTCCACGGACGCAGACGGCCCGCCGCCGCGCCCGGAAAACCGACCTTCGGCGCCTGGCCGAGACCGATGCTGGTGTACATGTTCCACATCTCTTCGGGCCGTAGCTGCATCGCGATTTTGGTCGCGCCGATATTGCTCGACTTCTGGATCACGCCGCCGACCGTCAGCACGCCGAAGCCGCTGTCGTCGGTAATCTGCGCGCCGTCGAGTACGAAGTGGCCGTTGCCCGTATCTACCAGTGTAGTCGGCGTCACGCGGTGAAGATCGAGCGCGAGCGACACCGTGAACGGCTTCATGATCGAGCCCGGCTCGAACGTGTCGGTCAGGATGCGGTTGCGCAGCTGGTCGCCGGTCAGGTGCGAGCGGTCGTTCGGGTTGTAGGTCGGGTAATTGACGAGCGCGAGCACTTCGCCGGTGCGCACGTCGATCACCATCGCCGCGCCAGCCTTCGCCTTGGATTTTTCGACGGCCGCTTTCAGGTTCGTATAAGCGATGTACTGGATTTTGCTGTCGATCGACAGATCGACGTCCTGGCCGTTGTGCGGCACGACCTGCTCGTCCACGTCCTCGATGATGTGGCCCATCCGGTCCTTGATCACGCGACGGCTGCCCGACAGACCGGCGAGCAGTTTCTGGTCGCCGAGCTCGACACCTTCCTGGCCCTCGTCCTCGACGTTCGTGAAGCCGATCAGATGAGCGGTGATCTCGCCTTCCGGATAGAAGCGCTTGTATTCGGCCCGCGAGTAAATGCCGGGGATGTCGAGCGCAACGACTTTATCGGCGACGTCGACCGGCACCTGGCGCTTCACGTAGACGAAGGTCTTGTCCTCGGAAAGCTTCGCGCGCAGCTCCTTCATGCTCATGCCGAGCAGTTTGCCGAGCGCGTCGAGCTTGTCGGCGCCGAGGTCGTCGGGCACCGATTCGGGAATCGCCCAGATTGCGCGCACCGGCAGGCTGGTGGCGAGCACGAGGCCGTTGCGGTCGAGAATCTTGCCGCGCGTGGCCGGCATGTCGATGCGGCGCTGATAGCGGATTTCGCCCTGCTTCAGATAGAACGCGTTGCCGGGGCCCTGAATCCAGAACGCGCGCGCGGCGAGCGCGACGAACGCCATGAACAGCATGAACACGACGAGCTTCGAGCGCCACATCGGCAGACGCACCGACAGGATCGGGTTGGCCGAAAACGCGACGCTCTTGTGTGCCGACGATTTTTTCATCGCGTGCCTCCGCGACGGGTCGCGACCGGGGCCGAGGCCGGCGCCGAAGTCGGAATCGGGGCGTCGGTCGCCGTCGCGGCTCCCGGGTCGAGCGTCAGGTACTGGGTGCGCCCCGTGGTGACCGATTGCATCTTCAGCGAGGCAGTGGCGATCTGCTCGATGCGCGAGGTTTTGGACAGCGCGCTCTGCTGATATTGAAGCTGCGAATAGTCCTGCTGCAGCTGACGCTCCTGCGACTGCGCGCGCTGCAGCTGGATGAAGATCTGCCGCTGCTGATTGGTCGCGTTGACCACCGACAAGGCGCAGCCCATCACGATGATCAGCAGGAAAATATTGAGGCGGTTCATGGCGCGATCCGCTCCGCCACGCGCATCACGGCAGAACGGGCGCGCGGGTTGCCGGCGACTTCGGCGTCGCTCGCGAATACGCGTCCGATGATCTTGAGCGGAGGGCTCGGCAGGTCGACCGCGCGGATCGGCAGACGTCGGTCGACCGCCGGCGCGCTTGCATGCGCCTGCATGAATCGTTTGACGATACGGTCCTCGAGCGAATGAAAGCTGATGACCACCAGCCGCCCCCCTTGCTCCAACAACGACAACGCTGCTTCTAGAACGACTTGCAGCTCCGCAAGCTCTTGATTGACGTGAATCCGTATAGCCTGAAAGGTGCGGGTTGCCGGGTCCTTGCCCTTCTCACGGGTTTTGACGACGTTAGCCACGATTTGGGCAAGCTCGCCCGTGCTGACGAGAGGCCCAAGACGGTCGGACTCTGCCCGGCGAGCAACAAGCGCCTTTGCAATCTGAAAAGCAAACCGTTCTTCCCCATAATCTCGTATCACCTCCGTCAATTCCTGCACCGTGGCCCGCGCGAGCCAGTCAGCCGCAGACTCGCCGCGCGTCGGGTCCATCCGCATGTCGAGCGGGCCGTCGGCGCGAAAGCTGAAGCCCCGCTCCGGATCGTCGACTTGCGGCGACGACACGCCCAGATCCAACAACACCCCCGACACACGCCCTACTCCGCGCTCCGCCATTGCGGCGCGCAGTGAAGCAAAACTCTCGTGCACGATGGCAAAGCGCGGATCGGCGATCTGCTGCGCCGTTGCGATCGCGAGCGGATCTTTATCGAACGCGATCAGCCGCCCCGCCTCACCGAGCCGTTCCAGCACGAGGCGGCTATGACCCCCACGGCCGAACGTGCCGTCCACATACGTGCCGTCGGCACGCGTGACCAGCGCATCGACCGCTTCGTTCAACAGCACCGTGCGATGCTGCAATTCGTTTCTCATCGCAGGTGCCATATAAATGAGCCGCGATCAGAACGTGAAGTCTTTCAACGCGTCGGGCATGCCCTCGGCGATCGCCGCCTGTTCCTTCGCGGCGTAAATCTGTGCATCCCAGAGCTCGAAGTGACGGCCCATGCCGAGCAAGGTCACTTCTTTCTCCAGCGAGCCCGCCGCGCGCAACTCCGGCGACACGAGCACGCGGCCTGCGCCGTCCATATCCACATCCATTGCATTGCCGAGAAAAATGCGCTTCCACCAGGCTGCGTTCATGGGCAGCTTGTCGACCTTGTCACGGAACATCTCCCATTCGGGGCGCGGGAAGAGCAACAGGCAGCCGTCCGGGTGCTTGGTGATCGTCACCCGGCCCTCTGCCTGTGTTTGCAGCGCATCCCGATAACGAGAGGGAATCGACATTCTCCCCTTCGCATCGAGCGTCAGCGCCGACGCCCCTTGGAACACTTCGCTCTCCCCTATTGCGACGCTGTTTGCGCCGCTCGCCCGGTCCGTGAAAATCTACCCGAAAGTGACGTCGGGAACACACAAAAATACACTTTCTCACACTGTCTCCCACTTTAGAGTAACGCCAAACACGGGTCAAGGGAGCGGCCCGCTTTTCGAGCGGATTTTGTTTGTTAGAACAAGGACTTAGCGCGACTCCTTCACGTCCCGCATAAAACGGAAAACCGTTATAAATGAATGGGCTAGTGCAACTTGTGAAGGTGATACGTGAAAAGTGCGGGGAAACAGCGCGGATTGAAAGAGATCGTTAAGGACGTCTGGAAGGGGAAAACCAACTTTGCGGGGACGGATGAGGAAGGGCGCGCGGCGCGCCGTTTCACTTGCGAAAAATGCGTTCAGCGATAGCGATGGTGAGGCGCGCGGCGCTCCGGTCGGCGAAGCGAAGCGCCAGAAGGGTTCATATGTAATAAGCGGTGCGCGTCATCACCTTCGACATCGCGCGCATCAATGCGCGCGCCGGAAACGGCAACTCGATGCCACCGGCGTCCATCGCGGCCTTGCCGTGCCGCGCTTCATCGGCGCGCATCTGCTCGACGATCGCGCGCGATTCGTGGTCAGCCGCGGGCAACTGCTCGAGATGACTGTCGAGATGCTGCTCGACCTGACGCTCCGTTTCGGCCATGAAGCCGAGACTCACGCGATCGCCGAGACGTCCCGCGGCGAGACCGAGCGCGAGCGCGCCGGTGTACCACAGCGGGTTGAGCAGACTCGGACGCGAGTCGAGCGCTTCGAGGCGTTTGGCGGTCCACGCCAGATGATCTTCTTCTTCCGACGCGGCGTGATCGAACATGGCGCGCAATGAAGGCGAGTCGGTGGCGAGTTTCTGCGCCTGATAAAGCGCCTGCGCGCACACTTCGCCGACGTGGTTCACCCGCATCAAACCCGCCGCGTGCGCGCGCTCCGCGGGCGAGAGTTCTGACGCCTCGGCCGTCGCCGCGGAAACCTGCGCAAGCGGCAACGGGCGGCTCATCCGCGCGACTCCCGTTAGTGAGCGTAAACCCCGATCGAACTCGCCAATCAACTCGTCCAGCAGCATAAAGCACTCCCTGATTCATGAACCGCCGCATGGTCCCGGGAGGTCCGTGCGGCAAGGCCATGCGACATGAAAGTCGCTGTCCGACAGGCACGAATCCGCATGAAATGGGCGGTTAATTTCGGATTCTAGACCATGTTGCGTAAACGAAACAGCGGCCGTCCGGAGCGACTCCTTTTGCTTTGTGGCATGTATGCCTTTTGTTACATTACGTGGCAACTTCTCGCGAAGTTGGACAAGCAAGGCCTTCAGCACTAACTAAATATTTCGCCTTGTACAAAAGATTCGTATTCCTTGGAGATCATTCGATGAAAAAGTCGCTTCTCGCTCTCGCAGCCTTGGGCGCGTTCGCAGGCGTCGCTCATGCGCAGAGCAGCGTGACCCTGTACGGCATCGTTGACGTTGGGATCAATATGAACACCAACTCGGGCGGCAGCCATCTGTACAACATGTCCAGCGGCGTCCTGCAAGGCTCGCGTTTCGGGCTGCGCGGCACGGAAGATCTGGGCGGCGGTCTGAAGGCCCTGTTCGTTTTGGAAAACGGCTTTGACACCACGAATGGCAAGCTCGGTCAAGGCGGCCTGATGTTCGGCCGTCAGGCCTACGTCGGTTTGTCGAGCAACTTCGGCACGGTCACGCTGGGTCGTCAGTACGATTCCGTCGTCGACTACGTGGGTCCGTTCGAAGCGGGTGATCAGTGGGGCGGCTACATCGCCGCTCACCCGGGCGATATCGACAACTTCAACAACGCTTATCGCACCAACAACACGGTCAAGTACACGAGCGCGAACTACGGCGGCCTGACGTTCGGCGGCACGTACAGCTTCGGCGGCCAGGCAGGCAACTTCTCCGGCAACCAGATCTGGTCGTTGGGTGGTGGCTATAACAACGGTCCGCTGCAGTTGGGCGTGGGCTATTTGAACGCACGTACGCCGGCAGCGTCGGGCGGTCTGTTCAACAACGGCGGCACGATCGCAGCGAACACGCCAGGCGCCGGTTTCTCGACCGCGAGCCCGGCGGGTTTCGCGGTGTCGAGCCCGGTGTACGCCGGCTTCTCGTCGGCTAACACGTACCAGGTCATCGGCGCAGGCGGTGCATACACGTTCGGCGCGGCAACCGTCGGCCTGACGTATTCGAACGTCCAGTTCGGCAACCTCGGCAAGACGTTCGCGTCGCCGTTCACTGGCCAGAAGGCAACGTTCAACAACGGCGAAATCAACTTCAAGTATCAGTTGACCCCGGCACTGCTGGTCGGTGCAGCGTATGACTACACGCGCGGCACGCAGGTCGAAGGCAACTCGCGTGCTCAGTACCATCAGGGCGCACTGGGCGTGGACTACTTCCTGTCCAAGCGTACCGACGTGTACCTGGTCGGCGTGTACCAGCACGCTCTGGGCGACACGGTCAATGCGACAGGCCAGGTGGTCGCGGCAACGGCAGCCATCAACGGCCTGACCGGTTCGACGACCAACAACCAGTTCACGGCTCGCGTCGGGATCCGCCACAAGTTCTAATAAGTCGTAAAAACGCAGTTTGTCTCAAGGCGCCTTCGGGCGCCTTTTTTTATGCGCGGGGTTTAGGGGGGCAACAAAAAAGCCCAGCGCACTTGCGTGCGCCGGGCTTTTCATTTTTCTCGCTCAAGCCCTGCCGTCGCGCAGTTCGCGGCGCAGGATCTTGCCGACATTGCTTTTCGGCAGCTCGGTGCGGAATTCGACGACCTTGGGCCGCTTGTAGCCGGTCAGCTGCGTTTTGCAGTACGCGAAGATCTGTTCGTCGGTCAGCGACGGATCCTTCTTCACGACGAATAGCTTCACTGCCTCGCCCGAATGCTGATCAGGCACCCCAACCGCCGCGACCTCGAATACGCCCGGCAGCTTGGCGACGACGTCCTCGACTTCATTCGGATACACGTTGAAGCCGGACACCAGAATCATGTCCTTCTTGCGATCGACGATCTTCACGAAGCCGTCCGCGCTCATGATGCCGACGTCGCCGGATTTGAAGAAGCCGTCTGCCGTCATCACCTTGGCGGTCTCGTCGGGCCGGTTCCAGTAGCCCGCCATCACCTGAGGGCCGCGAATGCAGATCTCGCCGGGCTGGCCGGGCGGCATTTCGTTGCCTTCGTCGTCGCGGATCGAGACTTCGGTCGACGGCAGCGGCAGGCCGATCGTGCCGTTGTATTCGGTGGCGGTGACGGGATTGCAGGTCACGCACGGCGAGGTTTCCGACAGCCCGTAGCCCTCGACGATCGGCGTGCGCGTCAGCTCGAACCAGCGCTTCGCGACCGCCTCCTGGACCGCCATGCCGCCGCCGTTCGCGGTCAGCAGCTTCGAGAAGTCGAGCTTGCGGAACTCGGGGCTGTTCAACATCGCGTTGTAGAGCGTGTTGACCGCGGGGATCGTCGTGATCGCGTAACCCTCGAGCGACTTGATCATGCCGGCGATATCGCGCGGATTCGGAATCAGCACGCCGAGACCGCCGGTGCGGATCGTCAGCAACCCGCACACGGTCAGCGCGAACACGTGATACAGCGGCAGCGCGACGACCGTGATGAACTGATCGATATCCGCGCGGTGTGCGCGCACCGGATTGAGCCAGACCTCCGATTGCAACACGTTCGCGATCAGATTCCGGTGCAGCAGCGTCGCGCCCTTGGCCACGCCGGTGGTGCCGCCTGTGTATTGGAGGAACGCGATGTCGTCGGGCCCCTGCCGGACCGGCTGGAACGTCAGACTAGCGCCCTCCGAGACCGCGTCGTTGAACCTGACGTGCCCGGGCAGACTCCACGCCGGCACCATTTTCTTTACCTTGCGCACGACGAAGTTCACGAGCGGGCCCTTGACACCCATCAGGTCGCCCATTGCCGCGACGACCACATGCTTGACCGGCGTATCGCGCACGATTGCCTGCAAGGTACCCGCGAAGTTCTCGAGCACGATGATCGCTTCGGTGCCGCTGTCCTTCAGTTGATGTTCGAGCTCGCGCGGCGTGTACAGCGGATTGACATTCACGACCACATAGCCCGCGCGCAGAATCGCGGCGATCGCGACCGGATACTGCAGTACGTTCGGCATCATGATCGCGACACGCGCGCCGCGCGCAAGCCCCTTCGACTGCAGCCACGCCGCGAGATTGCGCGAAAGCTCGTCGAGTTCTCCGTAGCTGATCTGCTTGCCCATGCACACGAACGCCGGCTTCGCGCGGTGATCGCGAAAGGCTTCCTCGAGCAACTCGGCCACCGACGAATAGCGCGTCGGGTCGATCTCTGCGGGAACGCCGTGTGGGTAAGATTTCAGCCAGATTTTCTCCATGCAGCGTCTCCTGAATTATTTCGAATGGTCGTGCTAAAAACGCATCGTAGCATGGGCATATTGCGGCCAATGGCCAGAGCGATGAGGTTAGACGGCAGCCTCGAACTCGTCATGCCGTGCGCCAGCTTTAAGATGCGGCGTGGGTTTCAGGCCCGCTCGACTTCGACGAGACAGTCGTAAAACGTCGCCGATCCGCCGAGATCGGTCAGCGCCTGGCTCGTCAGCTGGTTGGCGTTGCGGCCGTCCGGCGCGAGCTTCTTCCACCAGATCGACAACCCAACGACCAGGCCTTCGCGTGCCCGGTCGGTCACGCGGGCGCGCGCCTGCATCGAGCCGCGGTCGTTGAAGATGCGCACCTGATCGCCGTCACCGATGCCGCGCGCGTGCGCGTCGGCCGGATGGATGTCCAGATGCGGCTCGCCTTCCGTCGCGCGCAGACTCTCGATGTTCACGAAGGTGCTGTTCAGGAAGTTGCGCGCGGGCGGCGAAATCATCGCGAGCGGATAGCGGGCCGCCAGTTCGGGCGCGCCATCGGCCGATTCGTACGGCGGCAGGTAGTCTGGCAGCGGGTCGAGGCCCTGCTGTGCCAGGCGCTCGCTATAGAACTCGCACTTGCCGGACGGCGTGCGGAAACCGCCGTCGGCAAGCGGCGCGTCTGGCAGGTCGAGACGGGCCCAACCGGCTTGTTTCAGCGCCGGCCAGTCGACGCCTTCCAGCGTCTTGTCGTCCCAACGAAATGCAGCTTGCGCGACGGCTTCGTCGCTATCGAAGAGCGCCGGTTCCGTCAGGCCCATCGCGCGCGCGAGGCCGCGGAAGATCTCGGTATTCGGGCGTGCGTCGCCGAACGGCGCAATCGCGGGCAGGTTGACCATCACGTGCGTGTGGCCGTATGACTTGTGCACGTCGAGATGCTCGAGCTGCGTCGTGGCGGGCAGCAGAAGGTCCGCAAAGTCCGCGGTGTCGGTCTGGAAATGCTCGAGCACGATCGTGAACAGATCCTCGCGCGCAAAGCCGGCCGCGACACGTTCGGAGTCCGGTGCGACCGCGACCGGATTCGAGTTGTAGACGACGATCGCCTCGACCTTGGGGCCAAACGTGGCGTCGCCCGGATGCAGCAACGCGTCGCCGATCGCATTCATATTGATGACGCGGGTCTGCTTCGACGGCCAGCCCGGCATCAGGTCAGGACGCTGCAACGCATGCGAGTCGACCGGCGCCCAGCCGCTCGACGACAACAGCGCCCCGCCCGCGCGCTCGCGCCATGCGCCCGTCAGCGATGGCAGGCATGCGATCGCGCGCACCGCATTGCCGCCGCCGCGCACCCGCTGCAGACCGTAGTTCAGGCGGATCGCGGCTTTCTTCGTGCTGGCGTAAAGTCGCGCAAGGTCGGCGATTTCGTCTTCTGCAACCCCACAAATTTGACTAACGCGCGACAGCGGATAGCTGAGCGCGCGTACCTTCAAGTCGGCGAAGCCCAGCGTATGCGCCGCGATGTATTCATGGTCGAGCAGATCCTCGGTGATCAGCACGTTCATGATGCCGAGCGCGAGAGCCCCGTCGGTGCCGGGCTTGAGCGCAAGGTGTTGATGGCATTTCTCCGCGGTCAGCGAACGATATGGATCGATTGCGATCAGCCGCGCTCCGCGACGCTTGGCTTCCTGCGCGCGCGTCCAGAAATGCAGATTCGATGCGATCGGGTTGGCTCCCCAGATCAGGATCACCTCGCTCTCGGCGAAAAACTCGGTGTGCATACCGATGCCGGCGCCGTATGTGTATTTGAGGCCCGCAGCGCCGGCGGCCGCGCAAATGGTGCGATCCAGTTGCGATGCGCCGAGCTTGTGGAAGAAGCGTTGCGCGATGCTGTCGCCCTGCACCAGGCCCATCGTGCCCGCGTAGCTGTAGGGCAGAATCGCTTGCGGCGCGCGATGGGCGATTTCGCCGAGGCGGCCCGCGGCAAGATCGAACGCTTCGTCCCAACTGATCGGTTCGAAGCGGCCCTCGCCTTTGCGACCGACGCGCTTCATCGGCGTCGTCAATCGGTTTGGATGGTACACACGCTCCGCGTAGCGGCTGACCTTCGTGCACAACACGCCCTGAGTCGGTGGATGGTCGGGATCCCCGACCACCTTGATCGCCCGTCCGTTGTCGACGGTCACGCGCATCGCGCAGGTGTCTGGGCAATCGTGCGGGCACACGGCACGCACGAATTCGGTCGGAACGTTCATGGGCGATTTGTCCTGGCGAGCAGTCAGCGGTCGGGAAATGGAATTTTATTACGTCAATAGACGGCCGACCTGGATGGTGCCGCCAACAATGCCTTCGGCGTAGAATGAATTATCCGAAGTGCCCGGGCCAATCTGGTCCACAGCGATCTCACGCTAGCCAAGCACCACCGCCTAATCATTCCATCATGAAACTCATCCCCGAAATTCAGGCCGCTCGCGGCGAAATGCAAACCCTTCGACGAACCATCCATGCCCATCCGGAGCTGCGCTACGAAGAGACGGCGACTGCCGATCTCGTGGCGCGTTCGCTCGAGTCCTGGGGCATCGAAACTCATCGTGGTTTGGGTAAAACCGGCGTGGTCGGCGTATTGAAACGCGGCAACGGGTCGCGCGCGATTGGTCTGCGCGCCGACATGGATGCGCTGCCGATCCAGGAACTCAACAGCTTCGATCATCGCTCGACAAACGTCGGCAAGATGCACGCGTGCGGCCATGACGGACATACGGCGATGCTGCTCGGCGCCGCGCACTATCTGGCCAAACATGGTGATTTCGACGGCACGATCGTGTTCATTTTCCAGCCGGCCGAGGAAGGTGGCGCCGGCGCGAAGGCGATGATGGACGACGGCTTGTTCACCAGATTCCCCGTCGACGCCGTATTCGGCATTCACAACTGGCCGGGCATGCCGGCGGGCCACTTCGGTGTGACTGAAGGTCCGATTATGGCGTCGAGCAATGAATTTCGCATCGAAATCAAGGGCGTCGGCTCGCATGCGGCGCTGCCGCACAATGGCCGCGATCCGGTCTTTACGGCAGTGCAAATTGCTAGCGGGCTGCAAAGCATCATCACGCGAAACAAAAAGCCGCTGGATACCGCGGTGTTGTCGATTACGCAGATCCATGCCGGCGATGCGGTCAACATCGTGCCGGATGACGCATGGATCGCTGGGACCGTGCGGACCTTCACTGTCGAAACGCTAGACCTGATCGAGTCACGCATGCGCAAGATCGCGCAGAGCACAGCCGACGCATACGATTGCTCCGTCCAGATTCACTTCCATCGGAACTATCCGCCGACGATCAATAGCAGCGAGGAAGCGCGTTTTGCGGCGTCGGTCATGAAAGAGGTGGTGGGCGCGGAAAATGTCGATGACGCAGTTGAACCGACCATGGGTGCCGAGGATTTTTCGTTCATGCTGCTGGCGAAACCCGGTTGCTATGCGTTCCTGGGCAACGGCGATGGTGGCCACCGCGAAGCCGGCCACGGCGCGGGCCCGTGCATGCTGCACAACGCGAGTTATGACTTCAACGACGAGCTCTTGCCAGTGGGGTCGACGTATTGGGTTCGGCTGGCGCAGAAGTTTCTGGCGCAGACGAAGTAGAGAGTTGTGAAGCATTGAGGCGGATGGCGGATGAGCATCCGATCTGTACTGTTCCCTCGCCTTGCCTGGGAGGAGCAATCATCGGCCGGGACGGACACGAATGACCGTCAGTGCCGGCACACAGCGGGCCGCTCCGCACTGTCCGCGCGAAGGGATCGAGCTCCATCGATTGCTCGACGATGGCTGTAGGACGGTTGATGTCTTTGGGGAAATCAACGGCATCGGCATGAGCATAAGCTTTCAGCTCATGGTATAGCGGAGACCTCGCACCGCCCCAGCGTTTCGATCATTGCCGATAGCAACAGTGCGTCATTGCGGCTGCATTCAAGCCTGAGGATGACGCCGTTGGGGATCTGCACTGTCAACCAGCCCGGAAGCCATCGCGTAGATCGCGTCCGGGCTGGGGTGCGCGCCGGTGTGCCCTTGCAGGCTCGGGTGCAATTCACCGCTTCGTGACTGGCGACCCCGGCTACCGGAACGCATGCGGCGGCAACCCGGCGCCGGCTGTAGCGACGTGTCTGCCAGGCGCTGCGGATGTGTAGCCGGGTCCATTTGCGCAGCAGGTTGGCGCTGCCCCGTGCTTGAGTGCAAGCCTGGCGACCGGACTGCACGGCCCGAGGTACGCTCTCACCCATTTCTGTCTGGGTGCTGGCCGCGCTTGCGCGGCGGAGGCCTGCGACTCGGGTTTGAGCCGGCCGCCTGCGTGAAGGAAATGATAGCGAAGCAGCAGGCTGGACAGAAGAAAGTCAGCTCGTCACGGAAAACCTGGCTTCTTCCGGTGACGGCCGCGTAAACGCAAAAACCCCACCGCGGCGGGTGGGGTTTCTGAGGTGCTGGGGAGCCTGACGATTACCTACTTTCACACGGGCAATCCGCACTATCATCGGCGTGGAGTCGTTTCACGGTCCTGTTCGGGATGGGAAGGGGTGGGACCGACTCGCTATGGTCATCAGGCATGACGGGTTGCTGCGTCGCGGGGCTGGAGCCAGCCGGGCGCGCCACAGCCAATCGGGAAGAAGCGTAAGGGATTCGTGTGGGGGGTTGTGGTGTTTCTGGCACAACACCGGTCTCAACCGTGTGGGGTCTGCATAAGACCCTGCGCCTTGCGCAGGGTGGGGCATCCATAAGCGCTCAAGCGCTAACGGCTGCCGGCACACACCGGTTATAGGATCAAGCCTTACGGGCAATTAGTATCAGTTAGCTCAGTACATTACTGTACGTGCACACCTGACCTATCAACGTCCTGGTCTTGAACGACCCTTCAAGGGGCTCGAAGCCCCGGGGATATCTCATCTTAAGGCGAGTTTCCCGCTTAGATGCTTTCAGCGGTTATCTCTTCCGAACATAGCTACCCGGCGATGCCACTGGCGTGACAACCGGTACACCAGAGGTTCGTCCACTCCGGTCCTCTCGTACTAGGAGCAGCCCCCTTCAAATATCCAGCGCCCACGGCAGATAGGGACCAAACTGTCTCACGACGTTTTAAACCCAGCTCACGTACCTCTTTAAATGGCGAACAGCCATACCCTTGGGACCGGCTACAGCCCCAGGATGAGATGAGCCGACATCGAGGTGCCAAACACCGCCGTCGATATGAACTCTTGGGCGGTATCAGCCTGTTATCCCCAGAGTACCTTTTATCCGTTGAGCGATGGCCCTTCCATACAGAACCACCGGATCACTATGACCTGCTTTCGCACCTGTTCGACTTGTCAGTCTCACAGTCAAGCACGCTTATGCCATTGCACTATCAGCACGATTTCCGACCGTACCTAGCGTACCTTCGTACTCCTCCGTTACACTTTGGGAGGAGACCGCCCCAGTCAAACTGCCTACCATGCACTGTCCCCGATCCGGATCACGGACCAGGGTTAGAACCTCAAACAGATCAGGGTGGTATTTCAAGGTCGGCTCCACGCAGACTGGCGTCCACGCTTCACAGCCTCCCACCTATCCTACACAGACCGGTTCAAAGTCCAATGCAAAGCTACAGTAAAGGTTCATGGGGTCTTTCCGTCTAGCCGCGGGGAGATTGCATCATCACAAACACTTCAACTTCGCTGAGTCTCGGGAGGAGACAGTGTGGCCATCGTTACGCCATTCGTGCAGGTCGGAACTTACCCGACAAGGAATTTCGCTACCTTAGGACCGTTATAGTTACGGCCGCCGTTTACCGGGACTTCAATCAGGAGCTTGCACCCCATCATTTAATCTTCCGGCACCGGGCAGGCGTCACACCCTATACGTCCACTTTCGTGTTTGCAGAGTGCTGTGTTTTTATTAAACAGTCGCAGCCACCAGTTTATTGCAACCCCTTCACCCTTCTGGCGCAGGCCAGTCAGGCTAGCAGGGCGTACCTTATCCCGAAGTTACGGTACCAATTTGCCGAGTTCCTTCTCCCGAGTTCTCTCAAGCGCCTTAGAATACTCATCTCGCCCACCTGTGTCGGTTTGCGGTACGGTCACTGTGAAACTGAAGCTTAGAGGCTTTTCCTGGAACCCCTTCCAGTTGCTTCGCTTCCGAAGAAGCTCGCGCCACACCCTTGAGTCCTGTGCCCGGATTTGCCAAAGCACCCTCTTCAATGCAGCGACCGGGACTTCCAACACCCGGACAACCTTCCGCGATCCGTCCCCCCATCGCATTTCACAATGGTGCAGAAATATTAATCTGCTTCCCATCAGCTACGCATTTCTGCCTCGCCTTAGGGGCCGACTCACCCTACGCCGATGAACGTTGCGTAGGAAACCTTGGGCTTACGGCGAGGGGGCCTTTCACCCCCTTTATCGCTACTCATGTCAGCATTCGCACTTCCGATACCTCCAGCACACTTTCCAGTGCACCTTCGCAGGCTTACGGAACGCTCTCCTACCATGCACATAAATGTGCATCCGCAGCTTCGGTATATGGCTTAGCCCCGTTACATCTTCCGCGCAGGACGACTCGATCAGTGAGCTATTACGCTTTCTTTAAAGGATGGCTGCTTCTAAGCCAACCTCCTGACTGTTTTAGCCTTCCCACTTCGTTTCCCACTTAGCCATATTTGGGGACCTTAGCTGGCGGTCTGGGTTGTTTCCCTCTTGACACCGGACGTTAGCACCCGATGTCTGTCTCCCGTGATTGCACTCTTCGGTATTCGGAGTTTGCTATGG